>MKSK01000006.1:0-156574 GCA_001897225.1 Chlamydiales bacterium 38-26
AGCTCATTTAAATGTGCGTTCCTCTGTGCCATTTTCATTGCTGCATCAGAAATATCTACGGAATCTACCTGTTGGGCGCCCCCACTGGCAGCATAGACACTAAATCCCCCGGTATATGCAAAACAATTTAAGACCCGCTTATCTTTAGACAAATCTCTCACCTGCTGTCGCATTTCACGGTGATCAATAAAGAAACCCGTTTTTTGCCCTTCTTTAGGTGATACCAAAAACTTTAGTCCATTCTCACTTATCTGAATTTCTTCGGGCAACTCTCCATAAAGCAAATTCTCAACAGGTCCGAGTCCCTCTTCTTTTCTAGAAGGTAGGGTGGATTTTTCATAAATAAAAGAGGGTCTTATTTCCTTGATTAAAAACTCTAACACCTGAGATTTTAATTTCTCCATCCCCAGAGTAGAGATCTGAAGAACCAAACCATCCTGGTAACGATCAATGATGAGCCCGGGTATAAAGTCTCCCTCCCCATTAACCAAGCGATAAGCATTAGTCTCTTTTGTAAAAAACTTCTCTCGTAGTTCAATAGCGGCTTTGAGGGATACAAAAAGTTGCTGGAGAGGATTGGCATCGCCAAAAGACAACATACGTCCAAAGATCTTAGCCTTGGTATTAAAATAAGCATGACCCAACAATACTTTTTGCTGTGAGTAAACGGGCAGAATGTCTCCTTTCAACATGGAGGGAGATTCAGCAATGGCACCAGAAAAAATCCAGTGATGTCGATTTAACAAAGCTTTTTCTTTACCGGGTTTGAGGATAATTTTATTAGACATAGACGGGATCGTTATTATGTTTTAAAGGGTGTGTAACAGACAAATATCCACGCTATAATCCACAGCATGCCTCCTATAGGTGTTACAGCCCCCCATAACGTGTTCCCTGTCAGCGCGAGAATATACAGACTTCCTGAAAAAATCAAAATGCCACCTACAAACAACCAAGCTGCCCACTCTAAAGAAAAACCCGGGAAATGTTGGACGGCCAGTGCGATAAGGATCAAACCTAGCGCATGGTACATCTGATACCTAACTCCCACTTCGAATATAGAAAGCATCTCCCCTGAGATTTTTTGTTTGAGGGCATGCGCACCAAAGGCTCCCAAAATCACAGAAAGAAGAGCAAAAAATGCACCTAGGAAAAAAAAGAGTTTTGTTGTAGACATAATGGTTGATCGGTAAATTTTAACAAAAACACAGCTTAACGCGAAGAATACTAAATATCAATCGGATTTCACCAGGATTCGCTATGAAAGAAGAACTACCCTTCTCATCCTCATTAAAAGATTCAAAGTTAGTTTTCCGGGGAACCCGATTTGATGTGCGCACCTTGGGTAAACGCGACGTCGTGATTCATCCTGGAGCAGTGGTTATTCTTCCACTTTTAGATGATGAACATATTTTAATGATTAAAAATGAACGTTTTGCAGTGGGTGAAACTCTATGGGAGCTGCCGGCTGGCACCCTAGAACCCCGGGAACACCCTGATGCCACAGCTTCACGAGAACTGGTGGAAGAGACAGGCTATGAGGCCAAAAAAATAGAACCTCTGACCACCTTTTATACCTCTCCTGGCATCTGCAATGAGCGTATGTTTGCCTATACAGCGCAAGATCTCATCTATGTCGGCCAAAAATTGGATGAGACAGAAAAAATTACGGTAGAGGTTGTGGAATGGAAAAAAATCCGAGAAATGATTTTTAATGGAGAGATTCATGATGGAAAAACACTGACAACACTCTTATTTTATCTCTACTTTTCGCAAAAAGAAATCTAAAATAGATAATGTATATTTTTTACACAACACACATGGACTTTATGAAGCTTTTTTTATTCAATATGGTTGTCTATAGTATATTTTTAAATCCCCTTATTGGGGAAGAATACGACGAAAATACACTTTATGCATTTTCATCTTTAAATACTTATCTAAATCAAGAACTTTCGGAAAAGTCTTATTTAAGCATCCCCTTCGAAGACGAGGATATAGAAAGCCTATGGAGTCGTGCTGAAGAAAATGATGCACTGGGTGAAGTTTCAAAAGCTAAGTACTACTCTGATAAAAAGGATTTTTATGCAGCGTTAAAACATTTAAACCATGCTTGGAATCATCAGCTTGATCACATTTATGCTCATGAAAATCCTTTTTTAAATAAAAATATCAAAAGCAAAATTACACCTTACTTAATACCTGAAACACATCCAAAAAAAGTCATCTTAGACAATATATTCTCCACTACGCGCGTGACAAGCAATCTAGAAACATTAGAGCAAGCAGGCTTTCAAATTACCCACATCAAAGATTCAAGTTTTATTATTGTCGCTAAGCACCCTAGCTTAAAAAACTATTTATTTAAACTCTACCTAGATTCAGATAGCCGCACACGTCTCAACAAACCTTCCTGGCAATGGCTAGTGGATCGATGCCGCGGGGCGCAAATCATCAGAACATTAATAAAGAAGAAGAAAATAAAACATTTTGTTGTGCCTAAAAAATGGCTATATATTCTGCCACCTATTCCCGCACAAGGCACACAACACTTACTTGTCTTACTAGCCGAGGATATGCGTTTAGTGTCGAAGAGTGAAACAAAAGAGGCTTGGAAAACTGTAGTGACACCTGAACATCTTGATGAACTTTACTGCATTCTTAGCCATGGATGTGGATCCAATTTTTTAAGCAGTAATGTTCCCTATACTCAAGATGGAAAATTTACTTTTATTGATACAGAGTATCCCCATCGCAAAATCAATCTAGAGAAAATAAAACTCTATATTGACCCTCAATTGCATGAATACTGGGACAACTTGGTTAAAACAGGGAATAAACGTAAATAGTTTTGTCCTTTAATGACTTATATACATTTAAATTAAAAACTAATCTGCTCCTAAATCCTCGGTGGCAGTATTAATTTTTCCGTTGCGCTTGGCGCGACTCATGTTAGACTTTTGTGTGGTTGAAAACAAATGAGACCAACTTTTTTCTTTCTTTTTCTCCATAGAAATTAATTCATTTTCACTATTTAATTAGGCTTTTCGTGATTTTTTCAACACAGCCATTCTTGATAAGAAGTTAAAAAGCGGCTTAGGCATGATTCACTGGCTATGTTTTTTAACCTTAAAGGCTCTATAGGCTAAAATGAATAAAGTAATAAATGTTAGAGGAATGACAAACAAAAACATTGTTTGATTGAATAGAGGTAGACTATCGTGCTTAGCAGCACTCAATAAAAGATAAGAGATATACGCGACATAATAACCTAAAAACAGCACTCCTTCTCCTCGCGTAATTTTATGCTCTGTAAAAAAAATCGGAAGACAGGCCACGCAGCAAGCTAATGCCACAGGAATATCAAAGCTAATCACGGAAGGGGCCACTGTGATTTCATGAGGAGAAACTAGACTGGTGATACCAATAATCCCTAGGACGTTAAATATATTGCTTCCTACCACATTACCAATGGCAATATCCCTTTGACCACGTATAGTAGCTACGACAGAGGTGGCTACCTCTGGAATTGATGTACTTGCTGCAATAATCGTCAAACCGATCACAAGCTCGCTAAGACCCAAAGCCCGAGCTATCGCAACAGCGCTGTCTGTCATCCATCCAGCTCCGATAACACATAAACCCAAACCTAATAAGACATAGACAATACTTTTGGTATTTTTGAATTTAGCATTCTTCAAAGAGATCGAGTATGTATCGTTATATTCTTTGACAACAGTTTCAGATTCTTGTTTGCTTTTATACACCACAAAAGCTGTATAGGCAATAAGGCATAAAATGAATAAAAATCCTTCTAATGGGCCAATCGTACTATTATATGCAAACAACAGTAGTACAATGTGCACTCCGATCATGATAGGCACATCGATTCTTACGAGCTGCTGCAAAACAATCAGGGGCGAAATGAGCGCACAAATACCCAAAATAAACAATATATTAAAAATATTACTTCCTACACAATTCCCTAAAACCAAGTCAGGATGGTTGGCCCATGCAGCCTTGAGGCTGACTGCAAGCTCAGGTGTACTAGTGCCGAAAGCTACGATGGTCAGGCCAACTACTAAAGGTGAAACTCCCCAGCCTAAAGCTAGACGCGAGGCTCCTCGCACAAGAAGCTCAGCTCCACATACAAGAACCGCTAGACCCATCAACAAAAAGAGCCATGTCATCATCTAAAACCTCAGAATTATATCTATCTTAGAGATCTCAAAATTCCAATTTTTGCAATCAAAAATCCCAATTAGAGACTCCTTCACTTATGCTGAGGTATATCTAGTGTAAAAAAAAACATAAAGATATTTATAGCAATCTCTCCAATATGGTAGATTTTACCCTTTCAAAATCTACCAGAGAACGTATGGATCCATTAAGTTTTAAAAAAGCATTAAACTTAGAGCAAATTTATTTGATAGAGGAATTCGAGAGTTTTACCAACCTAGACTCTAAGGATTTATCCATAGCTCTCGTGCACGGATTGGCCCAATCTCATATGGCTCAAATTCATCAATTTTCTTTAGATCAATTGGCGGATGCAGAAAGAAATCATAAATATACACCTCTACACCTATCTGTCATGATGCAAGATCTAGAAATCTTGAATTTTTTGTTGGATAAAGTAGAGAATTTAGTTCCTGTGGATAGATATAATTGGACGCCATTACATTACGCCTATCTTACACAAAACAAAGCTCTTATCCAGTTATTAGAAGATAAACAATCTGAACGCAATCAAAATCAGCCCATCAACATTCCTTTGCCTTGCAAGGAAATTAAAGAAATTCTCACCTACACTCCCCTACCTGATCATCAATCAGTCTTTCATTATCAAGACCCTGAGACAAAAGAAATATTTAGAAATGCGACTGCCTCAAAGTTTAAGCAGTTGACGGGTGCTGTATTTACCAATAGTGTAATCGTAAGCCCCCAGGCCCTACTAGCTGCAACACACGGACTCCACACAGATCCAGATTTGGAAAAAAATAAGCAAATCTCTCCCTTATTGAAAGAATCTATAAAAAACAATTATCCCACCTATTTATCTTCCCTCCCAAAAATCTACCTAGGGAAAGATTCTGTGGATGGATGGGGAGTTTTTGCTTTGGATCAAATCACAAGAGGAAGCTTAGTGGTCCACTATGCAGGCAGGCTGGTTTTGGATCACACCTCTTCTAAATATCTGGCTGGTGATGTGGACGGAGAGAAAGAGGGCAATCTTGCAGCCAGAGTCAACGACGGCTATCCAAATACACGAGCTGTGGCCATCCGTTTGAATAAAATTGTCACTACCTATATTTTTATTGCTCTAAGAGATATAGCCCCTCATGAAGAAATCTTAGCAGATTATCAGTTTGGTCATTCAGTTAAAATGCTAAAAGGTTACGTCAATGCAGCTCAAGAGGAACTCATCCGTGTACTAGAGGAGGAAGGAGGGATCAAGTGGATCTTTAATCGATTAAGGAACACAGAGATACATAAACTGTCCAGCCTTGAAGAAGTATTAAACTATGAAAAATTACATGCCACTCTAAAATATCTCTTCAATACACCGTCAGTTATGCTAAATTTAATCCTTGAAGGTCACATCAGCTTGAGCGATATAGCCACCCTCACAAATTTTTTTAACCTTACTGACCTTCACAATTTTACCGGGATTATGGGGCATCCACAGCTACTCCTCTTTGTAGAAGCCTTTAAATCGCAAGATCAGCAAGATCTTATCGAAAAGCTACAGCGGCTGGATTACGAAGACGAACCCTTACACAAAAAGGCCCTTCAATTTGTCCTGCTATTAGGACGTACATATTCTGTTTTACCTAGGCTCTTTATACATCGCTATTTAGTCACATTAGATTTTTTTTCCCCGGCGACTTGGTCTCAAGAAAATCTGGAAGCGTATAAACATTATGCAGAACTGATCGAAATTGTGGAGTTTATAAGTAACTCGATAGATTTGAGTCTAGATCAGAGGAAAGAGCAAATCCAGAACCTCGCAGAGAATTTGCCTAAATTCCTCAAAGAATTAGTTATCAAAGAATATCTCAACGCCCTGTCGAGACAAGAAAAGGAGCAAGATGAATAGATAGGCCCTTAGTGCATTGCAAAACCTAAGGCATCCATGGCAGCTTCTTTAATAGATTCAGACAGGGTCGGATGTGCATGCGAGGCGTAAGCCACATCTTCGAGCGCCGCCTTCTTTTGAATGGCCACCACGCCTTCTCCAATCATTTCAGAGGCATGAGGCCCTAAGATATGCAAACCCACGACACGATGAGTGCTTTTATCCCCAATGATCTTTACTAGCCCTTCCGTATCTCCCATGCAACGCGCTCGTGCATTTCCGCGGAAATAAGCCAAGCCCACTAAAACATCGAGTCCAAGTTCTTTTGCTTCAGGTTCTGTAAGTCCCACGGCCGCAGCTTCTGGGTGAGTATAAATGACGTTAGGAATGGCCATGTAATTCACACTTGCAGCATATCCTACTAAAATTTCAGCCACTACAGTTCCTTCATCGGAGGCTTTATGCGCAAGCATAGGTCCCTCAATTGTGTCACCAATAGCAAAAATGTGGGGAACTTGCGTACGAAAGGATCCATCCACTGAAATAAAACCTTTAGGTGTCTTCTGAACACCGATGGTCTCAAGCCCCAATCCATCTGTATAAGGACGTCTTCCCACTGCAACCAAAACAACATCTCCTTGCAAATTTTGCTTATTTCCTCCTTCCTCGAACTCTATGGTAACCAGATCGGCTTCCTGTTTAGCTGAGGTGACTTTTGCAGATAGATGAAATTCAATTCCTTGTTGTTTTAGAGTTCTTTGCAAAAATTTGCGGATGGTCGGATCCATTGCAATGCAAATATCGTCGAGCATTTCAATGATCTGTACCTCACTTCCTAAACGTCGATACACAGAAGCTAATTCAACTCCAATCACTCCCGCGCCAATGACAATCATTTTCGAGGGGACTTTTTCTAAACTTAATGCTCCTGTAGAGGAGATCACGCGCTTTTCATCGAACTTTAAAAAAGGCAATTCAATGGAATCTGAACCTGTAGCAATAATGAAATGATCTGCGCTCACGGTCCGCTTGGATTCTGCGCTAACTTCTATAGAATAGGGATCAATAAAAGTCGCTTTACCCTCAATTCTTTCTACTTGGTTTTTCTTAAATAAACCAGCGACCCCATCAGTCAAGCTTGTGACCACTTTTGCCTTATTTTGCATCATCTGGGAAAAGTTAACATGAAGATCGGAAGTTTCTAACCCCAGATTTTTTCCGGATTGTTGAATAAAATGGTAATATTCAGTGGTTTGTAATAATGTTTTTGAAGGAATACAGCCCACATTGAGACAAGTTCCTCCTAATGATTTTCTCTTTTCAATGCACGCTACCTTCATACCCAATTGAGCGGCGCGTATAGCTGCCACATAGCCCCCAGGCCCTGAACCTATCACCACTAAATCAAAATCTCTATTCGCCATCATTGTACCTTTTGCTTATTCTGGATTTGCCTAAAATATTCAAATTAATGCACTTGCTCCAGGATATTCTAAGTGATTTTTGACATGTACTAAAAATGATACTGCTTCTTTTCCATCCACAATGCGATGATCATAACTTAAGGCTAGATACATGATAGGACGGATGACGATTTGATCATCAACAACAACGGCCCGTTTAGTGATTTTGTGCAAACCTAAAATCGCGCTTTGTCCTGGATTAATGATGGGTGTAGAAAGCATAGAGCCATAGATGCCACCATTCGTAATCGTAAAGCTTCCCCCTTGAAGATCATCTACCGAAATGGAACCTTCTCGTGCTTTTTTTGCAAAACCTTCTATCGATCTTTCAATCTCTGCATAAGAGAGTTGATCACAATTTCTTACCACGGGAACAATCACCCCTCTATCTGTTCCTACAGCCATGCCTATATCATAAAATTCACGATGAACAATTTCATCTCCCTCAATGTAGGAATTAATATCGGGAAACTGTTTTAGAGCTGAAACACAAGCTTTCACAAAGAAGGACATCAACCCAAGCTTTACACCCTGTTTATGTAAAAAATCTTCCTTAAATTTATCACGCAATCCCATCACAGCAGACATATCCACTTCGTTAAAGGTGGTGAGCATGGCCGTGGTATTTTTTACTTCTACCATACGAGAAGCAATCACTTTGCGAATACCAGACATTTTTCTTCGTGTTTCTCTTTCGGGAGAAATCGCAGATAATGCAGAAGTGTTAGATGGAGAAGTTATAGGTGGAGTTTTATCCTCGCCTGAGTAAGGTGCTTGAAGATCTTTAAGAAAATCTTCTTTACCTAAGCGCGCGTTAGCTGTCGATAAGGGTTTAACTTCAATTTTTTCTGCTTGTTTTTGAGTACTCGCTTTAGATTCAACAGACGGAGTTGTATTTTTTTCAGGCAGAATTACATTTTTTTCGGGAGTTTCCCCCGAGTGTTTTTCAGCCCCCTCAGTTTCAACATATCCCAAAACTTGACCGATTTTTACTTTATCTTGGGGCTTTACGTTAAGATTTAATATTCCTGCTTGAGGGGCATACAACACTTGATTGACCTTGTCAGTTTCTAGCTCTAAAATTTCGTCATCCATCGCCACGTGAGAGCCTGAGGATTTGATGATATTTGCCACAGTGGCTTCAGTAATGGATTCGCCCATTGAAGGAACTTTAACATCTACTTTCATAATTAAATCTCATTCATTTTTTAGGGTTTCGGGCAAGCTCAAAAATCGAAGGTTTTTTTTGTATAAATATTGTATCCATGATGGCTGCATGTTCTTTTTTATGTAAAGCATAAGAACCTGCAGCAGGGGATGCGCTTCGTGCTCTTCCGACATATCGCAACTTTTGATCTGAGGGTAAAAGTTCTGATAATAAGGGAGCAACAAAATTCCAAGCTCCCATATTTTTAGGTTCTTCTTGAGCCCATATGCATTCTTTTAAGTGAGGATAATTTTTTAAAATTGCACGAATTTTATCCAAGTGCAGAGGGTACAATTGCTCAAGCCGTATAAGTACTAAATCTTCTGTCTCCGTTTTCGCTCGCATCATACGCAAATCATAATAGATCCGTCCTGTGCAAAAAACAACACGCTCTGCTTGCTTTGAACTTTGAGGATCATCCAATACTTCCTGAAAAGATCCTTGTGTGAGATCCACTAAAGGGGATGTGCAGTCGGGATGGCGAAGTAACCCTTTGGGCGTGAAAACAATCAGGGGTTTTTGTAGACGGCGCATGACTTGACGGCGCAGCAAGTGAAAGAGCTGAGCAGGGGTACTTGGATTCACGATATAAAAATTATCATTTCCAGCTAAACTTAAAAAACGCTCCATACGACCCGAGGAATGCTCAGGGCCCTGTCCTTCGTATCCATGGGGAAGGAATAGAGTTAAGCCGGACGTTTGCCCCCATTTCTGCTGGGCACTTGCAATAAACTGATCGATCACCACTTGTGCACCATTACAAAAGTCTCCAAATTGAGCCTCCCAAATAATTAGAGCTTGGGGATAGCTTATACTATATCCATACTCGAAGGCTAAGGCGGCATACTCAGAAAGAGGAGAATTAATCAAATCAAAACGTCCTTGATCTTGCTTCAGATGTTGCAAGGGAAAGTAATATTTTTCATCATTTTGATCAACCCAAAGTCCATGACGGTGACTAAAAGTGCCTCGTCCAGAATCTTGGCCTGTGATTCTTACATGTTTACCTTCCCATAATAAAGTCGCATAAGCTAGGGTTTCTGCCATCCCCCAATCTAAGGGCTTTGCTTCAGGCCCACTAGAAACCATACTGAGTCGTTCTTTAATTAAGCCTTCTAATTTCGTGTGAATGTGATAGCCAGGAGGAATGGTGCAAAATTTTTCTGCCACTTCTTGTAAAGTAGAACGAGAAACGGCTGTATCAACATATTGATAAAGATTTTCTTCCTTATTTCCAGGTAAGAAATCTTCCGGTTCTTTTTTAGGTACGGCTTTTTCAAATTTGGCTTTAGTTTCTGATAAGGCTGCTTGGAGATCTTTTTTAAACTCAACCTCTAAAGCTTCTGCCATCTGTTTTTCTAGGACTCCTTGTTGAATCAAATCGTCGCGATAGATCTCACGGATAGATTTTTTTTCGCGGATAATTTTATATTCTAGCGGTTGTGTAAAAGCAGGTTCATCCGCTTCATTATGGCCATACTTACGGTAGCAGTTGACATCTATAAAGACATCACACCCAAACTTCTGTCGCAATTGCATAGCCAATATGCCCACATTAAAACATCCCTCAGGATCTTCAGCATTCACATGAAATACTGGGGCTCCAAAGGCTTTAGCAATATCCGTACAGTAGCGCGTAGAACGACCTTCTTCAGGGACTGTCGTAAATCCGATCTGATTATTGATGATGACATGAAGTGTACCTCCTGTGGCATACCCTTTTAATTTAGAAAGTTGGAGGGTTTCATAAACTACACCTTGACCGGAAATAGCTGCATCGCCGTGGACCAGGATCGGGACGACTTGATCTTGACTTTTTGGGTGGGATTTTAAAACTTGTAGCGCTTTTGTTTGCCCCTCCACAACCGCATCGACAGCTTCTAGATGGCTTGGATTAGGTGTTAAGGCAACATTGATACGATGACCTTGGACTGTTAAACCTTCCGAATAAAACCCTTTATGGTATTTAACATCTCCACTGCCCTCAAATGACTCAGGAATAAAATTTTCATTAAATTCTGAAAAAATTTCGATGTAGCTCTTTTTCAAAATGTTACTGAGAACATTTAAACGTCCTCGGTGTGCCATACCTATAATAAACTCTTTGCCTTCGTGCGTTGCCCCCGTATCTATAATGGCTTGAAGGATGGGTATGATAGTCTCTCCTCCTTCTAAGGAAAAACGTTTTTGCCCTGGGTATTTCGTATGCAGAAAGGCTTCAAATAACTCAGACTTATTGAGATGTTGTAAAATGGTTCTTTTTTGGTCAATGGTCAATGGAAAATGAAAGGCACAAGGTTCGATACGTTCTTGAATCCATTTTTCGACTTCTGGATCAAAGAGATCTTTAAACTCCACTCCTATCTTATTACAATAAGTTTGCTTAAGCCCCTCCAAGATTTTTTCTAAAGGAGCTTCCTGTTCTTTTAAAACGCCTTGCGTCGAGAAGACCTTTGGTAGATCTTCTTTTTTTAAGCCATAAGCTTGAAGAGTTAGTTGCCATGGTTCTTGAACGTTGTGCTCGCTGAGTGGATTAATTTTTGCCATCAGATGTCCATACGCCCTGTAGCCATTAATAAGATTGCCTATGCGGCAATCCAAATCGACTGCTTTTTCTTGATCTAAATGTGAACGAGGTTCAAAATTTTGAAAATAGTGGCGCAATGGCGTTTCAATCTTGGAAGGATTAATTAGGTATTGTAGGTACATCTCTTCTAAGTAGCCCAGATTACTCGGATCAAAAGTCATGGTTCTGCCTTCGCTGTTTTCGTTCTCCTCTATTTACCTTGATACAAAATATTTTCAAAGACAAAAACTAAAAACCTGAGCATGGGATTTAAGCAGGATTTTGAAATCGAGAATCTCATTTTCCCAGCTCAGCACTTGCCAAGTTAGGTGCTGTTGATTGAGGAGCACAAGTGCAGCTCAACGTACAACTTCACCATCAAAGCAAATTCAAAAAGAAGTTATTTTCCAAAAAAATGAGATGGTTTATAAGAATCGGCATGAGATGCATATTTCTTTACATGATTATACTTTGTTGTTTTTCTAGCTGTGCTCAAGAAGAAACTCCTGTTTCCATCGTACACAAAAGAATAGAAATTCCTGCGCGCGATGACGGATCTATACGAGAAAAACGCCCTCTCATTTATCGCTTTAAAGTAAATCCTGAATGGAAATTAAGCTTACCAGATAGTAAAGAATCTATCGTCGACACAACTAAAGCGCTTGCAGAAATTTTTATTCTTGATGGGTCACAAAAAATACGGATAGCCATTCATAACTTTCCCTCTGATCAGATGAATGAACGCATCCCCCCTCTTGCTCAAATCGCACGTTGGAAAAAACAATTTCAAACTCTCACGCCACAACATGTTACTATCACACCTCAAGCATTTGGCGGATATCATGGTTACTTAATGGAAGCGACCGGTGTTATGCATGACATACCGACGACTGTTATTGGATGGAGTTTACAACTGCCCCCTGAGCATTATCAAAGTCTTCATAAAGCACTCACTCGAACCGAACAAGCGAAGCTTCGGCAAATGCGCGGCGACATCACGATTAAAGCGACGGGTCCCACAGATTTAATGCATAAACACCGTGAAGAAATTGTGGCTTTTGCTAGAAGCTTTCAACTGATTGATGATATCCCATGAAAGACCTTTTAAAATTTTATCACTTCCTCGGGAGCATTAAGTTTGCTATCATCCTTATTGCCTCAACAGCACTATTTGTGATTGCAGGGACTTTTTTGGAAGCTTATACGGAATCCCACCTTTTCTCTGCTAGTTTGACTTATCAAAATCCCATTTTTCTAGCCTTAATCTGGGGATTTTTCCTTAATATTTTAATCTCAGCTTTAAGACGTTGGCCTTTTCAACTTAAACACATTCCATTTTTAATCACCCATCTAGGACTCCTCATGTTATTGGGGGGGGTCATGATAAAGAGCAAGTATGGGGTGCAAGGTTCTATGGGAATTGTGGAAGGACAGGCCAGCAAACGTCTATTTATTCCACATTCAAAAGCTATCCATCTTGAAAAAAGAGATCCTCACTCTCCTCAAAAAACTCTGAGTTTAGACTTTGACCTGCAGCAAGTGATCCGTCAAAAACTCAAATTCGATGATATTGAAATACGTTTAGCTGATTATGCACAACATTCCCATGAACGTAGACAAACTTGGATCAAAGGACAACAAGCCATCCTATCTGGCCTTCCCCCCCTCTCTGTCACACAATATCAAGAACTCAAAGATTTTAATCCTTCCCAGCAAGTGCGCGTTCATCACGCCCAAGCACAGGCTTGGCAAGTGGCCGCTCTTACCACTCTTCAACCTGTTTGGGAAGTGGCCAAGCAGATCTATTTGCAAGGCCTAAAGATGAAGATCTCAGATGTTAAATCAGGTGATGTGCTTGCAGAAGGACTTTTGTCAGACATGCAAAATCCTATCTCCGTTGGCCGGTATACGTTGAATTTTAGATTCGATTGGTCGGAGACGCATGAACCCCAAGTAGAAGTCTGGATCGATCATGAAAAAATGCTCATTACCCTCTCAGGGGAACAAAGCCTCTTCAATCAAAATATTTCGAACACCTCTCGCGGCAAGCTCCCTCTTGCAATCGATTTTGCACGCGATCCCCTACTACTCATCATTCAAGACGACCAAGAGGATGATCACCTCTTTTTTTTCAATCCCCATGGAGAGATTTACGCAAAGAGCTTTAAGCACAATCAACTCGCCTCTCTTTACATCTATGATGAGGGCTTTCAGGGATATGGAATCTCCATCCCTTTCCCTTTTGAAGGTTTTTCCCAGACACGCGCTGAAAAAGAACAAGCGGAACTTCTAGCACTGGCCTTACAATTAAGACAAAGCATTCACCAAAATACCAAATTATCACCCCCTCTAAAACTGCTCAAAAGTGCCATGAATGAATCGAGTGATTTGGCAGAAACAATTCTTCTTTTTTTAAAATCTTGGGACGATTCAGGCGCACTACTCCATGAAGGAATGATTCCCGATCCTGTTAAACAGGTGGTACATCAAATAGATTGGCATTCAATGCCTTTAGCTGAGCAGTATGCTTGCGGATGGTTATGTGTTTTATTACATGAGATAGATCTACGCATGAGAGAGGGAAAAAATTTTTCCCAGATTTTAAAAGAGCGGGGTTGGCCCTTTATACAGGCATTTGCTGCGGATGATCCACAAGAACAAGATCAAAAAATCACTCTTTTCGCTCAACAATTATGGGCAGCAGCCGATCAACTTCCTCGTCCTCCTGTGATGCCAGAAGAAATTCCTACGCAAGCTTTATCGGCCTATCTGCGTGCTTATGGGATTACACTTCATAACATAAGAGAAACAGTTGAAACATCGAATTGTGTACGTATCTACCATGCCGCCCATCTCTTGCATGAAAATTTTAGCAGAATTTTAACACTCTCTGAACGCTATACTGAAAATCTCAACTCCCTCTTACAGCAACTAAAAGATGACCCAAATCTTCTAGAAACGTTCAGGTTAAGCTATGATCAATTTCATAAACATATCCAATCTAAAGTTCTCCCCCCCTTTACTTTAGAAAACCTTTTAACCCTTCTTCAGCTTTACAAACCCTTAGATCTAAGAATTTTTACAAAAGAAGAAAGAGCTCAACTTACAGCTAGCTTAGATACTCAAGGGATATTCTTAGAAACACCTTTAACTTTACATCTAAAAAAAGCTCCGCCTCTTCCAAAATGGGAAGAAAATCATCCCTTGATTACCTTGGAGATAAAAAAAGGTTCGCATAAAGAATACCTCACGCTCGCCTATGATAAGTATGGAACGGGACTCTTATGGCCTCTTTTAAAGGGCGAATATGTGGCCCGCTTTCAACCTTTATTTGTAGAAATTCCCTATAAAGTGAGACTCCATGATGCGCGGCAAATTAACTATCCCGGTACCCAACAAGCCTATAGTTACGAAAGTGATGTCATCATTACTGATTTGAGAGATCAGACAGAAGTGGAAAAAACAATTAGCATGAATAATGTGCATGAAACTAAAGACGGTTACCGCTTTTATTTAGCCAGCCTATCCCCGCCCTTAGAGACGACGGCACAACGGGTCCAAGTGGTGGTCAATCATGACCCCGCGAAATACTATCTAACCTATCCTGGAGCACTTTTTTTAAGCTTAGGAATCCTACTACTTTTTTGGATGAAGCCCTATAAAACGAAGAAATGATTTGATTTTTAAAGATACGAACGTATCAAAATGATTTTTCTAAATACCCTCGATATGAGGGTATTTAGAAAAATAGAATCTTTATTTTTTTGCAAACACTGATTGAACGTTAACACGTCCTCTTTTATTACCTGTTAATTGAGAGCTTTGTTTGCGAGTTAATGTTTTTTCCGCTAAACCTCTTTGATGTTCAGGTAACTCGTTCATCATTTTGTTACGCACATTTTCGGGCATGGCCTTAAAAGCATCTACCAATTGAGTTTCTGCCTCACCTACTACATAGAGATTAGCTAATTTTCTGCGATCGGCAGGTTTGAGCGTTTTCATCAGCTGCTCTTTAGCCACAGGATTCAGATTTGCAACTAGCGAAGCTTGTATCTGTTCTGGTATTTCAGACCACGCCTGTTGGATCTCCTGGGCTTCTTCCGGTTTAGGGGGAGGTACAGAGAACATGTCTTTTGCACTAGGAATATTTCTTTCTGGTCGAGCCACTACAGTCCAATCCTCACCACTCTCATTAGCTTCGTTCGCTTTACGAATCTTTTCAAGAGCTTCATGAAATTTTTTAATGGCTTCTAGGTTAGAAGTTTGATCCTCTTTACTGACTGCCTGAACTTCTTTTTTGGTTTCTTGTTCGCTCTTAATTGCAACATTTCTGGGAGATTGGACAGCTTGTTCTGATTTTTCTCTTACGTTAGTATTAGAAGTGTTTTCGTTGTTTGCTGCATGCGAATTTGAGGATTGTGCAGCTGGCTGTTCTTCTGAGCTTTCTGAATAGCCAGAGCGACGCTTTTCTTTTTTATCAAGTTTCTCATCATGAAAAGCTTCTGCAGCTTTATCAAAAAGCTGAGAATTTGTAGGTAATAAACTTTTCGAGGGGGCCTGGCTTACATTTTTTTGAGATTCACTCTTCTTTAATGCATCCGCCTTAAAGGCTCTAATGCTTTCTAATAGACCTGAGTAGGAAGCAACAGGCGCATGACCTGAACTCTCTTTGACGGGAGGCGGGGGTGGAGGTGCAGAAGGTTCAGAATTTTGGGACGCTGATCTAGGAGAGAGTTCATCAATTAATTTTTTAGATTCAGGATCCTTCCCAATATCAGTCGCAGCAAGCTCTAAGGCAGCCCCTAGGTTCAACGAGGGATCTGGTAAAGGTCGACCAAAAGTATTGTCTCCAATAGGAGGTCTCTGAACTCCTCTTTTACCATTGGTATTGAACGGTGTTTTTACTCTTCCACCAGTCCCTGGAGGTGTTTTAGGAGGATATTTTCTTTGACTAGATCCTGCTTTTTTGCCAGGTGCAGGAGGAGGATTTTCCCGAGGATTTTCGTTAGTAACCTCTTGATTAGTTTCCGTGTCGGAGGGATTGTTTTGTTCTTTCTCTGCAGACTTGTCTGAATCTAGAGGGTTTTTTGGAGAGGAATTTTCTTTTTGTATAAAACGCTGCGGAGTTAAATTCTGGGAAAGGCCCAATTTATCATGGATTTTTTTATTTGCACGCGGAGAAAAAACAGCTCCCACAATCAAAGAACTGATAGGAGAAAACGTACAAAACATCACAAACTTATAAAGATGAAGTCCTAATGCGACCCATGTTTTTTTGAGGTTTTCCGAGACTAAACAGTGCTTCTCTAAGCCTGTCCACGTTTTAGCTTTCAAGGAAGGAATTTGCCCAAATGTCGTGGCGTAGGCTGCAATAAAAAATTTAATAGAAAAGGCATGCAGATTTTTTAAAGCCGAAGGTAAGGCAGCACCTGTTGAAACAAGGTTGATAGACCGCGCTGCACACTCCTTTTTATGAGCCACAAATTTTAAAGCTTTTTGCTGACACGAATCGACAGGAGATGTGTCTGGAGAGAAAAAGCTTCGTGATACATTAGCTGGCATAAACACCTACTTATGAGTATTTTAAAAATTAGAATGGATTGTAAATCATTCTTATATAAAATTCAACTAATATACACATTGTTTGAAAGAAGCTCTGATATTAGAAAGGATTAATTGCAAATAAAATCAAATTTTCTTTCCTGATTTTTCTCTTCCCCTAATTATCCTCTTCAACGCTATTGACATCTCCCTCATAAAGGCGTCGAAGTTTTTCAAACTCTTTATTTCTCTTATCTTCAAACTCTTTTAACAGCTCTTTGTTTGTAGCAGTAGCGGGTTGCATGGAAGCTTGCAAGTGGATACATGTCGAGGTTTTCTCTTTTTTAGTTTCAATCGACTCAAGGCTTAATAAGGAATTCTTTATATCTGAGGGTAACTCATCATCTGATTGAATCGGAGGAAGTTCCCATTCATCGTCGTCAACATTATTGGCTACTGGAGTTGCCTTATCCTCTAAATTGGCTACTGGAGTTGCCATATCCTCTAAGTTTTCCTGCACCAAAGTAAATAATTTACTACTTTCTAACTTACGAATAAATTGTTCGGATTCTTCCAATTTTTTTTGCAACTGTCTTTGAAAGGGCGACATTTTGGTGTTATTTTGATCCACAGGCTTTAAACCCGCTTTAGCTTTTTTACAAAGTTCATCCTCTTCAGATAAGCCATTCTCATTTTTTGCCTGATTAGATTCACTTTTTAAAAGAGTATGCTTTTTAATTTTCTCAATATTGATTACTCTTTCATATGCCTGGCGATGGGATTTAGAAGCTTTAAGCAAGGCTGTGCCAATGAGGCAAAGTCCACTCAAAAGAACGGCAGCCATGCCTGCAAATATTTTTTGTGCAAGATGAGCCACTTTAACATTGTAATCTTTTTCATTAATGACAATTTTTTTCCCAAACGCCACTCGACCAAAAAAGTTGCAAAACTTTCCTGTTTTTTCTTTCCAATCTGCTTGGTGATCTCCTGCATAACTATGGAAATAACGAGAACCTAAAGTATTTAAATTAGCTGGCATGGTAAACCTGAATTAAGGATTAGTATTTTAACATACCCATAATTTTAAGACCATGAGATTAATAATCCTTTAAACTAAGATTAATTTATTATTAAGAAATAAAAAAATTTAATTTACATCAATTTTGCTACTTGAACATTTCACTTTGGATAAGATCCTTCCCTATAGACTTTATTTGCTTCAAATTCCTCCTTTGCATAAGATGATGCGAAAAATAAAAAAAACTGTTTGAATGGGGCCTTGATGCAAAAAAAAATATCCATTTATCTCATTTATTTCTTATCGATCTTGATGAGCATACCACTGCTAAATGCAATTGAGAATGTTGAAGAAGTTCATTTACAAGAGATCCCCACCTCTTATAAGGGACGTTTTAGACCTCTAGATGCCATGGCCCGCATGTGGTTAGAGGAAAGCTACCATCGTCAATCCATCAAGCCCCAGCACTTCAACGACTTTCATGTAGCCTCTCCATCTGCGTTATCTTTGCTTTGGAGAATTCAATTTAATGGTCATCACAACTGGAGCGACATTCCGTTATTCTGGATCTATTCGGCACATTTGAAGGAAATTTTAGAGCTCCCCCTGCATGAAAACTATTTCTCTTTTCAAGAGTTGCACCAAGCCATCTTTGAGAGAAAAAAAACTAACTTAGCGCTTGTTAAAGAACTAGTCACCTATCACTATTTAAAAGCATTTTTTGAAGGATCCAGCCGCGATGGCGGTGAAAGAATTGAGTTATCACAGCTGGCACCGGGTTTATGGGCCACGCAAAAAAAAAATCAAATTAGCATCGTAGCCTCTCCCATATACTCCCCCTGGCAAAATTTAAAACCTGGTTTTATCGTCTCTGATCATTTAGAGTCGCTTTCTACGGATTACGTAAAAAACAATCGAGCCTTAAACCAAGAAATCTTAAGTCTGATTCAATCTTTACAGCATTTTTCTCAACTCCAGGGACCCTATGCCTTAAGTGATAAAGATTACATGACTACCTATCATCAACTTCTTAACAGAAGACTCCCTCCTGAACAAATATCCGATTTTTTAGAGAAAGAGTATCCTTTAAGCTCCCGATTAGCGCAAGCCGGACCCATTTTTAGGGTTTTACCCGGTAAGAATGGAGAATGGTACTCCTTGAATGCCCTAACCTTACATGTATATAACACGCATCAAAGAGCTTTAGCCCCTGTACAAAATTTTACCCTCTATCCCGATGATCAATTCGAGAAAATCAGAAATGCATATTTTCGCCTGATTAATGATTACACAGATGAAAAGGATAAACAAGAACTGGCCGAGTTATTAGTTCACAACTATAATCTTATTTCCGATAAACCGATTCAGAAAGCCTGGCAAAAAACCATTTACTACCCCTCCAGCGAAAAATTAAAAATCGAATACTGGTATTATCAACTCCCTCTTGTAGAGACTTCTATTATCCTCTACGGACTAGCCATCGTTTTTTTCTGCTTAGGTTTTAATAAAAAGAAGCCCCGATTTAATCGTATCGGTCTTTTTTTCACTTTAGTCGCCTTTGCCTTAAACACGCTTATTTTGCTCATTCGCTGTTTTGTTTTGAGCCGCCCTCCGGTTTCCAATATGTTCGAAACAGTGATTTACGTCCCTTGGGTGGCTGTGCTTACCAGTTTGGTTTTGCAACAACATTTAAAGAATTTTTTAGTCATTTTAGGGGCTTGTATCGTCTCCATGGCCCTACTGGTCTTACTTAAAATTACCGGACTGGGTAGTGGACTAGAGAATGTCCAGGCTGTTTTAGACTCGCAATACTGGCTCATTATCCATGTTTTGATGATCGTTGGGAGCTACGGCGTCTTTGCGCTTGCTGGTGTGATGGGACAAATTTACCTTTTCCAATATATTATCCACGAACATGAAACCTATGCCATGCAAGAATTAGGGAAATCTATTCTACAGGCCCTATACCTAGGAGTCGCTCTCCTGATTCCAGGTACGATTCTTGGAGGTATCTGGGCTGCCCAGAGCTGGGGACGCTTTTGGGACTGGGACCCTAAAGAGTCTTGGGCCTTTATATCAAGCTGTATTTATTTAATTTTTATTCACGCTTTCACCTTTAAATATATTAAATACTTTGGGTTAGCAATGGGTTCTATATTGGGCTTGCTTGCTATTAGCTTTACATGGTATGGAGTCAACTACATCCTGGGTACGGGCCTACATAGTTATGGGTTCGGTACAGGAGGGGAAATATATTATTATTTATTTATTACAGCAGAGATACTCTTCTTACTGTTTGTGGGATTCTTTCGTTTTAAAACACAGAAAGTGAAATCTTTTGAACAGAAATAAAATGATTTGTTAGAATCATTATGAAGGGATTTGCTAAATACGCCAAAGTGATCTTTAAATTTGTGTTTTAGTCCGCTACAAACCTTGGAAATGCACGATCATAAACGACTTTTTTGCTTACGATCCTGCCCAAAAAGCCTTTAAGCGGCAAAATATAAATATTGATTCGCAAAAACCAGTGTTTTGATTTTTTATTTATTGGATGCGACCCAAAAACTAAAAAACTTAAACTTTGGTGAGTGTATTAAATCCTAAAAACAATATGTTAGATAATAGGAACAAAATGAAACATATTAAAAGTGAAAGATTAAAAAAGCTAGAATCTGAACTAAACGATCTCGAACAGTGGCTAAAGCTCGGACTCGTTCCTAAGAAAGACCTAGAAAAACATAAAGAAGAAATTCGCGGTGTACAGACTAAGATTGAAGAAGAGAAAGAACGTCTTCAATTCCTGAAAGAAAGTGGTGAAGCAGAAGAGTACATTGCACCTAAACGTCCAACCACTCGTGCTGGGTACACAGAAATGCCAACAATACCCGATATTGATATGGGTGATACAGGAGCCGGGATTGGTGAAACTGCCTTCGATATGGAAACAGATGCTATCGATATTGAAAGCTCTGTGATCGACGAAAAAGACGAGACAGAGGACGAAGAAGCACATACAAAGGACGAAGACGCTGAAGAAGAGGAAGAAGAAGAATCCTACTTCAGCGATAGAAATAGATGGCGTCGTGGTGGGATCATAGATCCAGATGCTGATGAATGGTAATATTACTTCCTTAAGTGCACCTACGGATGCAATCAGTCTCTATTTTCATGTTCCTTTCTGTACACATAAATGTGGCTATTGCCACTTTTATGTGATACCCAACAAAGAGTCTCATAAAAAACTCTACATGGAGTGCCTGGAAAAAGAATGGATCCTGCGCGCTCCCGCACTTAAAGACAAAAAAATCGTTAGCATTTATTTCGGCGGAGGAACCCCGTCTTTGCTAGGTGCCAAATATTTGCATAAAATTTTGCATTGGGTCCAAAGAGACGTGGGTTATGAGTTACAAACAGAAATTACGCTAGAAGCTAACCCTGAAAATGTGACAAGTGCATCCATGCGTGAATATGCTCAAGCAGGTGTAAATCGCGTCAGCCTGGGTATTCAAACATTAAACGATAGTCTCCTAAAAACTTTGGAAAGAACGCACAATGGCGAGAAAGCTGTCCGAGCTGTGCATGATACCTTTGACGCAGGCATCTTAAATATCACAGTAGATTTAATGTACGATTTACCCAGACAAACCTTATCCATCTGGGAAGACACACTATCCAAAATTCATGAGCTTCCCATCAAGCATCTATCTTTATACAATTTAACGATTGAGCCTCATACCACCTTTTTTAAACACCAAGATCAACTTAAAAAACACTTACCCGATCCGGAGATGAGTTTAAAAATGTATGAAATGGCTCAAGAGAGGTTGAACAATTATCAACTCAAGCAATATGAAATTTCTGCCTTTGCTAAGAACGGGTACCAGTCCAAACATAACACCGGGTATTGGAAAGCACGACCATTCTTGGGTTTAGGTCCTTCTGCCTATAGTTATTGGGAGGGAAAACGCTTCCGGAATATAGCAAATCTGAACCGTTACGCTCTTCTATTAAAAGAGGGAGCTTTCCCTATTGACTTTGAAGAAAAGCTTGACCCTCAAGCCAGTCTAAGAGAACTTTTAGCCATACGCATACGCTTGATGGAGGGCGTCAATCTAGAAGATTTTACCACGCATTATGGAAAACTAGACCAAGCAACGTGGGACAGCTTAAAAAATTTGGAACTACAAGGTTATGTAGAAAGAGATTCACAAACTATACGCCTCACAAAACAAGGCGTTTTATTTTATGACACTGTCGCTGTAGAATTAATCTAATTTTCGTTTCATTAGACATCTTTCATACTGCTCAAAAGCTCAAAACTCAGGTTTCCACTCATACAGAATTGAGTAGGCGGGTTTTTATTTTAGCTGCTGCAAGGACAACATGTGCGGGTGCAGCATCCCCATAAGAAATCAGGGCTTCATCACACAGACGATGGGCTTTTACTAAATCATTTTCAATAAGAGCTAAATGAGCACAAATAGGCCCATGTTTGTAACCTGCTTGATATAGAGTCGTAAAGACATGATCGATATGAATATAATTTTTTTTCATATAATCCAAAGCTCGAAAATCTTTTTGATCAGCCGCTTTGATTGCCAAATCCACACACACCTCATGGGGTAACTTTATTTTTTCTATGGCAATAATACTAACCACAGTGGCTCGGTGTTCAATCGCTTTTTTTAGTAAATCCTGCCATCCTTCAGACTGTTGATAATAGCCGTATAATCCTTTCAGGAGGTAATCCCCACCCTCTTTAAGTTCCATATTTAACATCGCTTCTCTTATCTGACGTTTGTTCTCTTGATAGTCAATCTCTGCACTAGAGAGCAATCTGGAATTAAAAAAATGTCCAAAATTGGGAAAACGCTCGACAAGGTGAGAGAAGCGCTGTCGAAATTTTTTGACTTGATCTTTTTGGTAAAACCATCTTTTCTCAAAACTTTCGCATAAAGCAGCTCCAAGGATAAAATTCCATTTATCTGCATCCACTTCATTTAAGCAATCGCTCCAACTAAACAAATAATGCTCCTCTAATCTTAATGTCTTCCAACGGTACTTAGCCATCAACTCCCCTCTTTTTGCCGTGGTACTAAATGCAAGGAGCTCTCTATATCCCATGAACTGAGTCATATAAATGAGTATGCAATCAGAGAATAAATTGCTAAAAGGATGTATTTTCGCCTCACTTTTAGCTTGTTTTTTCGAGGGATTTAGAAGAATTATCTCTAGGGATTTTCGTTGATCAATAAGAGGTAGTGACACTTTATATTCCTTGTAATATTATGATTAAATCAATCGAGGATTATTAAAATAATTCTCATGAGTAGAGGGATAATTAAAACACTTATGAATGAGGAACATCAGAAAAAAAAATTTTTAGGGGAGCAGAAAGGATAAATGTGCATGTATTTAAGCTCTTTCATTAGGGGAGTGTATGGATTATAGCCATGTTTCTCGATAATCCGAATTGTTCTCCGAAAGAGAAGATAGTTCTATAGCACGGTTTAACATCGTCAAATGATCTTTAACATTTTGAGGAGTTTTATCACCTAAAGCTAAAAAAGCTTCATTGAATAAATCTCTAGCTTCCAAAAACTCCTGTTTTTGCTCTTTTATAAAGGCATAAGCGATGAGGAAATCGGGCACTAAATTTCGAGGAATTTTTTTCTGCTGCAATAAGGACTTAAGGTCGGCCTCTCTTTTATCATAGTGTCGAGCAACCACTCTTCTTGCAAATTGATCAATAACTTCTGGAGAATATTGACGCATTAAGTAAGGGTTCAATTGATCGATCACCCAATCAATTTCTTTATAGGGTTTTTTTAAGAGAATTTTAACATCAGCTACTAAAGAGCGCTCTTGATCTGACATTTGACTGCCAAAAAAACGAATGGCTTGATGCCAAATGGTATGAGCTTCCTCCCATTTTTTTAACTGGTTCTTCACCTTCCCCGCAGCCACAAGAACTTTAAGGGGTACAAAATCTCCGTAAGAAGTTAGGGCCTCATTCCAGAGACTATTAGCTTTAACAGGATCTGCTTCATCCTGAGCTAATTTCGCACAGATGGGACCGTGTTTATGACCTTTTTCATAGAGGTCCCTAAACATATCATTTAAAGAGCTGTATTTTTCTATGATAATTTCTAGAGCTCGAAAATCTTTTTTCTCATGCGCCGCAGCTTTAAGCGCAAAGTCCACGCAGGAATCCCCCTGCATTTTGATTTTTTGTATAGCAATCACACCCACCACTGTGGCATTCAGCTTAATGGCCTGATTCAACAGGTCGATCCAACCTTCTGTTTGATGATAATAGTCATATAAGCCCTTCAGAAGATAATCTCCACCTTCCTTCAAAGGCATCTTTAAAAATATCTCCCTTGTCTGACTCTCCTTCTCTTGGAATTGTGCATCGTTTGGAGATAGTAATCGAAAGTTTACAAAATTTCCAAAATAAGGAAAACGCTCGACAAGATGAGAGAAGCGCTTACGGATGGCCGGCACTTGATCAGTGAGGCAAAACCAAGTTTTTTCTAAAAACTTGGATAAAGCAGACCCTAGAACATAATTCCATTTATCTGCGTGGACCTCATTTGTGCAATCGCTCCAGTTAAACACAAAGTAGTCTTGTTGTCTCAAAGACTTCCAGCGGTGTTGCGCTAAAACCTCTACATTTTTGGCTGTGGCACCAAAAGTCAGGAGTTCTCTAAACTCCATGAATTGCATGATGCATTTTAATAAACGGTCAGGAAATATTAAACTGGTTGTTTTTATGTCATGGGTATGTTTAGCTTTTTTTGAAATAGGATATAAACACCCTTCGTCCGTAGAATAGGGTCTTTTTCCTGTCACTAAAAACGTCATTTTAATTTTTCCATGTAATGTTTTTTAAACAGACAAAAGAAAAATAGCGGCTTTTTTCTCTAGATTAGGCAACGGCATTTTTTTCCAGCGTTGCACCGGCTCACTCATCAATCCCTGTCCAGGCATTGTCAAATCCCACCCAACACACAGCCACGTTTGCTCATCCAAATGCTCCAATAGACTTTGTAAAAGATGCATATTTCTATAGGGCGCTTCAATAAAGATCTGTGTACTTTTTTCTGCTCTAGAAAGAGCTTCTAATCTTTTTATATCTTTAATGCGTCCAGCTTCATCTGCTTTTAAATACCCCTGAAAAGCAAAACGCTGCGCTGGTAAGCCTGACTGCATCAGAGATAAAAGAATAGAGGAAGGTCCTGAGAAAGCTTGTACGACAATGCCTGATTGTTTAGCCCGTCTCACCAACTTATATCCAGGATCTGCGATACAAGGCAAACCCGCATCCGAAATTAAGCCCCAACGCTCTCCTTTTCTGATCGGTTCCAAAACAAATTCTAGGTCACTATCTGGGGTGTGTTCATTATAAATGGTTAAAGGTATTTCTAAAACTGGCTTTTTTGTGTCAAAGCGGCTTAAAAAACGTCGACCGGCTTTTTCACTCTCACAGATGAGTCCATCCAGAGTCGCCACAGCTTGATCCACTCCTGCGGGTAAAAAAAGTTCATGTTGCTTGTGGTCTCCTAATAAATTAGGAAGGAGGAGTAGTGCGGGTTTGTTTGTCATGGGAAGCCTTAAGTTACAAGTTTTGCTATTAAACGTTCTATCAGATACAGATGATCCGAAGAGCTGTTCTTAGAAACAAATTCAGCTTCATCTAATAAAATCAAGCCTTTGCGAAAACGCTCGATTCCAAAGGTTTTGGCGGAGTGTATATGCCGTTCTAAGATCTGGCCTTTCATATAGGGAAATTGTTTAGAAACTTCTGCAGTAGATCCTCCCTGCGCTAAAAGAGTACATACTTGAAAATCTGTCTGGAATTGGCTTCTAATCTGTCTAAGTAAAATCAATAGGGGGGTTCCTTCTTGCAGCAGAGAAAGGGAGATTCGTATAGCTGAAGCAGCATCCCGACGAAATATTGATTCCCCCAACTGCCAGACATTTTCTACATTTAGGCTGATACAGATTGCATAGACATCTTGCACGCTTACTTGACGTCTTTCGCCTACATAGCAAATCAATTTATCTATCTCTTGATTAAGGGTCGCTTGATCAGTTCCGACTTGCTTTAAAAGCAGTTGACTGGCGGCCTCATCTATTTGCTTTTCATCTTGGGCCATCTTTTGATGGATCCATTCTTTTAATGATTTTTCTTTTTCCCAAGATTTTTCCTCAGGAATTTCAAGAATCACTCCCACTAATTCACTTTTTTTATAAAAAGTGGATGCCCCGCTAATGGAAGTCGCTGTAATAACTAGATTCACCGCAGGATTCGGATTTTGATAGTATTGGACTAACTTTTCCGTGGCAGCTTTTAATAGATTTTCAGCCTGATGAATAACAACCACGCGTTTAGCTGCAAAAAAGCCAAAAGACTGTAATTCTTCTAAAATTTTATCTATATCTATTTTTTCACCATCGAACACACAAAGAGACGAAGGATCTGGATGGCTTCCTAAAAGATGAAAGATTAAACGCTCATAGGCTTGCTTCCGGCTAAACTCCTCTTTAGAAAGAACCATGTAAACGGGAGCAAAGTGCGCGGGAGCTGCACCCTCTAGATGTTTTTCAAATGCTTTCAATTGGTTATATTTCATAGGAGGTAGTATATGCAAATGTCCCTGAAAAAACAAGAAATATACTGTGCGGGATCTCAAAATTAGCGCTGAAAGCGATCGTAGACCCCGTCGACGTTTTTCACGTCAAGGGCTTACGATCGCTCTTTCTTAGGACTCTGAAAGATTGATCCAAGATCAATAAAATTAATTATTGAAGTTTAGCATCATTTAAAATGGATTCCCACGTCTTGCGCGTCTGTTCTAATTTATCTGCATGCATCGTACTATATCTAAGAATTGCAATGTCATTGCCTTTTTTTATGATACGAATCCACTCGTGTTGCGTATTATCCGGGGATGTTCCATTAATCCACCATTCACCCAAAAGACTATTCGTCTGTTGACTAATAATTTTAGACTCCACTTTAGCATTGGTATAACGCTTTTGAAGTTCAGTGATAAATTGAGAAAAATATTCTGCAGGTGTAATATTCACATCTGTTAATTCCGTAACAGTAAAAAGTTCTGTGACTGTTTCAGGTTGTTCATCTTCCAGAATGTATTGTGTCATCTTCATTTGCTCTTGTGTATCATCATTGATGACTTTCCATTTACGTCCATCTGCCTTAAATGAATATTGTACCTTACCATTTTTTATCACGGCATCATTGGATGCATTCTCTGGAGCGGCTTTCTCATTTTTAGATTCACTCTTACAGGCGTTCATCGTAAGGGCTAATGTACATGAAGTCATGGCGATAGCAACAATTTTAACAATTTTCATTGGAATATCTCCTCATAATGGGTAAAATGATTGTCAAAGATATATCTAAACTCAAGAATATATGCAATCATCATCCCTTACTCTTCATCCCATCGGTTATTTTTCCTGTTCTGAAAATAAACGGTATCATTTACCTAAACAAGCAGGTTTAGAAAAAAAGAATGAAGGAAAAATTATTTTAAATCCTCAAAGAAATTTTGAACAAGCCTTAGAAGATCTAGCGGGTTTTAGTCGCCTTTGGGTGATTTTTTGGTTCCATCAAAACAGCCATTGGAAACCCAAGGTCCATCCCCCCCATGGTCCTCCTAAACGTGGGCTTTTTGCGACCCGATCCCCTCACCGTCCCAATCCTATTGGTCTCAGTTGTGTGGAATTAATCGAAATCCGTGGTTTAGAAATTCGTGTAGGTGCACATGATATCCTTGATCAAACGCCCATTTTAGATTTAAAACCTTATATTGAATATGCAGACTCCTGGAGTCATACCCGGCAAGGGTGGCTAGAGGATTACGCCCATCTTCCCTCCTATGAATGTGTCTGGAGTCATCTTGCAAAACGACAAAATGACTACTTAGTGCAAATGGCAGGAATGAATGTCCAAAAGGAAATCGATTTTCGATTAGCACTAAATCCTTATCCTTCGGCACATAATCGCATTCAGTATTTGGGAGAGAATCTTTATCAGTTGGCCTATCAAACGTGGCGCATTCTTTATCAAATTAATGAAAAGACCATTCATGTGATTGAAATCAAAAGTGGATACAATGAAGAGACTATCAGTGGAAAAAAAATGTCCTCCTGGAATGATGTACCTACCCATCAAAAATTTATTACGCATTTCAAGAATCATGAATAAATTTAAAATCTCTAATTTTTTTCTTTTAGCATTATCTACAATCGTTTAAATTGTAGTTGGAATAAACATGAGAGACTATGACTGTCAATAATGGTTTAAAAAATAAATCCATGACTACTCCACAAGCCATAAAAAAGCATTCTAATCCTATCCAAACTATTTCTACAAACTTTGAAGAAACTTACAAAACATCCTATAGTCATGGTTTAGAAGCTATATATGCATTGGAAAATGTAGACATTAGATCTATTCGACGCATAGAAACTCCTTCGAAAGAACACCCTAGAAAGATTTTAAAACAATCCCCCTCTTTTTTACCTTTGCAGGAAGAATTAGATTTTGGGGAAGAATTTCGCGGATGGATCACTCCCTTTATCAAAAAAGAGCCTCTTCAGGTTTTAGAACTTTCTAAGCACAGTGAAAAGTGTTTGATCGAAAATGGGATCAAAAAACTCGGTGACCTCATCGGCGTCAATTTGAAAGAGTTAATTTTTTTGAAAGGCTTAGGTCAAGGCCATATTGAAGAAATACACATACGATTAAACAGTTATTTAGAAGGGGTCGCTTTAGACCGAGCCTATAAAATCGATTTTTTGTC
Organism: Chlamydiales bacterium 38-26; assembly: GCA_001897225.1. Taxonomy (GTDB): domain Bacteria; phylum Chlamydiota; class Chlamydiia; order Chlamydiales; family Parachlamydiaceae; genus Neochlamydia. The sequence continues at coordinate 28,716 of MKSK01000006.1, forward strand.
TTGGTTAAAATGCATCGTAGGTACACATGAACGAAAAAGGGTCTATGCTCTTTTAGAGCCCTACGATTTATCTGATTATTTTTCACTATCACCAAGCGAAAATGTGGAAGTGCGTAAACTCTCGTCTGATAAAAAACAAGAATGGATCAAAGATCTTTTACTTAAAATTACAGACCCTTCACAAAAAAAAGTGGTGTGGGCTGATATGCAGCTTGTGTTTAATGTGTTCTTTAAGCCGTGGATTCGAAGAAGAGGAGGGTTCGCACAGCGCCATGAACTTTTGGAAAGAATGCAACGCATTAGTGATAACAGTTTGATCTGCTCTAAAGTTTTAAAATTTTTACAAATTAATTTTTTCGACGACGCAGACTTTTTAAATTTTTTCTTACACTCAATCGATCAAGATATCTACTGTTGCGATAGCTTTAGTATGCAGGATTATGAAATGATTATTAATCGCACACTAAGCTATTTTTATAAATCAGGAATTCACTACAGACTTTCGGAACTCGTATGCTGGTTAGAAAAAGAATTTGCCTGTATATGGGTAGGTTTTAATGAGGGGTATGTAGAAAAAATTCTTAGAATGTCTCCCCAGTTTAATATTTATCGAGGCCAGTCCAATGAACTAGAGATTTCTAGCTCATCCTTCTTAAATAATCGCCCTCTTTAAACCAACTCATATCTAAATGCTTGGATTACTTGACAAGTAGGTTGCTACTCCTCCCTTATAGAAATCTTATATAAAAAATCTTTAACTTAAAAAAACACATTTCTATATTAATTTAATACTAAATTAATATATATTTTACTTTTAATTTAAAATTAAATAATAAAATATAACTTATCCCAATTAAAGGAGAGTTCAATGAATCCCATGAATTTAAATTTCATTTTAAACGGGCAGGCAAATCCGCAACCTCAAACATATTCTCTTTCAACACCCATTAATCAAGTGGGAGCTCTTACCCTAAACGTCCAGGTAATATTAAGTAATACCCCTGCTTCTCCTAACGCCTTACCCCACCCACTGAATCCCCAAAATCAGGTAAAATCTCCTCCTAAATTTACAAATATCTACCAAACCCAAAACGATACTACCATAAACTTTACCACCACGAATCTTTCTAATAATAATAATAATAATAATAATAATATAGAGGACGTAGATGTAGAGATACCTGCGCAGTCAGCAAGTGACGATCCTCGCGCTAAAGAATTACCCAATAGCAATAAAAAAAAGAGAGAAAGAAAGACCCGCAGGCACTACTCAGTCAATTCAAGACAATCAAAGAAAGATTCCAATGCGCCGAATAAGATTGAAGATCATAAAATTCATCCAGCTTCGCCCCCCCTTATTACCGTCTTGCATAACCCAACGATTAGACCCACAACTATTGTGGATGAAACTCAAATGACGATCGCAAAACATCGAGAACTTCAAAGGTATGGAGCATCTCAAAATATGAGTCATTCAGAAATTGCAACACAATCCGCTTTAAATTTCATTGATGAAACAGTCTCTACGATCAAAAAAACACAGAAAAATAAACGTAAATTAAAGAGCTTAGGGGATTCAAAACCACAAATTAAATTTAAAAAGCCCAGATTGATCTCTGAGATTGCAAACGAAATTGGGAATTTAGATAAAACAATCGTAGAGAAAATCCATACAGTTGCTGACTTTATTTTATGTAAAAGTTGTGAAGCAAAAAAAGATCAGGTAGCTCCTTTATGTAAAAGCTGCACCTATAGATTAAATAAAGAAAGTGCTAGCCCAGATCTAAAAGTTCAAAAAGAAGCGGCCAAAATATTGCTAACGTTACAATAATCCCTCATCAATAAAAAAAGCCCATTGATAAAATGGGCTTTTTTTCCACTAAAAAAACTTCCAATTGATAAAAACATTCCCAGTTACTTCTCTAAGAATAAAAAAATGTCATTGAAAAAGAAGATGTCTTTTAAACTAATTATTGACATCAATATTCAATAAAATTAACATTTATTAATTATAGTTAATTTAAATGTTAATATTAAATACAATTTACTGGAGATCTTATATGCAACCTTTGACATTACAGCCTTATTTTATGCCCACCCTTCCCAATCCTTTTTCCCCTCAATCTGTCCAAAAACCTACACAAGAAATCTCTTGTTCCATCACATTAAATATCCCAACGATTCTATCCCAGCAACCACCCCTGACGTTGATTTTTACACAAACCATCAACGAGCAACCCCAAACTGACTTAAGCAAAGTAGACTCCGTATCTGGTAACACCGCGTTAAATCCAAAAAAACGTAAAGCCAAAAAGATAGTCATGGAAACTGATCCAGACTACTCACCTAAAAATGATCATGTAAAAAGAAAACGTAGAAAGACGCACAATAAAGAAAATAAATCCGCACAGATTAAGGATCTTTCCAAGACTGCACTAGAGTCCAATGGAAAGAATTATACGATTAAAAAATGGGATTTTATACCTGTCAAAAATCTGGACAGAAAATTCTAGAATCGTTGATTGCAGAATCACAAGTTAATAGGAGATATTTCCCTTCTTCCAAATACAAAAGATATAAAAGAGTATATGCAATCATCGGTAGAAAGGCGAATAAGAGAACAATCGTGTATTAACTCTTTTTTACACGATCCCAAGCTTGATTATACAGATCTCCTTCTTTACCGAGATACTTAATCACATCTGATTTGTCTAATATTTCTTGTGGAGGAAATAAAGCTGGATTGTTTTGCATGCTCTCGGGAAGTAATGCGAATGCAGCTTTGTTAGGACTTGAAAACTGCGTAAATTGCATGTTTTCTGCTGCAACTCCTGCATTTAAAAGAAAGTTGATAAAGGCGTGAGCCAACTTTGTATTCTGCGCGTACTTAGGAATTACAGCGTAATCGATAGATATGATAGATCCTTCCTTAGGAATAAAAAAATCGACATTTGCATTTTCACGCATGACTTGTAACATATCCCCATTATAGCCTTGAACAACAATATATTCAGCACTTGCAATCCCATGCTTATTTTGTTCACTCTCAAACTTGGCCAAATTTTTTTTCCATTCTATTAACTGATCTGCGGCCTGATTAATCTCACTTTTATTAAGTGTATTCGCACTATATCCCAGATATTTTAATGCAGCCCCCAACGCTTCTCTTATATCATTGAGCATCGTCATACGACCTTTAAGATCCGTGCGACCAAAGATAGACCAACTACGCTCATTGACTTGCGTTTTATCTTTACGATAGGCAACCCCACTGTAACTTATTGCAAAAGGAACGGCATAAATAAATTGTCCTTGTTCTTGCACATCAGGAAGGTATTTAGGGTCTAGGTTTTTTAAATTGGGAAGCGCCTCTACCTGAATTTGATCCAGCATGTTTTGTTGGAGCATGAGTTCATAAGTGTAACCACTAGGAAAAATGACATCATATCCTGTAGCACCTAATTTCAATTTAGCATACATCGATTCGTTTGTGTCAAAAGCATCATAAACCACGTGACACTGGTACTCTTTTTCAAATCGTTCGATGAGCTCGGGTTTAATATAATCTGCCCATATATAAAGATGGAGTTCATTCTCAGGCTTACCACAAGTAGTTACGAGAATCGCTAGATAAAGAAATGCAAGCATAAAAAATAGGAACTTCTTCATCTTATTTATTTTTCCTCCGTTAAACGCTGTGTCAGCCAAATGACAATGAATGTCAAAATGAGCAGAATGACAGATAGGGCATTAATGACAGGGGTCGATCCATATTTAATCATACTATAGATATAGATAGGTAAAGTGGTGGTGCCTTGTCCCGCAACAAAAAAAGTAATCACAAAATCGTCTATGGATAAAGTAAAGGCCAACATAGCTCCTGCGGCTATTCCTGGAGCTAAGAGAGGCATCAAAACTCTGCGAAAAACAATCCAACTATTAGCACCTAAATCTTGCGCAGCTTCTATGACTGAAAAGTCAAAATTTTGCAAACGTGCCAATACAACCATTGTGACGTAGCTTAAGCAAAAGGTTGTATGTGTAATAAACACGGTCAACAATCCAAGCTTGATATTGATGGCGATAAAGAGAAGTAAAAGGCTCATTCCTGTCAAAATATCAGGGATGACTAAGGGAACATATACCAGGCCATAGTGGACTTTTTGCAAGCGGGTTTTATATCTGTAGAGGGCTAAAGCAGCTGTTGTTCCCAGCAAAGTGGATGCAACGGTAGCACTGAGAGCTACAATAAGAGAATTTCTAAACGCCTGCCACAAGCCCCTTTCACGCCAAAGACGTTCATACCATTTAATGGTAAAACCCGTCCACTCGCCACCAAAACGTGAATCATTAAATGAATTAATAAAAAGCACGACTATAGGCAAGTAGAGAAACAAGAGAACGATCAGAGTCACATACATGGGAAAACGACTTTTTTTCATTCTTTTGCCCTACCTTCAAGGACCCATTTTTTAGACTTTCCTTGATAAATGGTCATAGCAGCTAGAGGTAATAAGATAATGAGTGAAAGTAAGGCTGATAAAGCGCTGGCTAACGGGAGATTACGATCTAAAAAGGTGCGTTGTGCAATCTTATTTCCTATCATCTCGCTTTGAGTTCCACCCACTAAGTCTGGTATCACATAAGCTCCTATCGCAGGAATAAATACCATAATGAGGGCCGTACCTATCCCTTTACGAATGGAGGGAATAAAAACTTTAAAAAATCCATAGGCTCTCGTCGCGCCTAAATCTGACGCTGCCTCTAAGAGCTGAAAGTTAAACTTTGAAGCTGCAGCATAAATTGGTAAAACGGCAAACGGTAAGTACGTGTAAACCATCACAAGCACGACAGCTCCCGAGTTATACAAAAGAGAAGTGGAGGCGTCTATGATGTGTAAGTTTACTAATATGTTTTTAAAAAAACCTTCGGGGTGAAGCAAAGATTTCCAAGCAAAAATCCTCACTAAAAAGCTGCTCCAAAAAGGAACAATAATCAAGAGAAGAATCAGTTGGCGTGTACGATAAGATGAGCGAGCCAACTGATAACCGACAGGCAAGCCTAAGGCTAAACAAAGTCCTGTAGCGATGGTACTTAACCAAAGTGTTCTAATAATTAAACCTAGATAACTTGTGTCAACTAAGGTATAAATATTTTCTAAAGTCCACCCTTCCCCAATTCCTCCGAAGGAATCACTAGGCTTAAAAGCAAAAGCAAATATCACAACAGTGGGAATTAAAAAGAAAATAATCAGCCACACAAAAGAAGGCAGCGTAATAACAAGCTCTTCGAGCTTTGCTTTCTTTTTCATCGCTTATTCCCCTTCTTTTTCAATGACAACCTGGGGATTGTATCTTTCCAAGATGAAACTATCGTCTGCGTGCCACCAAATCCACACTTGATCTTTCCAACGTATAGGTCGCTCATCTAAGAGAAAACGGCTATGCTGCTGGGTAACCGCAATGCGGTGTCCTTCTACCCGCACCCAAAAGTTGGTATGATCCCCTTTATAGACGACATCCTCAACAAGACCTGGTAGCTGATTATGACGAGGATGGGCTGCGGGTTTTTCACGCGAGATATGCATCTTTTCAGGACGAATACTCAGATGCACTGCATCCCCAACACTGAGTTGTTTGTCATTGAAGCAAAGGACAGGAGGAAAATTATCTAAAGTCAAAAGGCTATATTCATTGGAAATTTTTTCTGAGACATGTCCATCTAAAAAATTGGTATCACCAATGAAGGCAGCCACAAAGCTGCTTTTGGGAGCTTCATAAATTTCTACGGGAGCGCCGATTTGTTCCACACGCCCTTTGTGTAAAACAGCAATCCTATCACTGACTGCCATCGCTTCAGTCTGATCGTGAGTTACAAAAACAAATGTAATACCTACCTCATCATGAATTAAATCTAACTCTAGTAACATTTTCTGACGTAATTTTAGATCTAACGCCGCCAAGGGCTCGTCCAGTAACAATACTCGTGGCTTATTAATTAAAGCTCTAGCAATAGCCACGCGTTGTTTTTGTCCCCCACTGATCTGATCAGGCATTTTATGCGCTAATTCTGTCAATTGAATGAGATGTAACATGCGATCCACTTCAAACTCGATTTCCTTCTGTGAACGTTTAGCTACGCGCAATCCAAAGGCTATATTATCCCAGATGGAAAGATGGGGGAAGAGTGCATAATTTTGAAAAACCGTATTTACGGGACGTTTATTGGGGGGAATATGGGTGATGTCCTCGCCATCCAAAAGAATTTTACCTTTGGTGGGTCGTTCAAAGCCAGCTACTATTCTTAACAGAGAGGTTTTGCCACAGCCACTAGGACCTAGTAACGAGAAAAACTCGCCTTTTTTTATTGAGAATGTGACATCATTCAGGGCCTTTACGTTACCGAATTCTTTTGATATACCTATAAATTCAAGAGAATCCGCCATCAAAACCCCTCCTTAAATAAAAAAATCCTCAACACATTGTGACATAAGATACCAAAACCGTAACAATATATCAACTGTTAGTTTACTATGATGAAGGGGTTTCCCATTTGTTTTTTAGCTATAAATTATATGGATCCAAAACCCAAAATATTTTCTGCTTTTGTCGCCCATACATTTAAATGCTCCTCATGCCATGCATAATGAGGAAACCATAATTGAAATTGCCTCATAGCCTGGCGAATAAACATCTGATAACCAGGAATAATTGTACATCCGGACTGACGGGCTGCTTGCAAAAACTCTGTCTCCATAGGAAAAGAGATAATATCCATGACCAAAGATCCTTCAATAAAGGAAGCCTGCACTTCCTGGGGAACTTTGGGTATAGTGTTGATGAGAATATCATAGCCATTTTTGATATGAACATGGACCTTTTCAAGCTTATCTCCTTCACAGCATAAACTCTTTGCCAACGTCTGAACCCGTGTCTGATCGCGATTTAAAAGAGTCACCCTAGCTCCACGTTTGATAGCTTCATAGGCAATCGCTCTTGCAGCTCCTCCCGCTCCGAGAACAAGAACCTTTTTTCCTGCGACCTTAGAGACGACTTCAAGGCTATCAATAGCTCCTGCCCCATCCGTATTAAATCCTTTAGCTTTTCCTTCCTCAAAAAGAACTGTATTGACTGCTCCTATCTTTTGTGCTTCCTCATCTACATCATCCAGATAATTTAAAATTTTTTCTTTAAGAGGCATAGTTACGCTTAAACCCTTGAATTCCAATTGACTCATCAAACCTAAAGCCTCTGAAAGTTCTTCTGCAGCAAGGCGCATTTTGACATAGACAGCATCTAAATTAAACTGACTCATGACATGATTATGCGTTAAATGCCCGATACTTTGGCTCACCGGATCACCAATAAGGCCATAAATATGGGTTTTAGAATGGAGGCGTGAATAGCGATATACATCTTGTAAAGTCTTCGCTGCAAGTTGGCCTGGTGCAAGGGGGGTATTTTCATCGAGACAGCTATAAGTGATTCCCGACCCTAGAATAGGAGAAAGAATGCGGCTGATCTGACCATTTTCGCCCATAGAAACCAAAATTAATTTTTTGTTCCTCTTTCCCTCATTTAAAAATTGTAGCGTTTGCAGCGTGGATGTAGAGGAAACAGCAATTTTATACCAAGCTCTTTCAAGCATGGGCATGCTATCTAAGTATGCCTTTAATGGCTTTAGATGACTTTCAAACGTATGTAAGGAAATAATCATTTGAACTGCAGGATAGTTTGCCTGCATATGTAATAAAAAACTTTTTTTTGTATCCGATTCTAAATCAAAATAAGCAGGCTGGCAAGCTAAGAGCTTTTCGATCTCTAATAAATGAGAGGCCTCATTCCCTTCATATCCTCCCCCCTGTTTTTTTGACCGTAAAGTAAAAATCATGGGAATTGTAAAAGGTCTAAGAAGTTCTTTTAACCTTTCTGGAGACCTATCCTGAAATAAATCTAGGCGTAATTCGATGATTCTTGCATAGCCTAAGGCCTGCTCTATTTGTCTCCGAGCTTCCTGAAGACTAGGGCCCTGAATAGATACACAAAGCATTAAATCCTCACACAACGGTTCATCAACAATGCATCTATCACTACAAGAGCTCCCATTGCCTCTACCACTGGCACCCCTCTTATAGCCACGCAAGGATCATGTCGTGATGTTTCTGGAAGTTGAAAGAGAGCTTTCTGCCCTTCTAAATTCATTGTTTTTAAGGGAATTTTTAAACTTGAAGTGGGTTTAAAAGCAACCCTTGCAATAAGAGGCATACCTGTAGATATTCCACCCAGTGTACCTCCTGCATGGTTGGTCTCTGTCATTATAGTTTGTTCGTCCAAAGTAAATACATCATTGTGTTCTGACCCACGCATTTCTGCTGCTCCAAAACCTGTTCCAATTTCAAAACCTTTTGTCGCAGGTATAGATAAAAGAGCCTTTGCTAATTGTGCTTCAAGTTTTTCGTAGATGGGATCTCCCAAGCCTGGTGGTAACCCCTGAATGACAAGCTCAACTGTCCCACCAACAGAATCTCCCGCTTCTCTTACTTGATGGAGAATTTTCATCATTTCTTCAGATGAAGAATGGTCAGGACAATAGATGGGATTACCGTAAATTTTTTTTCTTAAAGATGTGCTATAAGCAACATCCGCTTTTACATCGGCAACTTGTACTAAATAAGCCACGACATCTATTTCATATTGTTTTAAAAATTTTTTCGCAACAGCTCCTGCAGCCACCCGACAGGCAGTTTCACGCGCAGATGCGCGCCCACCCCCTCGATAGTCGAAAATTCCGTACTTTTGCAGATAAGTGAAATTAGCATGCCCAGGTCTTAGTAAATTTTTAATGGGGTCATAAGACTCTGACATTACATCTTTATTCCAGATGATGATTGATAGTGGAGAGCCTGTTGTTTTACCCTCATAGACTCCCGAGAGTATTTCACAAATATCTGTTTCCTTACGAGGTGATGTGTGGATGGATTGGCCCGGTGCGCGTAATGACAGCTCATGGTTAATTTCATCTTCGGCTATTTCTAGACCTGCAGGACATCCATCAATTACAACTCCAATCGCTTTTCCATGCGACTCACCCCATGTTGTTATTCTAAAGATGTTGCCAAACGAATTACTTGCCACAATAGACCTCTTGTAAATTTGCGAGGATTTCCTCATCAGTAAATTTTGCCCTATCCATCACTTGATCCGCGTGGGTTTCGTAAATCGGTATACGCACATGTAATAATCTAAGGAAAGCTTCATGAGGATCATTTTCTTTAGCAAGATAGGCGGGTAGCGCTCCAGCGTCAAGTCTTTTTAATAAAACTTCTAAAGGATTTTTTACGTAGAAAAGAACCCCTATTTTTTTGATTAGGGTTAAGTTTTCAGTTTGATTTAAGGTGCCGCCCCCTAGTGCAATGATATTTTGATGACAACTACTCAGACTCTTGACTACCGCATTTTCATAAGCTCTAAATACGTCCTCACCTTCAATTCGATAAATCTCCCTGCATGATAATCTTTGATGGTGCATATTCAAGTAATGCTCCTCGATCAGTGTATCCGTATCTTTGAATTCCCACTGTAGGCTGTCCGCAATTTTTCGTCCCAGCGTCGTTTTGCCCGACAAAGGAGGACCGCAGAGAATTAGATTCATGAGATTTCCTCTAATTGGGCACCCATCCTTTTAAAATCTTCACAAAAACTTGGATAGGTTTTTTCTATACAGGATATATCTTCCACATATGTCTCATCTTGTGCTGCAAGCCCCGCCACAACTAATGCCATCGCTAAACGATGGTCCCCATGAGAAAAAACGGAAGCCCCTTGCAAGGGTGCTCCGTGGATGATTAATCCTTCGTCTATCTCTACTATATGCCCTCCCATTTTTTTTAGCTCAAGCGCTGTGCAGGCTAGACGATCACATTCTTTTTGGCGCGCGACAGCGGCATTCAAAAGTTGAGTTTCGCCCTGGGCAAAACAAGCTAGAGTCGCTAAAATGGGAACAGCATCAATACAGTCATTCACATCAATCTTTCTTCCTTTCAAGCGCACTCCCTTAAGAACATGAACAGATTGATCAGTCGTTTTGATCTCAGCGCCCATTGCCCTTAAAATCTCTAAAATTTTTTTATCTCCTTGAATATCATGGGGGTCTAGATTACGAAGTACAACCTCTGACTGAGTGATCAGAGCAGCTGCAAGCGGAAACGCTGCGGAGCTCCAATCTCCTGGAACTGTATATTCAAAACCTTCATATTCTTGAATTCCATGCACTTGGTATTTTTCATAATTATGATGTTGATAGGGAACATTTAATTTTTTCAACCAATCTAAGGTCATCTCTACCCAGGGTTTTTCACCGGGTTGGCTAACATATAGTTCCAATGTTCCCTCCATAAAAATAGCAGCTAAAAGCAATGCGGAAACATTTTGAGAATCAGATCCATCTTCAATGTAACATGAACCTGGCCTTAGAGGACCACGAACTATCAAGGGAGCATACCCATCTCCACGCGTCGATTCAGCCTTGACGCCTAATTGCGTAAGTGCATCCATTAAGATCTGCATGGGACGTAGGTGTCTAATGGAGTAATCTCCTGTGATGACAACCGGACGCTGGCAGAGAGCAGCCAAAGCTGTAATAAACCTTAAAACAATACCTGAATTGTGAGCCTGTATAACATCTTCGGAATAGGCAATTTTTCCTCCTACACCTTGAATCTCTAGATGTTCTGGATGGATATGAATTTCAGCCCCGAAATGACGACAAGCTTGGATCATCGCTAAAGTATCGGAAGATTTTAAAGGATTAAAAATCTTGGATTTCCCTTTTGCTAAAGCGGCCAAAAGAATTGCACGGTGGGTTTGTGATTTAGAGGGGGGGATTTTAATTTCTTGGCCCATTTGTGAGGGTTTTACATGCAATTTTTTCATTAAACGCCTGAATTAAAAGTTCTATTTAATTTCCTCAGAATAGAGGAACGGTTGATTTTTAGGAACTAAGAGCTCGCTATGGTATAAGGCTTCTAGTAAATTCATGATTTAGTTATATCAAATTAAATGAAAACAAACAGAGTAAAAAACGTGCTAACTTTTCAATTTTTCTAGGGAATGATATGAAAAATTCCTTTGCGATCGGTATTGACTTAGGGGGAACAAAAATAGAGATCGCCCTCATCGATTCTGACGGCCAAGCGACTGAGAATATAAAAATGCCCACCCAAGTTGAAGCTGGTTATGAAGCAATCAAAAACGATATTTTCCAGGCTATACAAGCTCTTCAAATGAAGGCTAAACATCAGATTATTGGCATTGGAATCGGTGTTCCTGGTCAAATTCATGCAACTGATGGAACTGTCATTTTTGCCCCCAATTTAAAATGGGAAAATAAGCCGATTCAGCAAGATTTAATCAAAATGACAAAGCTACCAGTCCTTGTGACAAATGATGTAAGAGCCGCAGCTTGGGGTGAGTGGCTCCATGGAGCTGGAATAGGATGCCAAGATCTAGTCTGTCTATTTGTGGGAACGGGTGTGGGCAGTGGAATTATAGCAAATGGTAAACTTTTGCAGGGAGCTACAAATGCGGCAGGCGAATTGGGTCATACAGTTATTCTCTTGAATGGACCCATATGCACATGTGGAAACAGAGGCTGTCTAGAAGCTTTAGCCTCTGGATGGGCGATAGCTAAAGCGGCAAAAAATAAGATTCAAGAAGAGCCGGGCTTGAATACAAAAATCCTAGATCTTGCCTCTGGAGAAATTCAAAACGTGACCGCAAAACTCGTGATCGAAGCCTATCACGAAAAAGACCCTCTTGCAATAGCGGTGATTGCACACATGCAAGAAGCCTTAGTAGCAGGATGCGTCAATATTGTGAATACCTTTAATCCCGAACGTTTAATTCTTGGAGGCGGTGTACTATCAAACCTTCCTGAGACTTTAAACTTTATCCAAGATCAGGTGGCAAAACTTTCACTCAGGGCCCCGAGCGCCAAATTAAAAATCTTGCCCGCTGCACTGACTAAAAACGCTGGTGCAATAGGGGCTGGTACGATGGCCTGGCAAACGCTTTAAACTATTAAGGATCATATTCAGATGCCTTCAAAGCTGCGTGTTTTAATTTTTTGGGGAATTCTGCATTTATGCTTGATGTCTCCTGTTCACGCACAGGAAAAGTTCCATTTCGATCCTCTACAGGTCGCGCAAGAAGAAGTGGCAGCATGGAAAGATTACTATGATAACGATATTATGAGTCTCATTCAGCATTTATCACACCTAGTGATTGTCGAATTTCGTCTCAATCAATTGACGGCTTGGACAACCGTGATTCCTGAATTAACCATCGCGGCAACGATCTTTAAAAATCTTCCTCACACAAGTTCTCAGTATACGTATGAGCATTCAGTGTTACCACACCTGACTAAGGCTTATGAAGGGATCAAAGAGGCCTGGAACGCTTCATGGGACCCTCAAAAAGCAGCAAAAGATGAATTAGACTGGTGGATTTATCGGCGAGACATTAAAACTTTAAATCCTGAGATTGTGGGTAAAAAAATAGCAGATCTATATCAACTTTTGTATGGGGAAAAGGATGATAAACATTTTGTGAGAGCAGGATACTTGCGTGCTGTAGCCGCTAGATATCGAGACGTGTGTCAATCTGTTTGGCAACAAGTACAAGAAACTGACTGGATGATCATTGCAAATATCCTAGAGCAATCCTATAAAGAAATGTTGGCTGGTATTCAAGCCAATGGTGAGTAGAGGCGACGTTCAAAGACGTTGCCTGCAAATCTAGAATTTTCGCATCTGTCTTTTCACAATTTATAAGATCAAGTATACTAGAATTGAATGTCTGATAAAATCTTGGAGATGACCATGGCCTTAGCAAAACGTATTGTTCTCTTTTTACTAGTCAACTTTTTAGTGGTGGCTTGCATATCTTTTATTGTTTACTTCTTCAACCTGCAACCCTTCTTAGCAAAAAACGGTCTCAACCTGCCTTCATTAGCTGTTTTTTGCCTACTTTGGGGGATGGGTGGAGCTTTGATTTCCTTATTCTTGTCTAAGATCCTAGCTAAATGGATGACGGGATTAACCATGATTGATCCCAACACCAATGATCCTCAGCAGAGAGCTGTGCTTGAAGTCGTTTATAATCTCGCAAAAAAAGCAGGTCTTCCCAAAATGCCTGAAGTGGGCGTATATAATTCCCCAGAACTAAATGCATTTGCCACAGGTCCATCACGCTCGAATTCTTTAGTGGCTGTGTCTTCTGGACTTTTGCAGAGAATGGGTAAAAATGAAGTCGATGCTGTCATTGGTCACGAAATCACTCACGTGGCCAATGGCGATATGGTCACAATGACTCTATTACAAGGTGTCATCAACGCCTTTGTCATGTTTTTAGCCAGAATTGTAGCTTATGGAATTAGCAAATTCATCGCTCGTGATCGAGACGAAGGAGAAACTTCACCCCTGATGTACCAATTAACTGTGTTTGCACTTGAAATTGTATTTATGATTTTAGGTAGTCTAGTCGTGGCAAGTTTTTCACGTTATCGTGAGTATAGAGCAGATGCTGGAGGAGCACGCTTAGTGAGTCCAAATGCCATGATTTCTGCTCTACAAGCTCTAAAACGCAATCTTGAGATTAAAGATTCTACACAAAATCAAGAATCTATCAACGCTTTCAAGATATCAGGAACAAAAAGCGGCTGGATGCAGTGGTTTTCCTCTCATCCTCCTTTAGATGATCGTATCGCACGTCTTCAAAAAATTTACAAACTTTAACCCGCAATTACGTCCTAATTGTGCTTCTAGGCTGATTCCAACAATGCAAATGCATTATTTTAACCAGCCTAGAAGCGAATTACTGTTGTATACCCTAACCGCAGATCACGCAAACTCTTTTTTGAAGCTGACGAGGAAGTTATTCTAAGCCAGCTGTATCAGACGTGCTTAATCCACATATTTTTTGGAATTGTGTGGATACATCTAAATCAACGCCTATGGCTAATAAATCACTGGGATGAGACGAGGCAAATATCCAGGCAATCTTTTTATCAGATGATTTATTTTCTTTGGATTTCTTATAAAAAATTATTTACTTATGACTTTATACATATTACATTAAAAAAAACATGAGTAACGAGTTCTTATAATGAATAAAGCAAATTTAACTGAAATGACTGATTCTAAACACTCCACTTTAATTGAAACTTATCTACACATGTCAAATGACGAGATACAAAAGTCCGTTAAAAATTTGAGCTAGGAGGAGTTAAAGACTCTCATTGAAGCTATGAATGAGATTCAAACACCGCACTGGCGGGGTAAAACGCGCTCTATTATTTTAGGGCTAAAAAATAGTGAGCAACTCGAGTTGGCAGGTAAAGTCCTTAGTGTAGAGCAAAACTTGGATCTACTAGACTGCACACCAATCGCCTATGATTCGAATTTTAATAAAATTCTGTCTATTTTAGTGGGGATGTCTCCCACGACATTTACTCAAGTTTTAGCTAAAATGAATGATGATCAGTTGCAGGTGCTCTTACAAACTTCCCTTACAGAGCCGATGCAGCACCACTTGACAGTGTTGATGCATGAACTGAGCCACAGGTATCATTTATTAGTAAGAGAGCTAGAAAGCGTCGTCCAGAGAATCGAAAAATTATCGCTTGATGATGTTTCAAGAAAAGACTTAATTTCCCTTGTGAAATCCATAGAAGAGATCTCTTTACGGTTCAAAAGTGTCCTAAACAAAATTAATAAAGCATTAAAGATTTCTTGGAATTCGAATCGTCTTGATCTAATTGAAAATGCGACTTCATTAAAAGATAAATATTCTCATACTCTCAAGAATTTTATTGGTTATCCGCAAACTAGTGGAGGGCCCTCAGGACTCTATTTATTACTTCAGGAACAACTTGCTGTTTTCTATGCCAATACCCATGAGGTGAATATCTCGGAAGAGGTATTAAATGATGAACTTTCCACAGAAGCTCTCATAAAATTTTCTATTTGGTATTTAAAAGATTATTGGGAAATCGGACTTTTACCGCGTATTAAATCCGTTGAGGATCTAGAACTTGATGCCACTTATTCTGAAGCTGATAGAGCCTTACATCGTGATCAATTGTATGTTGAAGTAAAAAATAATTTAGATAAATTGCACCTTAAAACAGTAGGTGACTTAAAGATGCACTATATCTACTCAAAAAGAGCACTAAAAGAATATATCCAAGAATATGCTCACCTAATTGCCCCAGATGAATCGTGATATCACAAGAACTTTAAAACCCAGCATATCCCAAACTTAATGAGACATTTGAGGCTGCTCAGCTGAAGACGAAGCCAAGGTTTTTCTCCCTTGGCAAGGCGTTAGCATGCCTCAGATCGATTGTCTCATTGTGCTTCTACCAGGATCCGGGGAAGCAAGTTGAGTTTTAAAGCTCTTGACTCATTGAAATTTGAACAATTATTAGACGAGGGCTAAACACGTCTAGTTATGTTTTTCTTCAATTCCTCAAATACAAGCTCAGATTTATTATCACCATTAATGTCAATGAGACCATGATGTTTTTGATAATATTCTAAAAGAGGTTTAGTTTGTTGATTATAGACGCGCAAACGTTCGCTAACTACCTCAGGATTGTCATCATCACGATGATAAAGTGTGCCCTGGCAGTTATCACATATGTTCTCCAGTTTGGGTGGCGAAAAATATCGATTAAATATAGAACCGCATTGCTTGCAAATCAGACGTCCCGCTGCACGTTTAATAATGACGTCATCATTAACAACTAAATTTAAAACTACTGTATCTGAATCTTTTAAAAGAGTTTTTTCGATTGCCTCAGCTTGAGGAAGAGTTCTTGGAAATCCGTCGAGCAGATAGCCTCTCTCACAGTCTCTAGCCAGTATGCGGTCATAAACCATCTCCAAAACCAATGCATCAGGCACTAACTTACCAGCATTAATATATTCCTTAGCCTGCAGGCCTAGCGGTGTTGCTTTTTTCATGTGCTCTCTAAATAAGTCGCCTGTTGATATCTGAGGGAGTCCTAAGGCTTCACTTAGCATTTTTGTCTGCGTGCCCTTTCCTGATCCTGGCGGGCCAAGTAATATCACAATTAATTTTTTGTCTTGTGTCATTTTTTTTCTCGTTTAAAAATTAAAAGGATACCTAGATCATAGCCTAAGACTATATTCTAGATATCCTTCTATTAATTATTTATGTATTTCAACCCGTTATGTCTGATGCAAAAGCAGGTGTCGCAGTTGTCTTATTTGAAGAACCTGAAGCCTCATCAATAGGAGGAAGTGGAGGAGGATTCATGGAAGTTTTTTTATGCAATTCCTCCACGCGTTTTATTTTCTCACGCTTATCCTCTATATTCCACTCTTTATTAATGATTTTCTGCACATCCTCTGCATCTAAGGTTTCAAACTCCATCAGCATCTGCGCCATCAACTCTACTTCGTCATGTCTTTCACGAATAATACTTCTAGCAGATTCTAGAGCTGCGTCAAGGATTTTTCTCACCTCTTCATCAATGGCTTGGGCTGTATGCTCAGAATAATCCTTTTCATGATAATTCTGCATCCCTAAGTACTGTCCACTTTCAGATCTTTTATCATAAGCCACAGCACCTAATTTATCGCTCATTCCCCATTCACAAACCATACTACGGGCAATATGCGTGGCTTGATCTATATCCTGTTTAGCACCGCTTGAAACGTCTTCAACAAAGATTTCTTCTGCGACTCGGCCGCCCATTAGCACTGCTAATTGGTCAATTAATTCTCTTTTCCAATAGCTTAAACGATTTTTCTTTGGTAAAAACATCGTAGAGCCTAAGGATAAACCTCGAGGTATAATGGTGACTTTATCGACGGGATCCGCGTTTTTAACCACCAAACCGACTACCGCATGTCCGGATTCATGATAAGCGGTTGTGCGTTTTTCATTTTCATCAATTTCTAAGCTACGTCTTTCTTTTCCGTACAGTACTTTATCACGCGCTTCCACCACTTCAGCTGAAGTTACAGCACTTCTACCTTTACGCGCTGCTGCTAGGGCAGCTTCGTTTAGAAGATTGGCTAAATCAGCTCCCGATGAGCCGGGCGTACTTCTTGCCACAGACATTAAATCCACGGAGGGATCCATTTTAATTTTACGTGCATGGACCTTTAGAATATCAAAACGACCTTTGACATCAGGTAAACTGATAATCACGCGTCTATCGAATCTTCCAGGTCTTAGAAGTGCTTTATCTAGAACGTCTGGCCGATTAGTTGCAGCCATGAGAATCACACCCTCATTGGTATCAAAACCATCCATCTCGACTAAAAGCTGGTTTAAGGTTTGCTCACGTTCGTCATGGCCCCCTCCAATTCCTGCACCACGATGACGTCCAACAGCATCAATTTCATCGATGAAGACAATGCAAGGTGCGTTTTTCTTAGCTTGATCAAAAAGATCACGAATACGGCTCGCACCCACACCCACAAACATCTCTACAAAATCTGAACCGGAAATCGAGAAGAAGGGGCGATCGGCTTCGCCAGCAACAGCTTTCGCTATCAATGTTTTACCTGTTCCTGGTGGGCCTATGCAAAGCACACCTTTGGGAATTTTACCCCCAAGAGCTGTAAACTTACCAGGGCTTTTTAGGAACTCTACAATCTCCTGCAACTCTTCAATAGCCTCGTCGACCCCTGCTACATCTTTAAAAGTCACCTTATTATTACTTTTAGTCATTAGTTTAGCCGGCGACTTTCCAAAATTCAAGGCGCTATTGCCAATTCCTCGCATTTGGCGAGAGAAGATGAAATAGAGCACGAGTAGAACCAATAATACAGGAAGCAAGGTAAAGAAATAACTTAAGTAATTAGGGGCTGGCTCTTCACTTTTAAAGGTTTTTTCTAAAACTGAGTTGAGGGGCTGATCCGGAGCTTTGAAATATCCGCCACGGTTATTTTGAAAATTATCCCACTCTTCCTTAGCATTGATGAACCATTGATTAAATACTTCGGGGTCCTGTTTTTCAAGGGCTCTTGTCGAAAGTTCTTGGTTGTTGAAAAACCAAATGACATTAGCAACAGCAAGACGTGCCTTATCTAATTGGATTTGATTATCTTCCAAAGAGGCTGTGACGCTGGAGAGCTCGTCTAAAACTTGCTTATAATTTCTCACGCTCCTTAAGTTAGCTAAACGCACGCGATCTTGAGGAGTGCTTAACTCATTGACAATTGCCTGCAATTCACTAATAGATTTCTTAAAGACATCTAACCGCTGAGTGGAAGAAGTCTGTGGATTAGTCATTATATCCGAAACTTGAGTGTCTAAATTTCTCAATGTTTGCTTAGTAGCTTCATCACCTATGCCCAACAATGGAGATCGAAAATTTTGAATAAGGGCTAAGAGTCCATTGCCGAGCTGCGCAATACTTTGAGGATCAGATGAGCCATTTAAGTTAGCTAATTGCTTCTCAGCTTCAGCTAAACTTAAGACACCACTTTTCTTTTGGGACTCCTCAATCACAATTGAGGTATTGGGCTGATTAGGATTATAAAACTGATCGACAACTACAAACCCATTTTGAGGAATCGACTTCCCACTTAACTGTAAAAACAATTCAGTCGCATCCACAATTTTTTCTTTCAAGCCATTTAATTCTTTAAGAATGCGCTCTTTTTCGCTTGTTAGCTTATGGTTGCTATTTAATAGCTCAAGAAACTTATAGCGGTTTTTGCCTTCATCAGTCAGTCTCTCACGAAATTTTCCACTAAAAGTCACAAGATTGTCATTTAGAGCTATCTTGCGACTGTCTTCCGGCTGAATAAGCTGTAGGTTAACTAAGTGCTCGAGTTGATAACTAAAAGAGACTTTTGCGTATTTCGTTTCAATAAAATTTTGCATCATTAATGCAAATAGAAAAGCTGCCATCAAAAGCCAGACAAAGCTATTAGGGAAACCTTTCTTATCTTGTTTATTGTCTTCATCCATGATTAACCTTATGCACCTTAACGAATAGTGTGTTTAGGAGTTGCTAGCTTTAAAAACTAAGCCAGAAATATTTTAAAGCGACCTTTTGAAGGATCAAAGATCATTGTATCATATAAGCGATTCGTCATCAAGCAAGTTCTGCCGAGACGCTTGCGGTCATTCAAGCGTGATCGTGACATGCCTTGACATTGTTACTACCCAAATGGACACGCATCCACATGATGACGATTTTTGAGCTGTCATCCTCTTTTGGACAGTTGATGTTTTATTAACCAGAGCTTTGGGCTTTTTAGTTCTCTCATTTCATGCTTTGAAGTAATCCAGAGTCCTAAAAAAACCGAAGTTCAGGTTAGTAGCGATATGTTCTAATAACAATTAAACTATCGCAGAAAATTTACGTATAACAAATTCTCCTAATCCCGTGAAATAATTTCATCCACTTTTTATCTTATTCTTGAATTTAACAAACACAAACCATTGCTTATCATCATGATTCAGGCGCTGAAAAAGTGTTTTGGAAGTCAAAAATTCAAGCTCCATCGATGTGTGATTTCTTAGAATCGGAAATTTATAACGCATAAATGCTGGCACTTTGGCGTCCGTCCATTGTTTAGAAAAAGAAACGTTGGCTCTGGTCAAAAAATATTTTCCTCTAGGAATTTGTATGGCCCACTCCCCTTGCCAAGCTGATCTCCAGCCTGTACGCGGGATAAAGTGTGCACAATCTGCTAAAACCTCAATTGACCAGCTGCCAACTTGATAGCAACCCTCTCGCAGCAAAATTTCTTCTTCAAAGTCTTTTAGAGCCTCTTGCATGATAAATATGCGTGAACGATCCACCTGGATATGGATCCCTTTCGCTTCAAACACACAATTGGCGCTTTTATCGCGAATTTTTTGCAGAATAGAGTCTCTAAGAGAATACGGGAGTCTAATTCCCTCCCCTTCACAAACTTTCTTCAATAAATACTTAAGCTCGAAATCACAAACTTTACTTTTACTTAAATCTAATAACGAACCAAAAGGTCCTTTCACAACACCTAATAGCTCCTCCCTTAAATTTTTTTCTAAATAGGATTTTAACTCATACGATTCATGCCCAATTCGACATAAACTCTCCCCTACATTTTTCCCAAACTGCTCATTAAGCTGTGGCAAAATGGAGGTGCGCATACGCCCTCTTAAAAATTTTTTGTCTAGATTTGTACTGTCCTCGAAGTGTTGAAGATTTTTCTCTCGGATCCAATCGAGAATCTGGTTTTTTGTGCATGGGATTAAAGGTCGCCATATCGATAAGTTTTGGTAGGTAGATTGAGGAAGCATTCCATGCAAATGGGTTAAACTTCCACCTTCTAAGATTTTTTTTAAAACTGTCTCTGACTGATCATCTGCGTGATGTCCTAAAATAACAGCTTGATATCCTTCTTGTTGGCATAAATGAGAAAAAAAATTCAATCGCTCTAACCGGCAGACTTCTTCTAAATTTCCCCTCATATTTTGAGGATTTAATTTTTTTAGATGGAACTGTACTTGTAATTCTTTTGCCAGCCTTTGGAGATCTTGAGACTCTTGTTCACTTTCTTTACGCCAACCATGATCAACATGAGCAATGCTATATTTTATCCCTTTTTTAATTCTATATTCCTCTAGTAAGTAAAGAAGTGCGAGTGAATCCGCGCCTCCTGATAAACCCAAAAGCACAGGATATTTGGGGTCATAATATTGATTAATGAATGTAAAAAAAGTTTGTGAGATGGACATTTTAAGACATGTATAAATGATAGAATAAATAAATCAAAACAACGACTAAAATCAGAAACCAGTAATTTTGAAAGGGATCTTGCGCAGGATCGAGTACCAACGCTTCGTCCTCTTTAAGTAAAGGCTTGACCTTAAATTGTTCAGCTAAATCGATAGATTTTTCCTCGTCTTTAAAGAGGATTTGCAACTCTGGAACTTGGCGTGCAGGCACCCACTCTTTCCAATCAATTTTTCTAACTAAGGTATCAGGATTAAAATGGGGATTTGTTTTTAGATCATTGATGCTAAGAGGTCCCACCTCCTGTTGATCAATTTTTATAAACCAACGTTTAATAAACATACGACTCCTCACTTAAGTTACAGAAAGGGATTTTTCGGTAGAATCCTGTATCACCCAAAATTGTCTGCATCTATGGCGAAATGACCTCAATATCCTCTTAATAACTGATCTGATTGTAACAAAAGAATAAATTATTGTATGCTATTCATTATCTATTTTTTAGGATTACAAAAATGCCTATAGTTTGGCGATATTTATTAGGACAATATTTAAAAGTTTTTTTACTATGCCTTATCTCTTTTATAGCGATACTTTTAACCACACGTCTGGATGAAATTGCTCACTTTGCGACTCTAGGATCTGAGGGACTGATGATTCTATGGTTCACTCTTCATCAAATTCCTTATCTACTGCCCATAGCTATTCCCATTTCCAGTCTTATCTCCACAATTATTCTTTTGCAAAGAATGTCTCATACCCATGAAATGACGGCCTTTAGAGCTTGCGGATTATCCCTAAGAGAAGTGCTTACCCCCATCCTAATCTCCGGTTTATTTATTGCCGCAGTTAACTTTTATATCGTTTCAGAGTTAGCTACCCAGTCTCATTTAGTCACGAGCTTAACTAAAATGGAGCTCCGCTCTGTAAATCCATTGCTTCTTCTTCATAATAAACATTTGATGCGACTGAAAGGGGCTTATTCGGATACTTTAGGTAATTCTAAAATTGGAGAGTTTGCAGGCGATATTATCATTGCTATGCCCAATAAACATAATTCGAGCATTAATCTAATAGTTGCAAGAAATTTACAAGCAGACCCTTTAAATTTTCATGGAAAAAATTTAACTTTGATCACCCCTATGAACCCCCTTAACACGCCAAAAGGTGATCAATTAATGGTTGAAAACATGCAGTCTATGCATACAGCCATTAAAGATTTTTCACAGATTTTACAGAAAAAAGTATGGACTTTGAATAACGATCATCTACGCCTTGGTCTTTTAAGAGCCAGGATTTTAGATTTTGAGAGACGCATCAAAAAGACTCGGGCGCACGACGAGAATGAAGTTACCCTCAAACAATTAAAGAGAAGCATAAATCGAGGATACGCTGAAATTTTTCGTCGATTGTCCATTTCCATTGCGGTCTTTACGTTTACATTAATGGGAGCCGCTTTTGGGATCAATATTGGTAGACATGGTACAAATCGTGGGATTGTTTATGTAATTGGTCTTGCCTCCCTTTATATAGTGGCATTCTTTTCTGCAAAAGCTCTTGAAAATCAAATGTTTACTGCAAGTCTCCTTTACTTTATCCCTCACGTCATAATTATCACGCTATCACTGTATATGCTAACGCGTTTATCTAAGGGAATTGAATCAGCATGAAAATTTGGGAACGTTATTTTTTAAAAGAAATGCTAAAATCATTTCTCTTTTTCATTTCTGTCTTTTACGGTTTATATGTTCTTATTGATTATTCGAGTCACTCTAGCAGTTTTCATTACCACCATAGTCAATTTAAAATCTATGAAATCATCGTCTACTATCTTTGCGAATTTACAGAAAGAATGAATGTGATCATTCCCTTTGGACTTTTACTAGCCACCATACGCACGCTTACAAATCTAAATACACATCATGAATTAATTGCTTTGTTAGCAAGTGGCGTGAAAATGCAGACCTTGTTAAAGCCTTTTCTTTGGGTTGGATTTTCCATGGTTCTTTTACTGTACGCAAGCACCCAGTTTTGGATGCCTACAGCTTTACAAAGAATCAATCATATCGATCAAAAACATCGTTCCCAAAAAAACAAAGCAAATCTTAAGCTGGCAGTACAGAGTCTTGTTTTAAAAGACAAATCCACAGTGATTTTTCAAAATTATGATGCCATAGAAAAAAAATTGATCGATGTGTACTGGATTAGCGATATTAATAATATCTACCGTATTAAATATCTATTCCCCTACCAGGAAAACCCTTTGGGCGAATCGATTGATCACTTTCAACGGCTCTCTCAAGGAGAATTGCGTATTAAAGAGAGTTTCGATAAAAAAAGCTTTCCCGAGATGCGTTTTAATAAAAAAGATCTTTTTCAAGGGATGACTAACCCAGAAAATGAATCTTTAAGCGATTTATGGAAAAAAATCCCACATACGAAAATTGCTAGCGAAAAAGAATCGCAAATTCTATCAGTATTTTACTACAAAATGATCATCCCCTGGCTTTGCTTGTTGGCAGTCATTGGCCCGGCACCCTTTTGTGTGCGTTATTCACGCCAAACCCCGCTTTTTTTTATTTACGCCTGTAGTCTTTTTGGGCTTGTAGCTCTCTACCTATCTCTCAATGCTACACTCGTCCTAGCAAAAAGACAAATCAGTGATCCAGCCCTCATCATCCTTCTTCCTTTTCTAATCTTTAGTTCTATCCTCATTTATAGGTATATCAAAATTCGTTAATACAGCAAGCTGCACTTGCAGATTGCAAAATAATGAGCTATAGTGATGACGAAAGATATTTAGTGGAAGACTATGGACGCTTTTGATTTAAGACTATGGAGTGGATTTATTGAGGCAGGAGGAGACCCCTCCCTGCCTGCAATCATTGATCATATGACCATCGATTCCAGGCTTATCCATTCGCCTCATTCATTGTTTATAGCACTACCGGGTACAAACGAAGATGGGCACCACTATGTAAGTCAAGCTGCTTTAGCGGGAGCTAAGTATGCGATTGTCCGAAAGGATTGGGCCAATCCTGTTACTCCGGGGACACTCATCCTTTTACGTGTGGAAAGTCCCTTACATGCATTCCAAGAGATTGTGGCAGTTTATCGACATCAATTAAACGCTCTCTTTATAGGGATTACCGGTACTCATGGAAAAACCATGGTTAAAGATCTCCTACAAGCATTTTTAGCCACATCAAAAAAAGTTGTCGCTTCACCGGGTAGCTTTAATAGTCAAATCGGAGTTCCGCTAAGTATCTTACAGGTACAAAAAAGCCACGAAATAGCCCTTATTGAAGCTGCTGTTTCAAAAAAAGACGAGATGGTTCGCCTGGCCAATATGATCATCCCACACGGTTGTATTCTGACACATCTGGGGAAAAAGCATCTTAACAGCTTTGGAGATCAGATTACTCTTACATCGGAAACTATTAAATTGATGACTCACGTCAATCATCCTCAATGGTCTTTGATACCTCAATCCCCGTTATTGGATCCTTATCTAAATCAAATCCAAGGATCTTTATTCTTTTGGAACAAACAATCTGTAAAGATGCCCCAAGCCTATTCGATTAGCAAAGACTATAGTGCTATCTTAAGATATAGAATTGAATTTCCCAATGGAGATTTCTACGAAGGACACACGCGCTCCGGCTTTTACTACTTCTTAGACTTGATCAATATTACTGTTAAAGCCGCGTGGATTTTAGGTATCACCTCTCAGGCTATTGCTGAAACTCTTAAGCAATATGTTTTAGAACCCATGAGAACAGAAATTTGGAAATCACCGATAGGAACCACGTTCATTAATGATATTTATTGTTCTGACCCTCAATCCATGGATCAAGCGTTAAAATATTATAATCAAGCCCCCCAAGAAAGTCGTAGAGTCCTAATATTTGGGGGCATTAGAGGAAATCAATCACCAAGCCAATCTGAATATCGACGTGTGGCACACGCGATCATTAAAAACAAAGTACAAGTTTTAGCCCTTGTGGGTGCTTCTGCATTTAATGAATTAATAGAGCCGATAAAGTCTCAGGCTCCACAAACACAAATTCATCATTACACTAATTATCATGAAGCTTTACAAAATATTAAATATCTAATTAAACAAAATGATTTTGTACTTATTAAAGGAGACCGAAAAGAGTCGCTTGATAGTTTAACGGAAATATTTAACGATAGCGTTTCTACTAATCAGTGTTTTATCAATCTAGCCGCCATTCAAACAAACATAGAAACCATCAGAAAAAAAATTGGACTTCACACACGACTGATGGTGATGGTAAAGGCTTTTGCGTATGGTACGGATGAAATTCGCATTGGCAAGTTTTTATCGACCTGCGGAATCGATATTTTAGGCGTGTCTTATGTAGATGAGGGCGTGGCTCTAAAACGCGCAGGAACAACCCAGGCTATTTTTGTGATAAATGCAGCCATCTACGAAGTCACTAAAGTGGTCAAGTGGGAATTAGAAGTAGGGGTCAGCGAAAAAAATTTAATTTGGGCCCTAGGAAGAGAGGCGGAAAATCAAAATAAAAAAATCAAAGTTCACCTACATGTTGATACTGGAATGAGTAGACTCGGGTGCCGCCCAGAAGAAGCTTTAGAACTTGCAAAATGCATAAATGCTTGCCCATCATTAATACTTGAAGGCGTCATGACACATTTTGCCTGCTCTGATAACCCCTTAGATGACGAATTTACATTGCAACAATCCAGACGTTTTGACCAAGTCCTCGCAGAATTAAAAAGCCAGGGAATTAAAACCCATTGGATTCATGCTTCAAATTCCAGCGCAGTCATGCGCTTTGATTTTCCTCAATACAACATGGCAAGAATAGGACTAGCAGCGTACGGCCTTTATTGTTCAGAAGCGACAAAAAAAGCTATGCAACTTAGGTTATCACTAACACTTGTCTCAAGAGTGGTCGGCATTAACCTTTGTAAAGCGGGTGATACCATAAGCTATGGTCGTAATTATCGAGTAGAAAGAGATCTTCAAAAAATTGCAGTGCTTCCTATTGGGTACTTCGACGGCCTTCATCGAAATTATAGTGGAAAAGGATATGTACTGATTCGTGGGCAAAAAGCTCCTATGGTCGGTAGTATCTGTATGGACTTTATGATGGTAGATGTGACCGACATCGATGATGTGTCCATCGGAGATTCTGTTCTAATTTTCGGTGAAGATGAGTATGGTCAGTATCTTCCCCCCGAAAATTTAGCTCTTCAAGGGGATTCCATCGTGCACGAACTTATTACCTGCCTAGGACCTAGAATTCAGCGGGTCTTTATATCTGAAGAAGCCAATCAGAATAGATAAAAAATCATGGAGCAAAAAATGACATTTAACACAGCTACAACATTACAAGTAACTTCTATCCTCTTTAGAACACAGGGCGATTTATATTATTCTGTTGCAGATCATCTTGAAACAGAGCCCATATTAACCAGACTTGCCGCTCCCTTGGTCGCCTTAGGAAGTTTAGCTTTTGAATTAGCCAAAGTGGTAGGGCTGATCGGGGAATCAGTGATTAAAGGATTGACTAACGTTTTCGGGTCTCCATTTTTCAAAGAGTGCGAATTTTTGATTGGAGTCAAACAACTGATCGTATTCCCTTTTAAAGTTACATTTTACACACTTTTTTTTGTCCCAGCAACTGTCGTTGGAAGTGGCGTCGCTACCTTATCTGGTCCGATCCACATGAGAAATTTTCAGCATTGGATTTTTAAGAAGTCCAAAGCATTGATCAACTAAACATCTTCATGACTTTGGGCTAAATTGCATTTAACTCCAACTTGCGCCTAAATTCTAGCGATGATTTAAAAAAATAGCAGATCGCGCAATCTGTCAATGCAGCCAAGGATTCTTCCTTGGCACGTTGCTGGATACTTCAGAGGAGCGATTACTATAGAAAGATAATCTTCAACTCTCTCATTAGCCGCTGATAAGGGCGCCATCATGTGTTCAAAGCATTTCTAAGGTATTGTTCAAGATTAGGTTGTTTGAATGAATAACCGGATTCCAATAGCTTTTGATTGCTCACGCGCAGACTTGAAAGCAAAAGTTCATCCGCCATTTCTCCAAAAACAAATCGTGCAACGGAGGTAGGCACTGAAAAGATCGTTGGACGAGACAAAACAGTCCCCAAAGTTTTAGTAAACTCTGCATTGGTAACTGGCTGTGAAGAAACAATATTCACAGGTCCATGAATGCTCTTGTCAAGCATAAGATGTATTAAAGATCCTACAACATCCTCCAAAGCGATCCAGCTCATAAACTGTTTTCCCGATCCAATGACACCCCCTAATCCTAATTTAAAAGGAGTTAACATTTTTTTTAAAGCTCCTCCATGGGGGGATAAGATCACCCCAAATCGTGAATAGACTAAGCGGACTTTCTTGTGAGTCAAAGGCTCGGCAGCCTTCTCCCATTCCTTGCACACATGCGCTAAAAACCCCTCTCCGTTTGCACTTTTTTCTGTGAGTAACTCATCACTCCTGTTTCCGTAAAATCCTACAGCAGAGGCGTTAATAAATGTGGAGGGTGGGTGCTGCATGGTGAGTACAGCATTCGTTAAAGTAGAGGTGGATAGCAAGCGACTTTCTATGATAGATTTTTTTTTAGCGGCAGTCCACCGTCCTTCGGAGATATTCTCCCCAGCAAGATTAATGACTACATCCGTTCCTTCTAGATCAGCAACACTTAGGCGCTGCTGCTCTGGATTCCAAGCAATTTCATTGGGTGTTCGCGCCTCTCGACGTACAAGTTTTTTAACTTGATGTCCCTCCTGGATCAGTTGGTTTGTCAGCTCTGAGCCTACTAGCCCTGTAGCTCCTGCAATCACGACTTTCATTCGCTCTCCTTTTACACATTGAATTATTTAGACTAAATCACATGCATCTCCAGGCATCCAATGTCTATCTTGCCCCTCCCATTTGATATTGCAACCTATTGGATTAGTTAAGGGCGTTGAGAGAGGTTTTCCTTCAAAATACTCACTCAGAGCAACATCTAGATCATTCTTTGACATTTTAGCTAAATCTCGGGGACTATCCACTCCTCTTCCTGTGTAAATTAAGTGACGTTTTTTATCAAATACATAAAAATGAGGAGTTCTTAGAGCTCCATATTTTTTTGCGACTTCTTGCGTTTGATCATAGAGATAAACCCAGGGAAAATGCAGTTGATCCATACGTCGCTGCATGTGCGCAAAGGAATCCTCAGGTACCGTCTTCTCACTATTGGAATTAATGCCAACAAATACCGCTCCTCGATCTTTGTATTTCTCTGCGACATTTCTGGTCAGTTCATCTGAGTTAATGACATATGGGCAGTGATTGCAAGTAAAAAAAATGACAAGCGCAGCGGCATGATCAAAATCCTGCAGGCTATAGGTCTTACCATCTGTAGCTGGGAGTTTAAAATCTGGGGCTGTTGAACCGATGGGCAAAGTAAAAGGCATGTTCTGACCTCATAAAAAATTTCATTTTAACTTCAAGGTTTATTTTTAAATGTTTCGTCACTTCTCCAGCCCATTAAAAGCTGCAAGTGCCTTTAGACGAGCTTTGTCGTGATCAACTAAGGGATGTGGATAGGTATGTCCTAGCGTCACACCATAAGAGCGTAGTTCTATCTCGGAGGCCTCCCAAGGTTTATGAATCCATCGATCTGGCAATGCCGCAATTTCAGGTACCCACTGACGTACAAAAGTTCCCTCAGGATCAAATTTTTCGCCTTGTGTGATAGGGTTAAAAATGCGGAAATAAGGAGCCGCATCTGCCCCACACCCTCCAATCCATTGCCATCCCAATGTATTGTTTGCCAAGTCAGCATCTACTAGGGTATCCCAAAACCATGCGGCCCCTTCCTTCCAAGAAATAAGGAGGTCTTTCACTAAAAATGAACCCACAATCATTCTTAAGCGATTGTGCATCCATCCAGTGGTCCATAACTGTCGCATCCCCGCGTCGACAATTGGATAGCCCGTAAGACCTTTTTGCCAAGCTTTTAACCAACCCGCTTGATTATTCCAAGGAAAGCGATCGAAATTTTCACGCAAAGGATTTTCTGGAGTATGGGGGAAATGGTATAACAAATGATGAGCAAATTCTCTCCAGCCCAGCTGTCTTAGGTAACACTCCACCCCTTCTTTGTGGATGTCACAATGAGCTTTAACAAAGTGCCAGATCATACGAGGGCTGATCTCCCCAAAGTGTAGATAAGGGGAGAGTTTAGACACTCCCGCTAAGTCAGGGCGGTCACGCCTCTCTTTATAATGATAGATGGCATCCTGACTAAATTCATGTAAAATTTTCTTTGCCTCTGGAGCGCCAGGTTTCCATTGAGCCTGAATGCCCTGATCCCATTGAATTTTAGGTAAAAGATCCAAATCGTCTAATGAAAGACTTTCAACATCTCTATTTTCAGATTTTCCTCGAGGAGTGTGAGTTGGTTTAGCAGGTTCAGGTAAGCTTAAGCACGTCTTCCAAAAGGGCGTAAATACTTGAAAAGGCTTTTTTTGTTTATTTGATACTGTCCAGGGTTCAAAAAGCAAGTTTGCATTATAACTTTTTGCCTCGATCCCCTTTTGATGCAAAGTTTCTTTGATCTCTGCATCTCTTTTTATAGAGCTAGGCTCATAACGTCGATTCCAATAAACGGCTTGAGCGCCTGTTTTCTGAATTAAATCTTCTAGGATAGATATTGAACTTCCTTTCCTTAGGGTAAGTTTCAGACCATGATAGGACAGTTCGTCGGATAGGCTTTTTAAAGAATAATGCAACCACCAACGTGAAGCGCCTCCGTATGACCATTCACCCTCTTCTTCTGGAGAGTAAATATATAGAGCGATTAAAGGGCTTTTACTTTCTATAGCTGCCCATAGTGCAGGATTATCCTCAACACGCAAATCCTGTCTAAACCAAATAATAGTCGGTCGTTTCATGATAATTGCCTATGATGTGATTAACTGTTATATACCTTCATGGAATCGTGGCCGTAGTTTAAAACACAACGTTCATATTTTTTTATGTCTTTTTCTATTTTCACAGCACTCTCTTTAAACTTTTTTATGCGATAGTGCATAGCGGAAGGTGCATTAATTTTCAACTCTCTAAAAAATGGCGTCTGCACTAAAGTTTTGACCATTTTTTTTCCATTTTCATACACATAGAGTTTACGTGTTGCACGGAAGAGAGCTGCAAACATCCATTTGAAAATCGGATGAACAAAAGCAGGTGTATGTTTAAATATTTTTTGAATAATTAATAAAGCTCCACGGGGACGTGTATTTAAAAACTTCTTTCTAAAAAAGCAGGGCACAGCAGTATCCATGCTCGTTTTTTCAAAAACTTTAATGAAAATATCTCGCATAAAAAAGGCACAATTTTCCCATGCAAATTGAAAAATAAATCCCTTAGTCTTTGCTTGACCTAACTCCGCAAGTAAAGCTCGCGCTATTTTCTCATCTACTGCGTGGGCCCAAGAAGCTTTTTGGCTTTGTGAATAGTAGTAGTTAGGATCAAACGCTATGGTTCCTTCTACAGTATCCCCTACAAAATTGACCAGCTGCAAAAGTGTTTGTGGAAATTCCCAGGGAAATGCTCCAAATGAATAAACCCGATAGCGATCTCCTTCTAAAGGTTGATAAATTAACGTATAACCATGCGCTTGTTCAGCATCTAATTCATGACGTCTTGTAGCCTCCAAGACTGTCACCCACTGACCTGGCTGAACATCTAAATTATACCTTTGATTGATATATTGACGCTCTCGAATATCCAAAACTGGAGTTTTTTCAAACCAATCAGCCTGAGTTGTATCTAGCCGCTTATAAATTTTTGACTTAGGATTTATTTTATAACTAACTGCATCTATTGCACTTAGGTGATGCCCGTTGAATGGAATCACCCCGTCGTACATCATTTCCAATTCTCCCACAGCAAGATTTTTATTCAAAAAATCGCGATAGATCTGACTAATCGTCCACTCTAGTCCGTTTGAAAATCGAATAGTTTGTGATTTATCTAGAATATTTACTTTGTTTTTCTCCATGAGCATATGGAGGTGTTTGACTACTGAAAATGAACCTTCTTGCACTGCATCGACACTCAAAATTTTTGCAGTGATGGCTCCGGTACGTCGTGCGATAAAATGATCGGAGAGATTCTTGGACTCATAGTGATATTGATTCAATACTTCTATATCTAAATTATCCCTCAGACCTAGCTGAAGATATTCAAAGGCTAGCTTGCGATGTTGTGGATCTATTAAAAACTTTACTATTTCAGGATACTGACAAATCTCATGAATTTTTGCTGTGTAGTTATTGTATTGCGTGTATGAATACCTCTCGTCTGCTCTTTGAAACTCGTTTACCAAATTTGTCAATTTTAAAATATTCTCGTCGCTTAATGCGCTAGGATTTAAAATCTGCAACCCTCCGTTTTCTATCTGGATGCGGTATTGCATTTTAATAAGAGATATTTTTAACGATTGATGTAAATATAATTGCTTGGCATCAGTGCTTTTTTCAAACAGTTGCAAAATACGTTTGCCAGCTTTCAAGACGTCTTGATAGAACATTTGTTGTTTATCAATAGTTTCTTGAGATCCCCTAATGTATAATTTCATCCTCTCTATGTCACTGAGTACCTGATGAAAAGCTCTAAGAATCGAATCATCATTCTTAGACAATAAGCGCTTGACACGTCTGAATAACCCTAAAATCGGCGTCTCTCTTTGCCACTCTCCCCTATCATTACAAATTACTGAATGGGGATTTTCTAGAGCTCGATTAAAAGCTTTCAAATTATTTACGATCGGTTGCATGATTACCTAATTTCCTTCTTGTATGATCATGAGGGTCAGAAGCGAGAATGCCTTAAAATTTCTATTTTTCCCATTTTTTTTTTAGTTGCTATAGATTTTTACCTAATCTTTACATATTTTTTATAATTCAAATATTGAAAGAGTTGTATAAATATGCTATAATAATGAACAAAAAGGATTTATTATGACATTAGTATCCAATGCAGTTAAAGGCTATCACCATCTACAACATTACCTCTACCAACCTGAAAACAAACATAAATTTGCCCTCGCTGTAAACAACTTAAGTCGTACGATATTTGCTGGTGCCTCCGCAACAAATAAAGCCTACAACTATTCCGTCACTAACGACAAAGATAAGTTAATTAAAGATATCAATGACTTATGTACCCGTTTATTTGGCAAAGAGCAGCATGATGACGTAGAAGCTTTTCTTTTCTTGACATCTGTCGCAAGGCCCTATGAATCCTATACAGATTTTGAAAAATCAGGATCTACTCTCTATAGTATGTCTTTAGTTGATACACTAAAATTACAGCAGATGCCCATCCATCAGCAAAAGCAAGTATTAGAAAATCAGCTTATGGAACAACGTAACAAATTAAAAAATTTAGAAGATGTTCAGCGTCAAGAATTTAATAATTTGAAATGGCCCCATATGGATAAAATTAAGGAAATTTACGACGATCTCCAGGGAAGGACTATTAATAATGCGAGCAATAAAGCTCTTAAAGACCGCTTACTGCCCGTACTGAAGCTATACATAGACCAAAATCTAGACTACCTCAAAAATAAGAGTGTTCTAACTGAACCCGCACTAAACAACATTGGAGTGAGTTTAGATACATTGCGAAAAATAATCACTGCATCTGAAGATAGTCAATATGCCAAGAATGGTCATGAAATTCAAAACTTAAAAATCCAGATTGAACTTTTGGAAAACCATCTTGGATTCGTCAATAAAATTTTAACGAAAGAAGCTCTTCAAGAAGATATTCAGGAGTTAAAAAACACCATCCAACAAGTGACAGATTTTAAACCGACAGAAATCAGCTGGCAGCACAAAGCAAAGGTCGATCAACTCCTAAAAAAAGCTTTGACCACTGGTCAACGTCTTTTTTTGTCAAGGTATTCTAATCAAAATTTAGATTATATTGACAAAGTTGACGAACATTTAGAAATCCAACATTTTTTTCAAAATAACAAAGACGAATTAGAACTCTTTAACGATATTATAAAAGAGTTTGAGCAAACTCCCCAGGCACAAGCAAAACATTTAGAACGATTAAAAAATGAACTTCAAGTCTTGGAAGAACAATTAGAAATCTTAAATAAACCTGTAGAACCTCCTAAGGTTGTAACAGATCCCGATAAAAAAGTAGAGAATGAGCCTTCCCTCCCACCTGCGCCAAAAAAAGTTTCTCGTTTACAGCGTTTATTTAGAACCTTAGGAACAACCTTCACAAGACTTGGAAATTGGCTTAAACAATTTTTTAAAAATTTATTTCGCACGAACTAATTAAACTTAATCACGTAATTGTCCGCCGCGGGCAATTACGTGTTCTCTCAAGCCTGTTTCCAATCGGAAGCAGGGCTAATTTCTCAAAGTAAATTCCCCTATTTTGTTGTTTGCATTATAAAGACCTTAGCAGTATGATCTTTCTAAAATTCAAAGCTTAGGTGATAAACCTGATTTTTAATCCTCTTAGTCAAACAATAAAATCTCATCAGGAGTCGATTGAATGGTCCAATTTGATAAAGAAATGATTCAAAATTTATTCCTGCTCAGCCGAATTGAATGTACAGAAGAGCAGCAAGAAAGCCTTCTTAAAGATTTAAAAAAAATTATTGATTACTTTGAAGAGCTCAACGAAATCAATACAGACAATGTTCCTCCTTGTAATCATGTCCTAGAAGACTTCAATAATGTGATGCGTAAAGATGAAGTGGGCGAAAAACTCCCTCGCGATCAATTTCTCTCTAATGCCCCTTCACAGATTGGAGGCATGATTAAAGTACCGACTATCATTAAACAAAACTGACATTCAAGGAAGCTATGATACATACACTTACAGCTCGCGAAATCAGAGATCGATTTATCAGGGGCGAGCTTTCTGCAGTGCAAATTACCGAACATTTTTTAAAACGGATTGCCACCTATGATCCAGAGATCGGAGCTTTTCTCTCCGTCTTCAATGAACGTGCTCTTGAAAAAGCCAAGCACTTAGATCAAAAAAGAGCGTCTGGTGAGAAACTAGGCAAATTGGCAGCTATCCCCATCGCGATCAAAGACAATATGCACGTCAAGGGAGAAATTTCTACTTGCGCGTCTAAATTTTTAACGAATTATCGCGCTCCTTTTGAAGCCACAGTTGTTAGGCTCATGGAAGATGAAGACGCCATCTTAATTGGAAAAACGAACATGGACGAATTTGCCATGGGTTCTTCCAATGAGAACTCAGCTCTTCAAAAGACTTACAATCCTTGGAATTTGAAATGTACACCAGGAGGCTCTTCCGGAGGATCAGCTGCTGCAGTTGCGGCCCGTTTATGTCCCATCGCGCTGGGTAGTGATACAGGCGGATCCATCCGTCTGCCTGCCTCTTTCTGCGGGATTGTAGGGTATAAGCCTACTTATGGTAGGGTTTCTCGTTTTGGTTTAGTGGCCTACGCCTCTTCCCTAGATCAAATTGGTCCATTCGCTACAAACTGTGAAGATGCGGCTTTAGTAATGGAAGTAATAGGAAAGCATTGTGAAAAAGACTCTACCAGTTTAGATGCTCCTGCTGAAGAATATTTAAGCCAAATGAAACATTCTGTTGCAGGCATGAAAATTGGTGTTCCCTGGCATTCTCTAGAAAATCTAGCTCCCGAAGCTAAAAAAGTATTCGAAGGCTCTCTGCAAGTTTTAAAAGATTTAGGCGCAGAAGTTGTCGAAATCGACCTAAGTATTTTAAAATATTCTTTAGCGACTTACTACATCCTAGCCACAGCAGAAGCTTCTACCAATTTAGCGCGTTTTGATGGAATTCGCTATGGAGTACGTTCTCCAAGAGCTCAGTCATTGGATGAAATCTATGAATATTCAAGAAGCGAAGGGTTTGGAAACGAGGTTAAACGTCGTATTCTATTAGGTACCTTTGTCCTATCCTCTGGATATCAGGATGCCTACTATAAAAAAGCACAAAAAATTCGAACCCTCATCATACAAAGTTATCAACAAGCTTTTAAGACTTGTGACATGATCGCTACACCTGTCAGTCCGTTTGCAGCCTTTGAAGTGGGCTCAATTAAAGATCCAATTCAAATGTACTTAGAAGATATTTATACAATTGGTATTAACTTAGCAGGACTTCCTGCCATTAGCGTCCCTGCCGGTTTTTCTACAGATGGAAAGCCTATGGGTCTTCAATTGATTGGTCCTCAAAAACATGATGTTCAGGTTTTCCAGACTGCAAAGGCTTTTGAGGAAAAGATGGATTATCATTTAAGCATCCCTGAATTAGTGAAATAGGAGAATATTTAATGACTACGCAATATGATAAATGGGAAGCTGTAATTGGTCTTGAGATCCATGCTGAATTAAATACTAAATCTAAACTGTTTAGCGTGGCTCCTAATCATTTTGGTGATGAACCCAACACTAACATTACAGAAGTTTGTACAGGACAACCAGGCGCACTCCCTGTTTTAAATAAAGAGGCTGTACGTAAGGCTGTGCAATTTGGCTGTGCGATTAATGCAACCATCGCCAAATTTAGCAAGTTTGATCGTAAATCTTACTTTTATCCCGATAGCCCGCGGAATTTCCAAATCACTCAGTTTGATCAACCGATTGTGATAGGAGGGACTGTGGTGGCGGAGATCAACGGGATAGAAAAGTCTTTTGCTGTTAACCACGTGCATCTTGAAGATGATGCGGGCATGCTAAAACATTTCACCAATTTTGCTGGTGTGGATTACAATCGGGCCGGTGTTCCCCTCATTGAAATTGTTTCAGAACCTTGTCTCCATTCAGCTGATGAGGCTGTGGCTTATGCAACAGCTATTAAGGCCATCCTTCAATATATCGATGCCTCTGACTGTAATATGGAAGAAGGTTCTTTACGTGTGGATGCCAATATTTCCGTACGTTTTAAGGGTGAAACAGGCCTGCGCAATAAAATCGAAATTAAAAACATGAATTCCTTTAGTAATATGCATATGGCCATTGAATCTGAAATTAAACGGCAGATTCGAGAGTATATGACCCATCCCAATACTCCCTATGAACAGATCATCAAACAATCCACCTATCGATGGGACCCAGAAAAAAAAGAAACTGTTCTCATGCGCCGAAAAGAACGCGCAGATGACTATAGATATTTTCCTGAACCTGATTTAGTGCCCATTGTTTTAACAGAGGCTTATATCGAGGAGATCCGTAGCCAACTTCCTGAGTTGCCTTTACAACGCGAAAGACGCTATGTGGCAGAGCTCGGCCTATCGGCCCACAGTGCCTTTGTACTGACCAGTGATAAACCTATCTCGGATTATTTCGAAGAAGCTTTAAAACACTGCTCTAATGCACGCAGTTTATGTAATTGGATCATTGTAGAATTCGCAGGACGCTTGAAAGATTCAGGAAAAAACCTTCTTTCCATAGGAATTCCCCCCATACAATTGGCTAAATTAGTCAATATGATTGATAAAGGAACAATTACAGGAAGGATCGCTAAAACAGTTGCCGATGAAATGGTGGCCAACCCCCTCAAAGACTGTGAAAAAATCGTTTCTGAAAATCCTGACTTTAGTCCTGTCAGCGACCAGGGAGAATTGGCGGCAATTGTTGATCAGATCCTAGCCCAACATCCACAATCGATTGTGGATTTTAAAGCTGGCAAAGATAAAGCATTTGGATTTTTGGTAGGACAAGTGATGAAGCAAACGCGCGGCAAAGCATCACCTGGTATAGTCAATGAATTACTCAATAAACGCATCAGCGAAAGTTAACCTTTCGCTGATTCATGTGTCTCGTTGTAACCTATTCGGTGTCCAACAGCATTTATGGGGATGCAAATCCAAAAATTTGCATGGCTAATTTTCTCTTTTTTTCAATTGATCTTGTGCTTTTAGGGACAGGTAACTCCCTGTGTACAAATTCCAAATCACTGTGCCTGTGGCTATAAAAACTGGTAAGACGAGCCCTGCCATCAAAACACTCCCTACGATTACAGGCCATTTGTATTTAATCATAAAAGCCTGAATTCGAAGGACTGCTTTTTCTATCGCTTTACTAAACGCAATCCCAATGACAAAAGAAACGAAGGATATTCCAGGATTAATAGCAAAAAGACCGACGGATAATAAAATTCCAAACCCTATTTTTGCAATTTCCTTAACCTTTTGAACGACAGGTTTTTGTATAGCAGCTTTGGAATCTGGTCCTTTATAGGCAAACTCCTGAGGAATAATCAACATATCCCTTTTAACTGCAATTGTATTTCCTGACATAAAACCTCTGCTTTAAAGCGAGTAGTATACCTGAATAAAAAAATTCAATTCAACACTTCTCTGATCTAGACAGGGGATCTAATAAGATCTTAGAGAACATGCAATCCTATCCAAAGTATAGTAATAAATCTACCCTCCACCTCCTACAACTCAAAACTCAGGTTATTAGTTAGATCAATTCTTAATCCAAGATTTCAAAAGAAGTTTATTGACAAAGAGAGCCCGCTCCTCCTATATATCTCCCCAGACAGAGGTACAATGAAAAACGATGATATCGGCGAATTCAAAATATCAAAAAAAATCAAAGAGAAGTTAAAAAACAAAAAACTTCTTAAGAAACAGCTGGCGCAAGGTAAATCTGCCCAGCAGATTCTTGGATTTACCGATGAAACAATGGCTAAATTTTATGGAGCCGCCTACAGGCTTTTTGAACATCGACGCTATACGGAAGCGGCCAATGCATTTTTATTCCTCGTTACCTTAAATCCTTATAATCATGAGTACTGGGTGGGTTTGGGGATGTGTTCCCAGCTAAATAAAGACTATGAAGCTGCGATTGACGCCTACGAAATGGCTGCGATATGCCGTATTGATAGTCCGGTCCCCTACTTTTACCTTGCTAAATGTCTCTTTGCGCTTCACGACCGGGAAAGTGCTCTGCAAGCACTTGACCTAGCGATAGAGTATGCAGAAAATCATCCAGAATTTTACGAATTAAAAGAACAGGCTAAATCAGCTAAAGATTTATTATTAAAAGATCGAGAAGCATAACGATCAGCTATAAATTTTGTAAAAAAATTATTCTTCGTCATTTCTGGGATGAAAACTTTCAAAACTCATCTGTAATTTAGATCGGCTGATATGTGTATATCGATCTGTACTACTAATACTTGCATGCCCTAACATCTCTTGTATCACGCGTAAATCAGCTCCATGATCTAAGAGGTGTGTGGCAAAAGAATGCCGAAAGGAATGAGGCGATATATTCTTCGTGATGTCCGCTTGATCTCCGTATTTCTTTACCATTTTCCAAATATACCCTCTGCGAATCGGACGTCCTTTAAGGCTGACAAAAAGTTCTTGGACTTTTTCACTATCCATCTCCGATCGGTAGTGATGTAAATAATAATCAATGGCTTCTATCGCTTTGAACCCTATTGGAACTAACCTTTCTTTACGGCCTTTTCCCATCACCCGTACAAAAGCGTCATCCACATCATAAATTTTGAGCGTACAAACTTCAGATACTCTTAATCCACAAGCATATAATAACTCTAGAATGGCTCGATCCATCGCTCCTTCATAAGTTTTTAAGTCTGGTAATTGAAATAGATGTTCAAGCTCATCATAGGATAAAACTTCAGGAATGATTTGCCAAACCCGAGGAGTTGCTAAATATAGAGCAAAATTACTTTCAATCACTCCTTCACGTTTTAAAAACTTACACAAAACTTTAATAGCAATTATATTACGTACAATGCTAGAGCTCGCATAATCTTGTATTTGCAGAGAGGCGACAAAATCAATAAGATGGCTCTCTTTAACATCCTGGATAAAAAATATTTTTTTCGTTTTTAAAAATTGAAAGAAACAAAAGATATCTCTCTGATAGGCTTCTACAGTGCTCGAAGTAAAACCTCTTTCAGATCCTATATATGAAGAAAAATCATCTAAAATTACATCTAAATTACTTTCAGACGTGCTTTTCAAGACAACTCCTTAATTTTTCAATCTAGCAGCTAACTTAGCTTGTATTTCTTGAATGTTCACGCCTATCAAGCTTTGTCTTTTTATGGATAACATCTCTTCTGTTGCAGCCACTTCATAGATGCAAAGAACAGAGCCATCTTCTTGTATAAGCTCCTGACGTAAATAAAGGATTCTACGACGTGCCAAATAAAGAGCCAGTACAAATGTTTCTGCCCAATCATGATCTAGGGGATTTTCTAAAGCAGTTTTAAGGAGATAAAACGCTTTTTCATCACGTGTTTTATGGGAATGATCCTCGACTTCTTTTTTAGAAACGACTCGTGCTTTCCAGGCCGTTTTAGCTGCAAGACTAAAGTGATCTTTTGCTTTTCCTTCCCAGCAGGCTAAACAGAAATCGTGACGCTTATATCCTTGGCTATCGGGAACAAGGATAGAATAATATTCAGTATCCGGGGAAAACACTTCCTGCCCTTCCATGCAATGGGACGCACGTTTGGGGATTTCAATTTGAAATAGATTAACTTCGTTATTCACTTTATAATGTCTCTAGTTGTTTTATCAAAACCTCTCCAAGAGGAAATTCCGAGGGTTTTCCTTGGCTACGTATATTTGCAAACTGACTAATAATTTTATTTGCTAAGACTTTTCCCAATTGCACGCCTTCTTGATCAAATGAATTAATTCCCCATATAAAGCCTTCAAAAGCGACTTTATGCTCAAAATAAGCAAGTAAAGAGCCTAAAATTTTGGGTGTCAATTGACGTCCCAAAATAATATGGGAAGGGCGATTTCCAGGAAAGTTTTGATTGGGGTTATCTATATTTTTTTGGCCTGCAGCCAAGCCTATCGCTTGCGCAAATAAGTTAGAAAGCAACTTTTCTTGAGAAGTTGTTCCTTGATACAATAGATCTTTTTGGTACTGAGATTCCTTAAATCCAATAAATTCTAGAGGAATAATGGCAGTGCCCTGATGAATGAGCTGAAAAAATGAGTGTTGAGCATTGGTTCCAGGCTCGCCCCATATCACAGGGCCGGTTTGAAAATCTACGCGCTGCCCCCATCGACTGATCTGCTTTCCATTAGATTCCATATCTAATTGCTGAATATGTGCAGGAAAACGCAATAAAGCCTGAGAATAAGGAATGATAGCAAGTGTGGGATACCCCAAAAAATTTCGATTCCAAATCCCTAATAAGGCGCCTAACAAGGGTAGATTGCGAGAAATCTCAGGTTCGAGAGCTGCTAGATCCATTTCATGGGCACCCCTTAATAGATCCCAAAACACCTCAAAACCAAAAGCAAACGCCAACATCACTCCACCTACCATTGATGTTGTCGAGTAGCGCCCCCCTATCCAGTCCCAGATATAGAAGCTTTCCAGATATTTTTTAGGATCATCCATACGACTTCCCTTTCCAGTCACAGCTATGAAATGTTCTTGGGTTTTCAGCTTTGCATTGATAAAATAGGAACGAGCAATTTCTTCATTAGTAAGCGTTTCAAGGGTTGTGCCCGATTTCGATACACAAACCACGAGTGTGCGCGACAAATCTAGATCCTTGAAGATGGCAGCAGCATCGTCTGGATCGACATTGGATATAAAATGTACGCGTCGATGAGATTTTTTCAAATGTTCTAGAGCGATGTAATGGGCACGCGGCCCTAAATCTGATCCCCCAATTCCTATCATTACCAGATCTGAAAAGTTATTTTTTTGGTCAAGCTTTTGAATAAATCGTTTTAATTTTTCAATTTCCTCTCCAGCTTCCTGGGTAGCTTTTAAAGCTGCAGGGGCAGCACGCGGATGATCAAAAAAATCGCGCACAGCCGTATGCAATACACGCCTATTTTCGCTAGGATATCCCTCTATTTTATTTATTTCTTCGCCATCTTGCATGTTTTTCATATGTTCAAGCGCCTGCGACTGCTGTGCAAGTTCGCTCAAAGCAGCTAAGACTTCTTCAGTCACACGTTCAGTGCCATACAATAATTTAAGCCCACAGGCTTCAGCAGTATACTTTTCTAAACGTTGAGAGTTGAGCACAGAGGGATCCGTAAGATCACAAGGATGCTGGGCTAGTTGCTTTAGTTTGTCCGTCGCTGCGTAGTGATCCAATGTATTTTGAGCTCCCATGTTCATCCTCTTTAAATTTTTTCGTGACTAAAGTATTTCATTTAAAAACTACGAAACATTTTTCCTTTTTCAGGAAGTGTATTCAATTGCATCATATCTAAAAGCGCATAAAACGATGAAGAATAAAATTGGTATCAGACCTTGATTGCTCTTTCATTTCGTGTACTGCATGATCGGGCTGAGATTAAAAAAATCATCTGTCGAGATTTCGTGCCCTAAACCTAAAGGATTTCCGTAAGTCACAACTGTTCCACCAGCTGCACAAAAGCCTTGGAGTTTGCGTCTTGCTTGTACATTTATAGTCTCTGATATGACAAATAAATAATTGAGTCCATCCCACTCATTAATCAGATAAGTTTCAGGGATGAGGCGGAAAGACCTGTGATTCTCTACTAATCTGTTTAAAAGAGTTCCTAATCCTTGATAGGAATAATTAGCCACTAAAGAATAATGAGGAAGAGCTAATCCCACC
Organism: Chlamydiales bacterium 38-26; assembly: GCA_001897225.1. Classification (GTDB taxonomy): domain Bacteria; phylum Chlamydiota; class Chlamydiia; order Chlamydiales; family Parachlamydiaceae; genus Neochlamydia. Next base: position 70,146 of record MKSK01000006.1, read on the forward strand.
TCAGAGGCTTTATAAGGAAATAAGGTAGGGAGGCGTGAATTTTTCACTATTAAATGCATTCTTTCATATCTTTCACGGTGAACGAGCTGAGCTTCAATTGCTAAGTCATTTAATTCTGATACGTCCAAAAAAACAAAGATCTGCATCTCATCTGGCATCCTATTAGCTAATAGAGACAGGTATTCCACTGCGGCGTCCCGCGCAAATATACATTTTTGACTCTGATCCTCTATTCTAAATGCATCCTTGAGCAGCTGTTTTCCCCATGCTAAATAATTTTCATTTAACGTAGGATTCCAATGAAGCTGCTCTACCATGTTGGCATCGCCTTCATAAAGACAGACTCCAAGGGTATCATCTTTGAATTTTTTCCATAAGGTATCTCTGAAATGCTCTAGAGACAGGGTCAAAGATAAAAATTGAGTTTGATGTTCTAATGGATATCTTAGAAGCTTGAATAAACCTAAATCCAGCTTCCACAAAAGTTTTAAACCTTTATCTACATAACCTTGAGCCAGGGACTCTGTCAATCTCCAATCCAAATCCGCATTCATTTGTCCGTTTATAGACAGGAGTGCAGTGTTATGATCGATGGATAAAGACGTTTTTAAATCCGCAGGATCATAGATATGAGGCACAAAGACCTTCCCTGCATTATAAAAAAACGGCTTCTCCCAGTATAAGCCTTTTTCTTCCAAGCTATCGATTTCATCTGTATCATTCATTTTTTTATAAACCTGTGGTAACGAATAGTTTTCCCCTTAGAGCGCCATAGTTCATCAAAAAATGAGGATCCATAGTTATCTTCTTGAGTAGAAAAATAGGGCAAAGGATATTGAGAAAAGAAATGTGAATTGTCTAAAAACAGTCGAATCGTCTCCTCTGAATAGACTTCGTCATCCGTCACAAAGGTCACGGCTTTACCTGGCTTTAAAATTCTTGCTAATTCTTCCACAAATAGTGGTTGAATAAGGCGATTTTTGGCGTGGCGTTTTTTTGGCCAGGGATCCGGAAAATTAATATAGATATCTGATGCTGTCTCAGAAGGAAAGTATGTGCGTGTCGCTCTAAATCCCTCACCGCATAGGACAATAAGATTTTTCAAATTATAATTTTTAATTTTTGCCCAGATCTTTCTGACACGTAAAAACTTTCTTTCAATTGCTATCCAGTTAATATGAGGATTAGCAAGGGCTTGCTCACCAATCCAAGCTCCGTTTCCACTGCAATATTCGATACAAACGGGCTGATTATTAGCAAAAAAATCTCCATGCTCCCAACCTGGAAAGCTAAAGGTGTTTTGAACTAAGTGAGTATCAGGGACGTACCAGACACGATCATGCATGACAATCTGCCGGTTATCTTTCGGGAAAGGGGGGATTAAATCTTCTGGTTTCATAGATCAAGGGTTCTTTATAAACTAATTTTTAAATAAAAAACTTCAAATTCAGATTAATAGATGTATGCAAAACATTCTGAGATGAAGATATAAATGTTTTAGCCAATAAGAATATCATATTTTCAGATTGCGCGCTACTCTTTGCCTTAAAATGTTTACGGAAATCACACCGTGATGTTCCTGCGTGATTTGAAGGCATTCATTACGTAAAATAGATGTACTCTTCAAAAGCCACTTTTTTTATAATCAATATTGCGTACCTTAAAAGGATTGAATATGATCGGCCGAAACGATAATTGCTGGTGCCACAGTGGAAAAAAATGGAAAAAATGTCACTTTCCAGCAGAGGATGCATCCTCTCCAAAAGTCAAAAATCAGCAGCTTTTGAAAGATGAATATTTAAAAAGATATGATATTCTATTAAAAGACGAAAAACAAATTCAAGGAATCCGAGAAGCTTGCCGCCTGGCTTCATTTATCCTCGATGAAACATGTAAATTAGCAAGACCTGGAATCTCTACACAAGAACTCAATGATTTTGCCCATCGCCTTCATCTTGAATATAACGCTTTACCTGCTCCGCTAAATTATGGAGAACCTCCTTTTCCGAAAAGTATCTGTACATCGATTAATGATGTGATTTGCCATGGTATTCCCAACGCTATTCCTCTTCAAGAAGGGGATATTCTGAATGTGGATGTCACAAGCATTCTGCATGGGTATTATGGAGATTGTAGTAAAATGGTGGTGATAGGTGATCCTACAGCTGAAAGAAAACTTGTGGTTGACACAGCTTATGAATGTCTTATGCAAGCGATTGCTATTTGCAAACCTAATATAGAAGTTAGGGAAATCGGCCAAGTAATCGAACGACATGCATTATCTAAAAATTGTTCCGTGGTTTATCAATTTGTAGGGCATGGTGTCGGTATACATTTTCATGAAAATCCTCAAATTCCGCATTGCTACAATGGAATCAAAACTCCTCTCGTCCCCGGCATGATTTTTACTATAGAACCGATGATAAATGCAGGCGTTAAAGAGGCTGTGGTAGACCCTGATGATCAATGGACAGCCCGGACAGCAGATGGAAAAGCTAGTGCTCAATTTGAACATACAATCTTAATTACAGATCAGGGACACGAGATTCTTACTAACTGGAAAATCTAACTTGTCAGAAAAAGCGTCTGACCGGTTATAGCGTCCTAATCTCTCTTCTAGACTGATTCTAACCATGCAGGACACGATTGATGAAAGATCTGGTTGCAATCACGGATCTGATGTCTAATTCCTACGACCACATGCTTCTAGGATACTCTTTTCATGATTGGCTTAACAGGGAGACAATTTCGTGTAGATCACCAATCTCGCTCTCATACTGCTTCTTCAACAATGAGTAAGATTTTTGCATCTTTAGGATATGTTGGATAAGCTCATGAACAGCCGGATGCGTGCTAAACTGTTCTTGTTCCCTTAACGTATTTTGCAGTTGCAATAAAGCTTCTTGCGTATGAAAGAGCTGTCGACGGGTCTCATCTAAGACGGCCGATTTTTCATTAAACTGCTCTCTTAGCTGTAAATACATCCCTTCAGCACGTCTTCTAAGGCTTGATTCTTCCGAACTCGACAGTGCTTTTGTCTTTTGCTGATCCTCCAGCACTTGATTTAAAATCTGTTGAGTTTGTTGTAATTCAGCGGAAATTTCTTGGAAAGCCTTTTCAGCTTTGTTCTTTTCTTCATTCATCACAGGCAGACGCTCGACCTCTAAGCTTAGTTGATGCAAGCGTAATTCCAGTTTTTCTTTTTCATTGATTAAAAGATCTATTTTTTCAATCCATTCATTTTTCACGTGTTGATCATGCATCTGCTTATTTTCATGATCCGCAATTTGAACCTGTAATTTTTGAATATCTTCATGTGCACTATCCAGCCTAAACTGCAAATTAAATAAGTCTTGTTCTTTCTTACTCATTAATACTTGCAGGCCTTGCAATTCCAGTTCTTTCTCTGACATGTTTTTAGATAACGCCTGGACTTGGGCTTGCAATTCTTGTTGCATCTGCTGTTTTCGAAGGTTTTCGTCTGAAAGTTGGTTTAAGGCATGTTCTAATTGCTGCGATTGTAGTGTTTTTTCATTCTTTAAAAGATCATAGTCTTGTTGATAGCGTTTGATCTCATGCCTAAAAACATGAATTTCCGCTCTTGCAGCTTCCATGGCTGCTTCTAAATGTTGACTTTTTTCTTTTGAGGCTTTTAATTCATGACTGAGGGTCTCTATATTATCTTCATAAGCGAGAATACGCTCTTGATACTCCTCTCTTAAGCTTGCTAATGCAGTTTCATCTTGAACATATTTTATCTCAGTCGGACGTTGCTTGTAAGCTTCTTCTAGTTGATTTATCTCTTGTTTTAATTTAGAAAGCTCTAAGGCTTCATCCTGAGAGCTCTTTAATTGCTCCTCTAGAGTTTCTATGTTTTTTCGATAAACGTCTAGATTGGTTTCGTGGAGCTTTTTTAAATCCTCAAGGGCGCTTTCATCCACACTATTTCTTATTTCTACAGGACGATTTTTTAATTCTTCATTTGCTTCATCCAGAAGATCCCTTAAATGCAGGACCTCTTTCCTATTTTCTAATAATTCCTCAAAAATACGCTCGTCTTTAGTCGCTTTAGAATCTAGTTCCGCTTGTATTTCATATAATTCATTTTTCAATACAACAATCTCTCGATTGAGTGTTTCAAGATCCACATCTTTTTCATGGATTTGATCTCTTAGCTCAAGGACCTCTTTGCGCTTTTCCAAAAGTTCCTCAAGAAGGTGTTCATCTCTAAGGTTTTTAGTCTCTAAATCCAGACGAAAAGATTCTATTTGTTGGGATAAGTGCGCAATCTCCTGTTGGGCATCTACCTCTTGGCTTTTAGTTTTGTCCAGTAGCGACTTTAAATCCGAACACTGCGTCCGATAAGATTCCAGCTCTTTTGACAACGCGTCTATCTTTGTTTGAAAATGTGAAATTTCACTTTGGTGTTGAGTTTGTATAATGCGTAAATCTTCTTTCTCTTTTTTTTCAACATCTTCAGCAGAACCTTGGAGAAGGTTCTCTTGCACTAAATTTTCCGCTTCTTCTAAGCTAAAGTAGGCGATCCCCAGAGTTAAAAGAGTGGAGGCCATAACAACACTGTACCATATTTTCTCCTGAGCCCAAGAAGATGAAAATGTAAATAAGAGAACACTAACCGCTAAAAAACCGATTACAAATCCCCATTTTTTTAAATACCAACACGCCGGTATGCCAAGTACCATAGTTAAAGCTACATAAGGATTAAGGGGTCCTGGACGTACAAGCAAGATGGAAATTGTTAGTAAAGCTAACAGGGGTGCCAACACACACCACAAAAACAGCTGTTTTTCTCTTGTTAAAGTCATTATAGTCACAAATTTAAGTACATTAAATAACGATCACCTTATAAAAAAATGGCAAAAATGTAAAGAGGTTATTGCTAGAGGGCTGTACGTGCAAGAAAATTCAATCAGGTGAGATAGATGAAAGACGAAAAGGGTGTGGAGAGTTACATCCCTTGATGTCTTTGCCTAAGGTTTAGTATGAAAAGTAAGCTCAACGATAGAAAAATCATCAATAAATGCTATTTTCCCATTTTGCAACTGTCTTGCGGCAGCCACAATTTTATCTAATTCATGGTGACTTTCTGTCACATACTCATCCACCACTTTTACAAATTGGTCTAGAGATATAAATTGATTGTTCTGTGTATTTTTTAATTCATATACACCATCGCTGTAAAGGAAGAGTCGATTATTAAAGGGCACTTGAATTTCATTATTCATATAGGATGCATTAGACATCGCCCCTATTACAAACCCTTCCGTTCTTAAATAATACGGTGTGATTTGATTTTTTGAGTCTAAATCGTACAAAAGTGCCGGAGGATGTCCACCAGAAGAATACTTTAGTATTCCGGATTTTCTATTATAAATTCCGTACCAGATAGTAAAAAACATATTATTATGCTTTTCCATAGGAAACATTTCATTCAAATTAGCCAAAACATGAGCGGGATTTTTAAAATCCATATCAATGTGTGATCTCGATAAAATCACGTTAGCGACAGTGATAGACAATAAAGCGGCTCCTACTCCATGACCGCAGACATCTAATAAATAAATCACAAAATGGTCTGCATCCAGCCAGTAGTATCCGAAAGCATCTCCTCCTAATTGCGCGGAAGGAATAAAACGCCAGGTAGCTTCCACATCGCCCTGTAAGCGTAAGGGAAGAAGCGAAGTTACGTAATCCGCGGCGTTACGTAAATCTGTGTTCAAGAGTTCTTGACTTTCTACGAGTTTTTCATAAGCATCATTACGTTCAAGTAAATGTATAAAGGATTCAGAATGATGACGAATACGCGCTAAAAACTCTATTTTGTCTGGTAACTTCACTATATAATCTGCAGCTCCGAGAGCAAAAGCATCTGCTTTGATTAAAGGCTCTTCCTTTGTTGAAAGAATGATTACAGGCACATGGAGAGTGGCTGGGTCTGCTTTATAATATCTTAGTAAAGTTAAGCCATCTACATCTGGCATGACTAAATCTTGAAGAATAATCGTAGGTTTGACCTCACGAGCCATTCGAATGGCATTTTCAGGTTCGGAGCAATAGTGGAAAACTATATTCTCCTGATCTTGCAACATATATTTTACTGCTTCTGCAATCACAGGTTGGTCATCGACTAACAAAACCGTGACGGGATAGGATTTAAGATTTTTTAAAACAGTCTTAGAAACGTTCCACTCATCTGCTTCAAATGACATATTAATAACCTAATAAATTTAATATTCGAGGACCTATTTCCTTTATAGGCAGGATTTCGTGGGCAGCCCCTAAATTAACTGCAATTTTGGGCATTCCATAAACCACACAACTTTCCTGATTTTGAACAATGGTATACCATGAATGGTCAAAAAGTTTTTTCAATCCTACCGCACCATCGCTTCCCATTCCTGTTAACAGAACAGCCACTTCGGGTTCTATCCAATTTTCAGCTAAACTTTCAAAAAACACATCGATAGAGGGTGCATAGACATTGGGAGTTTTTAAATTTATATATTCAAACTTTTTAGCTTTATTAATAACTAAATGCTTTTCTTTTGCCGCAAGATAAATCACCCCTGGCTCTAGTCTAGTTCCAGATAAAGCTTCTTTAACAGGAATTTTTGAATAACCACTCAACCATGAGATTAAATTAGGAATAAAGGCGGCATCAAGATGTTGAATAATCACAACAGTAAAATTGACGTGGGGAGGAAAGTTTGAAATGATTTGAGAAATAGCCAGGGGGCCACCAGTAGAAGCTCCAATAACAATTAAAGGATGGTGTTGAGGTCTTTTAGAAGAAAAAAAATCGCGTCTAGGTTTTGCCTTTACAAAAGCATCCTTCCCTTCTAGTCTTAGAATTTTATTTAATTTAAAAAGAAATTGATCAACAAAATGAGTATCTTTATCCAAATTCTCATTTTTCGTACAAATCACTTCTGCAGCACCTTGCCCGAGAGAATCAAATATTTTATTAGCATTCGCAGCCATATCCGAGGTAATAAGAAGAATATGGCATAGGTGTTTTTTTAGAAGTAGCTGAATGAGTTGGGGTGCTTCTAAAGTGATTAGATCGACGTCTAGTATGAGAAAGTCAGGAGGATCATTAAAAAATTTAAACTGTATTTCTTCAAGATCTTCAGCTGTCCATATCAACTCACAGAATGCATTTTGAGAAAGAATTTGAGTGATGGAGGATTGAATCGCTTTTGAGGTGTGCGCAATAGCAATTTTTATCATGGCTCACCAATTAAATCTATGACAGCTTGGATGAGGGCTTCGTCCCCAAATGTGCTTTTAGCTAAGTAATAATTCGCACCGGCTTCTAAGCCTTGTATACGATCACTTTCTCTTTCCTTATAAGATACAATCATTACAGGTAAATTTTTTAATCTCACATCATTTTTTATGTTACGAATGAGTTCAATGCCATTCATACGAGGCATGTCAACATCCGTCACCACTAGATCATAATTCTCCAAACGTACGGCATTCCAAGCATCTGCTCCATTGACAGCTGAATCCACAGCATACCCTCTGTTCTTTAGTAGACGACACTCTACTTCTCTGACGGAGATAGAATCGTCCACCACAAGAATACGTTTCTGATGGGAGCTTAAAGGTTGACCCTCTTGATAATCCATTTCATATAACTTCCCTGCGTTCAGCTGCTTATCCGTTAACTCAATGATATCTTCTAAGTCTACTATAAGAACTGGTGTTCCATTTTCTAAAACCGAACCCGCAGATACACAGGGTACTTTTCCTATGTGCGATTCGGTATCTTGTAAAACTAATTCTTTTTCTCCCAAGAATTCATCGACTATGAGCCCATATAAATTCGATCGACTACGAATCACCACAATGGGTAAAAGCGGCGGAATAAAAGACTCAACCTGAATATTAAGTAGCTGCGATACCCATATCAAACCTACATTAGTTCCTAAATAACTAAAAAATTCACGATTTTCAATTTTTAAGATATCATTTTTTTTTATGGATACGGCCTGCTCGATACGTGCTAAAGGAAAAGCTAAGGTGCTACGCCCTACTCTTACAATTAAAGCTCTCATCACAGATAATGTCAGAGGGAGCTCAAGATGAAAAGACAACGATTTCCCTGGATGATTCTCTATATGAACGGTGCCCCCCACATCCTGTAGCATTGTTTGGACAATATTTAAGCCGATCCCTCTTCCAGATATATCGGTCACTTGGTGGCTAGTTGAAAAACCGGGCAAAAAAAGAAATTGTAAAAGCTCTTGTTCTGTAAGGTTAAAGACCATCTCTTCTGTAGCTAATTTCTCTTCCACAATTTTTTTTCTTAAATCTGCTAGATGAATCCCTCTTCCATCATCCTCCACAATAATTCCCAGCATACCGGCGCGATTAGACGCTTCTAGCTTAATCAATCCCTCCTGCGGTTTTCCAAGAGCTAATCGTTCATCAGGTGTCTCTATGCCATGATCAATAGCGTTTCTTAGAATTTGTGCAAGAGGAGCTTCAAGCTTTTCCAGTATGTCTCTATCGATAAGAATAGATTTTCCCTTGATTTCCAAACGCACTTTCTTTTTTAGATGTCTTGCCGTCTCCCATACCATTCTGGGAAAGGCATCTACGCCATCCGCGAAAGGTCGCATTCTAGATTCAATCACCTCTTCATAAAGTCTGTCCGTCAAATTTGAATGACGCGTAATAAACATTTCAAGATCTGCTAAACGATCCGACAATTCATTCTGGTACTCGTGCATGGTATGCATAAGAGAATGATAATGCGTATTCGTCACATCATTGAAAAAATAATTGCCCAAACTATTTTTTAAATAGTCCATCTGTATAAACATTTTATTATTCGCAATTTTTAACCTCAAAAGAGAATCGCAAAATGGTCTAAGCCAGCGAGTTTCTACCATGGATTCTGCAGCCAATCCCATCAGGCGATTCAAGTTTTCTGCCGTCATTCTTAAAATACGATCGGAATGCTCCCCTAAATCTTTTCTTGTCTCTTCTTGTGCGAGCTCTGGCTCTTCGAGCGTGGGTTGAATATATTTAATAGACATTCCTGTCTGGATGAACGTTTTAATTTCTTCTGCAAATCGATCTAAGGTTTCCTGTTCTTTATTCAATTTACTTGTGATTTCATGACTAGATTGATGAATGATCTCGCGAATTGAATCTAAACTTTTAAATATGAGTTCCGCGTGATCATCATCCAGAAACACCTGCTTTTCTTTAATAGCTATAAAACAATCCTCAAGAACATGTGCTAACTTTACTATTGCGTTAAAAGAAAAAACTTTAGCAGCACCTTTGATGGAGTGTGCAGATCGCATGAGCGAGTCAAGTAATCTTACCTCTTCCCTGTTTCTTTGATAGCCCAGTAAATCTTCAATTAGGGATTTAATCTGGGTTTCTATTTCTCCTTTGAACAGCTCTAACATTTTGGGCTCAGGCTCAACAGGTCTGGCTTTCGTCTCTTCTGTAATGCCGATTTGAGACTGCATTTTTTCATTCAATGCATCATACATTTGCTTTTTTTGCTGCACGTCATTTTTTAATTCCGCCTCTGAAATCTGATTCATCTCTTCAAAAACTTGATAGACCTGATGAATGAGATCTTTGTCAGACACAGTTAATGGCGTGGCTTTAGCTTTCAAATAGGCAACAAAGTTCTCAAAATTTTGAATAAAATTTTCAATTGTTTTCAATTGGACGATTTTTGAACTTGCCAATAAGGTCCGACAAATCTTTATTAAAACTCCATACTGATTTTTAATAAAATCCTCATCGTCAATTTTTTGAATCACCTGGTTAAATATCGTTTGTTGAGATTGGAGATCACTTAAAAATAGTTTTAAAACTTGAAGCGATGGATTAGATAAATTTTCTTCGGTCATTTGAGCTTTCTCCGCAGACCTAAAAACAGAATCTCTTCTTCAATTACGTAAATTTTTTTGTCGCGCTCTTTAATGATTCCTTTTAAATAGTTTTCTTTGGAATTTAATATATTTACGGGGACATTGGTCATCATGGATAGATCGCAAAGATAAACTCCCTCCACTTCATCTACAGGGAAGGTCCATATATCTTTATCATCCTTGATAGCAACAAGGCGGGGATATTTTTTACTTGAATTTTTAGAAGTTATGTCCTGAGGTTTTATATTTAAAAGTGCATGTAAAGAAAAACAAGTTCTTATTTGTCCTCTTAAATTTACAACACCTAAAGTAATGGAATTTAGACGATAAGGGAGTTGGTTAATCACTCTATCAGAAGCAATTTCTGAAAAAACTAAGGCGGGGAGAGCAAACCACTCCTCTGAAAGACGAAAAAAAACAAGGGCGGTTTCCTTGACGTCTTGCAACTGTTCGGGAGGCTGAGCGAGTAATTTAGCCCATTCATGTAAATAATTAGCGTCGAGAGGACGATCAAACAACTTATTAATAGAGTCTTTATTCCGCTCCACATCCACCTTCCATTGAAGTTAACTGACCTATACGTCTTGCCCTATTAAAAAACAATTGAGCCTGGGCATTTTCCCCTTTTTTTTCAGCTAGTAAAGCAAGGTAAATTAAAGCCTCATAGTGTTTAGGATCTAAATAAATTGTTTTGAGTAAATATTCTTCCGACTCTACTTCGTTTTTTAACGCGTGTTCAATCAAGGCTAAGATGAAATAGGTCTGGGCTTTAGGACCATATTCGTTTAAATCTTGATGACATAAAGCTTCGGCCTCACTTAAAAGTCCTCTATCCGCTAACTCTTTGGCCTTTTTTAGTTGATCCTCCGGTTCTTGGGTCTCAATATTCAACGCTTTTTGGTTAAGGATTGTGATTTCGTCTATGCAGGAGTTTTCATTCTCACGTTTTAAAGGAATAGTTTTATTTTTTTTTTGAAACGCATAGGCTCTTGGAAATGGTAACGCAGTAAATCCTTCTTTTTTAATATATTCAACTTCTACAGCTGAAACCAATAAGATCCCCTCCGGAGATAATAAAGCACTTAAGTTATCAAGTAACTGCCTTTGTGATTTTACACTCATGTAAATAAATAAATTTTTGCAAAAAATTACATCATAGTAGTTTCTATGCAAAAGAGATGTTTGGTCTAAGGCATTCCCTTCGTAAAATTTTACACAATCTTTCACCGTTTGTTTAAGCTTGTATAGTCCTTCTTCCATCACAAAGTATTTTTTTATTTTATCCTCTTGACTTTGCAAAAATCTGAACGAGTATTTAGTGTAGACAGCCCTTAAAGCTTTTTTTATGGACCCAGGACTTACATCGATAGCATCTACTGTAAATCTAGAGGGATGAAGTCCCTTTTCTAGTAATTGAATAACGATTGAATAAGGTTCCTCACCCGATGAACAAGGGAGGCTTAAAAGATGAAGAGGTTGTAAACCTTTGGTTTGAGGAATGAAAATTTGAGAGACGTAGTAGTCAAGAAATTCAAACGAGGCTTGATCTCTAAAAAACCAGGTCTCTGGTACAACGATCAAGTCGATAAGGTTTTTATATTCTCTTTGAGAACTATGGAGAATTTTGTGATACATTTCCAAGTCATCAATGTTCAACTGATGCATTCTATCTGTAATCATTTTTATTAGATTTGATTCACCAATAGCCTCCACATCAATTCCTATACGGTCTTCTAAAAAAGAAATAATTTTAAATTTTTGTTTATCCATAGACACTTTTAAGATTATTTATTTTATTTCAAATCAAGTCATGAGTGAGCTTCGATAAAGGTAAAAAGCTGAGGAATATTGACTTGTTGAATGCTATCCAAATCAGAATTATAGATACCCTCTAAAAATGTAAGGGGGCCATTTTTAAGACCGGTACTCAGAAATTTTTCCACCTCCATGTCACGCACTTCAACAATCTCCTCAGCAACCAAACCTAAAATATTAATTTTGGCATCCTTTAAAGGGTTCTTTAAAAGAATCATCCGAGTATGCATGCTGTTTTTCGAAAACTTGTCGCTTAGGATGCTTGAAAAATCTACGACTGCTATAGACTCACCGGCATAATTAAATAGGCCTAAAAAATATTTAGGTACATGAGGGAGGGGCTTTAAGGGAATTTTAGGAATCACTTCGATTACATAGTCAATGGAACAACAGTAACAGTTTTTTCCTACATAGAAGAGGATCATCATCATCTGCCAACTCGCTATGGGTTATGGGTCGATCTTCAATAAGCAAAATTAACCATGAACCGTTTCTATCCGACTAGGGGATCTATGTGCTGCCAAACGTGTCTATTTATTTCTTCATTTAAATCAAGGTCTCTTGCTCATCCATAAACGATTGAGCTCCTTGCAGTAGATAGGCCGCTAATGAAGCGTCTCCTTCATAAGTCATTTCAACTTGCATATTGCCGTCATCGGTAGGCTCGCCACAGGTAATCAGAACGTAACAAGCATGATTTTTAGATAATCTTTCGCGTAAACGCTTTTGCATAGTGGACTTCATCTAATCTCCTTAGCATTTTAACCAACGGCGGACAAAACCGCAAAAAAGGTCCTTAATATATTCTAGAATCAATTATTAAAAGATCGTGGAACTCGTTTTCCACTTTTTAACCTTAATAAATTTCACATTATACGATAGGACCAATTATGAAAAGCGAATTTCATGGGAGTATCGCAATTGCATATATATAGACGCTATCTCTTCAGCCTGATGACACTAAAGATTTGATTTATATATATAACAATCAATGATTTAAACGAGATTGCTCCCTGAGTTTAGAGTTAACAACGCATCGGCTAGTTTCCGCGCCTCGCTATGATACAAAGCTCTGCTTCGGCGCGGAAATACGCAACTAAACTGTTATAATCAGCCTTGAGGCGAGATTAAAACGCAATCACTGGTAAAATAATCCTTAGGCTATATCCCCGCATATTTACGAATCGCTATAAAAAACAGAAAGCTAGGGGTTTTACATGAAAGTTTTATATAGTTTCTCAAGTTAACGGGTAAAAAAATCATAAAAAGCATCTTCATTTCTCGCCGGCCACTCATAATCTTCTTCTCGCAGTTCGGCTGCATCCCTATCAATAGATCCAGAATAATAGAGTTGAACATGACCAGTTTTGCACTCTTCCTGCGCATTGCAGCCATCGTCACATTGCGCTTCATCTGCGGAACAAAAAGAGATTAATCCCATAAGTCCCATTGTCATTCCGATCATCCATTTTTTCATAAAACCTCGTGATTTATTTTTTATACGTATAAGAAGGGTGCATTAGAGTTTTGAGTGTTTGGTTCATCTGGGTCATAAGATAGCTTGATTAAATAAGATCCAAAATTAGGATCTCCTGACTTTAATTATTTGTATCCACTAATTTTTTATATGATTATTTTTTAGATAATTTTCAATCGTTTAAAATCTATGAAATAGCTATAAATATATCGCAATGATCTCAAAATTTGGATTTTCTGCTGCGCCCAAGCTTCGCAAACACATGCACCTAAACCACTCCCTATTTTTAATAGGGTTCTGTTGAGGAGGGATTGTTCCCAAAAGTTCTTGCGTCGCCTAGTCCAATGTTATAAACATTTAATTAGATATGCCATGGAAGCTCTTGTTGGTTACATCGAAAGAATCACTTTTCAAAATCCTGAGAATGGCTACACAGTTGCGTATCTAAAGGTTACAGCATTAAAAGATTTAGTCTGTTTAGTAGGCTGCATGCCTACCATCATTCCAGGCATGACTATCAGATGTAAGGGCGAATGGAAAAATCATCTTGTGCATGGTCGTCAATTTATTGTTCAGGAATACAAAATCGAACCCCCCGCCGATCTAGCAGGAATAAAAAAATACCTAGGATCCGGTCTCATCAAAGGCATCGGGCCGAAATATGCAGAACGTATTGTTGCAAAATTTGGAATAGAAACCCTTAACATTTTGGATCAATGTCCAGAAAAGCTTTTAGATATTACCGGGCTAGGGGAAAAACGACTAGAAAAAATTAAAGCATGCTGGGTAGAACAGAACTCCATTCGCGATGTCATGATCTTTCTTCAGTCGGTCGGAATTAGTCCCACCTATGCCCACAAAATTTTTAAATACTATGGGAATCAAAGTATTGCCAAGGTGCAACAAAATCCCTATATTTTAGCTAAGGATGTACATGGGATAGGATTTAAGTTAGCAGACAACATTGCCAAAAAAATGGGCATCCAACACGATTCCCCTCAACGTATCGATGCAGGAATCGAATTCATTCTGGGTGAATTTTCAAGCAGCGGTCATGTATGCTACCCTCTAGAAGATTTCCTTAAAGAATCTTCAGAAAAATTAGAGGTAGACCTTGAAAAGGTTAGAGATCGTCTCCAGATATTAAAAGAGAATCAACGCATAGAGCTGCTCGACTTATATGACCATCATCAAGTACAGACCTACATCTGGAGCAGTGCCTTATTTATCGCTGAAACAGGAATTGCACGTGAGATTAAACGTTTAAATGACAATAAATGCAATCTCCGTGAAGTGGATCTTACTAAAGCCTTAGAGTGGGTTCAAGCCAAATTAAATATTCATTTAGCTGACAATCAAAGTCTTGCTGTAAAAAACTGTTTATCCCAGAAACTTCATATTATTACAGGTGGTCCAGGAACAGGTAAAAGCACAATTACAAATGCAATTTTAACAATCTCTGAAAAACTTACCCAAAAGATCCTTCTCATGGCCCCCACGGGTCGAGCTGCCAAGCGCATGAGCGAAATAACCGGAAAAAAAGCTTCGACTATCCATAGTTTATTAGAATACGATTTCAAAAAAGGTGGTTTTAAGCGCAACCGCGAAAATCCTTTAGATTGTGATTTAGTGATTATCGATGAAGCCAGTATGATCGATACTTACTTAATGTATAGTTTGCTAAAAGCCATTCCCCCTACCTGCAGGGCCATTTTTGTTGGAGACATTCACCAATTACCTAGCGTCGGTCCCGGAAATGTACTGAGAGATATGATTAGCTCTCAGACAATTACAGTGACCTTGCTTACAGAAATCTATAGACAAGCGGCGGGTTCGCGCATCATCACGAACGCACACAAAATCAATCAAGGCATATTTCCGGATATCTCCAATCACACCGATAGCGATTTCTTTTTTGTTGATGCTTCTACGCCCGAGGATGTTTTGAAAAATATCATCACCCTAGTCTCACAGCGGCTTCCCCAAAAATATGGATACAATCCTTTACAGGATATTCAAATCCTCACCCCCATGCGTAAAGGGCTTGTGGGTGCAGACAACCTCAATATTGTCTTACAGGATTGTTTAAATAAACAAGGTTCAGCCTTATATAGAGCAGGAAAAAAGCTTTTGGTGGGCGACAAAGTCATGCAAATTCGCAATAACTATAAAAAAGAAGTTTACAACGGCGAAGTCGGCTTGATTACTGCGATTGACAATGAGGAGCAACAAGTCATCGTTCAGGTAGAAGATCGCGAGATCCTCTACGATTTTTCTGAGTTAGATGAAATTTTATTAGCCTATGCTGTTTCTGTGCACAAATACCAAGGAAGTCAGTGTCCGTGCATTGTCATGCCCATCCACACGACTCATTTTACTCTGCTTTATCGGAACTTGCTATACACGGCTGTCACAAGAGGACAAAAACACGTCATTTTGATAGGAAGTAAGAAAGCCATCGCCATCGCAGTAAAAAATGATGAAGTAAAAAAACGTTATACAGGTCTCTATCAAGCACTTATCGGTATTAATAACTTCACCTCTAGCCTCCCAATATGAAGAAAAAAAAAGCCAAATCCATCAGTCAAAAAGCTGTTATAAAAACCGCGCTGTCCCTCCTCTCTGCATTTATTCTCCTATGTAGCGCCTGGATTCATAAATCGCCAACACCCTTGGCGCCCTCCTTAGGGGAATCTGCAAAATTCTTCTCGAATCAAACCGGAGATAATCTTGAACTAGCCTACACCTCGGCCATTCGCAAAGCAAAAGACTCTGTTATCTTAATGATTTTCTCTATGACCCATCCTTCTGTGTTACAAGCATTACGTGAAAAAAGCGAGGAAGGCGTCTATGTTAAGGTGATTTGTGATGCTAAATCTTGTCCTCATATTATTCAAAAATTAGGACCCAAGGTTGACGTCGTCCGTCGTTTTGGTAAGGGATTAATGCATCTAAAGATTTTAACTATAGATGGACAAGAATGTTGGATTGGCTCTTCCAATTTAACAAGCGAATCTCTTTTGATGCACAGTAATCTAGTCGTAGCGTTCCAAGACGCTTCATTTACTGCGACGATGGTAAATAAAGCTTTAAGCCTCAGAGAGTATGATAAAGAGTCAGAGTTTAGCCATCAAACATTTGCCATCGGAGGGCAAACGATCGGTTTAAGCTTTTTACCTGACGATAAAGAGGGAAGCCTCCGCATCAAGGAATTAATTCGTTCCGCCAAAAAAACAATAAAAATTGCCATGTACACCTGGACGCGCTATGACATGGTGAAAGAATTAATCCGTGCCCAAAAAAAAGGTGTGCAAGTAGAAGTGGTCTTGGATAGAAACCAAGCCAAAGGGACAAGCTCTAAAATTCTAGAACTTCTCCAAAAAGAGGGAATCCACACCCAATTAAGCACAGGCACAGGTCTTCTTCATCATAAGTTTATGTGGATCGATGATCAAGTTTTAGAAATCGGCTCGGCTAATTGGACGAAAGCTGCTTTTACACAAAATGATGATTGTTTTCTGGTGATCCAACCTTTAAACGCAGATCAAAATGACCATTTGGAAAAACTTTGGATCGCGATTAAACAAAACTCCAAATAGAAGACTCTAGGTGTCCTAGATTACAGGATGCTTTTGTATTGTTTATTAAGGAAAGTTTTCACTATATTACCTTTCAATAGGCTCTTCAAAAGATATAAACTTGAGTATAGTGAATAGGTTAAATATTAAACGACTTTAAGGCTTTGTAATGAAAATTGCCCTAATTGGTTATGGAAAGATGGGTCGGCTAATCGAAGATTTAGCTTTGCAAAATGAGCACCAAATCATTGCAAAAATCCACCCCAATGGTCTTTTAAAATCCATCGAATCTACAGCTCTTCAAGAGGCCGATGTATGTATCGACTTCAGCACACCCCAAAGCGCAATAGAAAACATACGCTCTCTTGCTGCATTGAAAAAAAATATTGTGATGGGGACGACAGGATGGTACGCACACATGGATGAAGTCAAACAACTTGTAAAAGAACAGAATATCGGTTTTATATTCTCTCCTAATTTTTCCATCGGGGTTCATCTTTTTAAAAACATTGTTTCCTCCGCAGCTGAGTTAATCAATCTCTTCGATGAATATGATATAGCGGGTCATGAAATTCACCATAATCAAAAAATAGATAGCCCCTCAGGCACCGCCAAATATATTGTCCATACATTATTAGAAAAAATAAAAAGAAAGACAACCCCAGTCTACGAACTTCTAGATCGTCCGATTGCGACTCATGAACTTCATTTCCCCTGCATCCGGTGTGGATCTACACCCGGTACACATTCAGTGATTTTTGACTCCCCTGCAGACACCATTACGATTAGCCACCAAGCAAGAAATCGTGAAGGATTTGCTGTAGGGGCGCTAACAGCTGCAGAGTGGCTGAATGGAAGGTCTGGTTTTTTTACTTTAGATGACATGATTAACTTTAAACTTGTACAATAGCCCTATGCATACACCTCTCACTGGCCTATATACTGCTCTAATTACACCTTTTTATCCTGACGGCTCCTTGAATGAAGAAGGGCTAAAAAATAATATTCGTTTTCAACTTACCGCTCCTGTCGATGGAATTGTCATTTTAGGAACCACAGGTGAAGCTCCCACCCTGTTAATGCAAGAAAAAGAACACATTATCAAAATTGCGCGTGAAGAAACAATAGGACGGTGTCATCTCATGGTGGGTACAGGGTGTAATTCCACGCAACAAACCATTGAGAACACCCGTATGGCTAAAGATATGGGGGCAGACTCAGTTTTAGTGGTCACTCCTTATTACAATAAACCGACACAAGAGGGCCTTTATCAGCATTACACGACATTAGCACACCAAGTGGAAATTCCAATTCTTGTTTACAACGTTCAAGGACGTACGGGCGTAAACCTTCAGACAGAGACACTTAAAAGACTGTCCATGATTGAGCAAATTATAGGGGTCAAAGAAGCCTCAGGAAATATGATTCAAATGATGGAAGTGATAGAAAATATCCTTTCCCAACGCCCAAACTTTAGCATTCTCTCTGGAGACGATGCTTTAGCCTATCCTTTAATCACTTTAGGTGGACACGGTGTTATCTCTGTTCTAAGCAATCTCCTCCCAGCTGAAATGAAAGAACTATGTAACTTAACATTGAATCATCAATACACTGAAGCAAGGTCGCTACATTTTAAGCTTCTCCCTTTAATGAGAAATCTTTTTATAGAAACAAACCCCATTCCTATTAAAGCCGCCATGAATTTATGCGGATATGCCGCTGGCCCCTGCCGTCTCCCCCTTTCTATGATTAACAAAGATCATCTTTTAATTTTAAAAAAAACACTAAAAGAACATTTTTTATCAAATTCCGATCTAAATTTAATATTTGATTAATCAATTAATAAAAAAACCTTTTAAATAAATACTAATAAAATATAAAATCTTGAATAAATTTTAGTATCTTACCCACATAGGATACTTAGTGATAGTCTATTATATCGAAAGAATGACAAAATCCTTTTTGAAATTCCTTTCGGTTAGTTTTTATAAAACCCTGAGGTGTATGATGTTTAACTTTAAGAGTATAGCCAGCCTTTTAGCCGTTACATTCGCTATCTTATTCACAAGTTCAGTTTCGCTTGAAGCTGGTCATTATGAGCGGCATCATTGTCGAAGAAGTCATGTGAATGTGCATGTGAATCCTACAGTGTGCGGATCTAGATATCTCGTTAGAAGTCCCGCTTATGTTCCTGTTTATGGAGCTCCGCAACCTGTCATCGCTTATCCTGCACCACAACCTGTCATTGCATACCCTGTTTATCAGCCAGTGTATGTAGCCCCTCAGCCAACTCTAGGACTTTCTTTTAGCTGGTTTTTCCGTTAAAAACCGAGGTCCCCATAAAAAACACCCCTAGGGGTGTTTTTTAAATTTTTTTCTCTTCAGCCACGCATCACAGCCACCATTTGTTCACCTGATTTTTTTATCTTTTTGATTAAAAAAATTAAAAAATTTCGTTACTATAATATTTTTCCCTCGTTTACAGGCGTTGTCTTGAGGATTTGTACTCAATGAACGATTACAAATTAGAAAACTTTGCATGGATAAGTTAATTGAAAAAATCGAAACACTAAAAAATTCTATGAAATATTTACTGATTATTCTCCAACTCTTGTTCACTCTTCCCATCGAATCCAGATATCTAGAAATTGAAACTCTATGGGGAAAAGAAATCATTGAAGACCCTATGACCATCGAGTTAATAGAGTCATCTCCCTTTCAGAGGCTTAAAAGTATTGATCAGCATGGAATCATCTCCTATTGCAATCAAACGCCTACTTTTAACAGATTCGATCACTCTGTCAGTGTTTATGCCCTATTAAAAAGATATCAAGCTTCGTACCCTGAACAAATTGCAGGTCTTTTGCACGACTTATCCCACACAGTTTTTTCCCACGTCGGAGATTATCTATTTATGACGTCGCTTGAAGGACAAGCGTACCAGGACAAAATTCAAGCGTGGTATATGCAAGAAGTGGGTATTGGTAAAATTCTTAACAATTACGGCTATACGATTCAAGATGTATTAGATGATAATCCCCTCTTTCAATGCCTAGAACAACCTTTACCAGATCTATGTGCAGATAGGATTGAATACATTTTACATACAGCCAAGGTTTTTGGTTTGATCAGTCAAGATCGAATAGAAGAATTATTGAGAGCTTTAAAGTTTGAAAATAATCGTTGGTACTTTGACCAGCTAGATCAGGCCCGTAAGCTCGCTGATTTTTCTTTGCATTTCACTCAAAATTTTTGGGGAGACCTCTGTAATTCTTTATGTAACGAATGGTTTGCAAAAGCCTTAAAGATTGCGCTAGAGGAACATATTATTTCTTTAAATGACATTCATTTTTCTACCGATCTCAAAGTTTTAGATCTGTTGCACGCTTGCACCAATTCTTCTATAAAGAACTTAATCTCTCTCTGCTGGAACCACGCCTTTTCCTACAACTTCATCCATACCGAAGCAGAAAAAATACATATTACTCCTAAATTTAGAGGCGTTAATCCCTGGGTAAAAAAAGGAGATAGCTTTGATCGATTATCCGATTTAGACCCTGAATTCAATATCAACTATTTAAATCTTAAAGAAAAAATACAACGAGGGCCCCTCCTTAACGAAGTGACCCTCAAATAAGATCATTCTTGCTTTGAAGCTAGCTCTTTCCCCTCATCAGGGGAATAAATCTGCAACAGTATAAAAATGCATTATTTCGCATTTGCGTTTTCAAGCAGTCTTGCTAAAGGCACAAATTTGCCAACAGCTGGATCGTAGTAGTCAATAGCTCCTGTATCAATCGTATAATGCCAACCATGTAAGAAAATTTTATCCTGGCTCACTTTTTCTTTCACATACGGATAAGTGAGTAGATGGTCGAGCTGATAAAGGACAGAGATGTGTTCAGCCACGTCATACTTAATAGAATCACTCACATTTTTCCCTAAAGCTTCTAATGTGGATTGCTTAGCCTCATGACCAAAGCGCAACCAATGGGCTAAAGTGTCAAGTTTGATATCCTTAAATAACCCTTGAATCGCTCCACAGTCTGAATGACCACAAACAATAATATCCTTTACACCTAAAACCTCAACAGCATATTGAATCGTAGCTGCTACCCCATCCCATAAAATTGTGGGATCGTTGTAAGGCACAAAGTTACCTGCCGTCCTAATGACAAAAATTTGTCCAGGTGTAGAGGAAGATATTAATTCCGGAACGACTCTTGAATCACTACAGCCTATAAAAAGCGTTTTTGGAGATTGCCCTTCTTTAACTAAACGTACAAATTCAGCTTCATGTTCTTTAAAGAATAAATTTTTGAATTCTTGATGGGATCTTGCAAAGTTTATTGTTCTTTCTGTGGCTGCACCCGCTGGATCTACCGGAGCTTTTTCCTGCGCAAATGAGGGAAAAAGCGGGGTAAAGATCAGGGCACTCATCAATGTTAACGATTTCCAATTATATTTCATAAATTCCTCCCTTGGTAAAACAATTATTCTGTTTGCATACCATATAAATATTTTTACCAAAATAAATTATTTTAAAAATTAGACTTCTTTCGAAGTCGCTTTGATTGGAAAAATGGATGATATTAAAGCAGATTCATCAGCAAATTTTTAAGAGTATATGACAACATAGGGTCGAAAAATTGGACGATGAAAATGCCAAAAGTCGTGATTTTAACGACCCAATGAAATTATGAAAGAAGTCTATTACCCTATAGCTATACAAGAAATTTCGATAGGAGAATTCATGGGTAAGCCAGCGACCTGTATCGTTTGTCTCACAGGTAAAGGATCTCCTTTAAATCGTTTTGCGTAGATCTCGTTGACCTTTGAAAACTCTTTTAGATCTAATAAAAACACATCTGTACGAATGACCTTATCTAAACGACTCCCAGCTGCAATTAATATCGCTTCGATGTTATCAATCACTCGCGTCGTTAGGGCTTGGATATCGCCTTCCACAAACTGACCCGTTTTAGGATCTACAGGAAGTTGACCTGAAACATAGATCATTTTTTGATTCTCATCTACTACTACACCTTGTGAATACGGGCCAATAGCCGCAGGGGCCAAATCTGTCGCAATCTTTTTCATCTGTACCTATCTCCTCTTAATGACTCAGTCATGGATCCAACTTCTTAACAACACCATTGTTCATAAAAATGACCTTTTTGTCCGCTAATTTATTAATAAATGCATGCTGAGAGGAGCAATCAGATTCGATAAGCTCTTCTCATCATACTGTGTACCTTCCAGAGATTTTAAGAAAAGAAAGAGACAATAAACTTTATCTAACTTAAATCGGGTCTATGCCTGTGGTCCGCTTGAATTTGATTCAAAAGTTGGCTAAACATTTCTTTCGTTAAAGTGCCCGTATTCACATTTCTTGGGGTGGGATGATAACTACAGTATAAATTCCATCCATTTTTAAGCTTATAAGAAGCTCCATGTTTAAAACATAAACCTTCCGTTGGGATGTTGCGCTTTTTTAAAGCGGATAAAAAAACATTGAAGGCTAAATGCCCTAGCACTAAAACTGACTTTAGTTCTTTAAGCAGCTCCATTTCCTTTTCAAAATAAGGACGACAATTTAAACACTCTTCTGCGGTGGGTTTATGTTGAGGGGGATAACATTTGACAACAGCAGTCATATAACATCCCATTAACCTAAGGCCGTCTTCTCGGGATTCAGAATGGGGTTGGTTTGCCAAACCTAATTCATACAAGGCTCGAATCAAAAACCGTCCTGTCGCATCCCCGGTAAATACTCTTCCCGTGCGATTTCCTCCATCACCAGCAGGCGCAAGTCCTGCAATAAACAACCACGCATCAGGATCTCCAAATCCAGGAACAGGTTTTCTCCAGTATACCTCATCTTTAAAAATCTTTTTTGCTGGAACATTTTCGCGATGATAAACTAACCGAGGACACTTTTTGCAGTGAGTGATTTCTTCCTGCAGTTTTAACCAGAGGCTTGTTTTGCTCATCGATGGATCGTTCATTTTTTATGCTGTTATAGACTACCTTTAAATATACACAATTTTCTAAAATAAACTAGATGTAATGATGGACTCATCGACTACATTAGGGTGGAACCAATTTTTTTAGTGTATCCCAACAATAGTGTCAGCACATTTCCCTAGGTAAAAAAGTTTAAATCCTTCTAAGTTAATTGGAAAAAAATTCACAAATATGCGACCCAAATCTTTTAATTTTTATTCAGCATCCATTTAAAATTTTTCTAGCATTATAGTTTAAAATTTGATAAACACGTCCTTTCGTGATCTCGAACGAATCAATGGAGGGACAATGAAAAATATATGGAAGGCATCCAAGTGGGTTGTGTTCACACTCGCCACATTCACAGCGAGCAACCTTTTAGCTTGGTATGATCCAACCGGCTACTGGGGATACCGCTGCCCAAATCGATACGATATTCCATCAAGGGGAAAATATACAGTTCGTGCAGAGCTTTTATATCTTAGACCTCACGTAGATAATCTCAAAGTAAATAAATGTGCAATTGCAGATGCAAGACCTTTTAGGATTATCCCCGGTTTAATCTTACAATATACAAACGACGAAAGAAAACGCAGATTTAAATGGAAGGATGGTTGGAAGGTTGGTGTTGGATATGCTTGTAATGACTGCTGGGAAGCCGATTTAAATTGGACACACTATCAATCACGCGCACATATTGCAGATTTTAAAGGTGCTGACACAGACTGGAAGATGCATCTAGATATGATTGACTTAGAGATCGGCAAAGAGATGTGGTTTAGAAGATGTGTACGCATTAAACCTTATTTGGGTCTTCGCTTTGCACAAATTAAGCAACGCTACGAGTTTGAAATCGAGGGAAGAGCCACCGTCCCCTTTTTCTTGGGAGCTTCGAGTAAATTTCAAATCGATGGAAACCTAAGACACAATTACCTTGCGGGTGGACCAAGAATCGGTGCGGATGTGTCTTGGTGCCTGGGTTGCGGATTTAACTTTTACGTCACTGGTGCTGCCAGCTTGATTTGGGGGGAAATGCAAAACCGTTATCGAGATAATCTTCTGGTAGAAGCGGTCGATAGAGATCACCATTGGGAAGGAACTGGAATCACCGATTTTAGCTGCGGCTTAGGATGGAGCGATTTATGGTATAATGAAAGACGCCGCCTAACCTTTCGTTTTGGCTATGAACATCATTTCTTTATTCATGAAAACAAGTTTGATCCTGAAGGAAGTATCACAAGAAGACGGCATAGAAGTTGGTTCGTGCAAGGGATTGGCGGAACCATCGTTCTTGATTTCTAAAAGTCCTCAGGTTTCATTTTTGCAAATAAAATGAAACCTGATTCAACAAATCCTCAATAAGCTAAATTTCCCCGCCATTCACCACTAGCTCAAAGGTATAATAAAAAAGTGCTAAACCTTCACCCATGAATTAACATTAACTCGTTTTTCATGGGGATCGTATTAGACATAATGAACCCTGGTTTTATAGTAAGTCTTTTTTGTTTACTACTCGTTGATTTAGAAAATGTGATTACACTATATCATTTAACATTCATCTGTTATGGGTTTTCGTGTATTTTTTGAAGAGCTATAGTGTTCTTTAACTGAAAACGGTGATCCACAAGCAAGAATAAACCTTGAAAAGCTTCTATACGCTCGGAGATAGATTGAGATAGTTTTTTTGCTTGTTCTAAAGAAAAATGTACCAAGGCTTCATCAAAAATAAAAATGCGCTTCATTTGCTGAAGCTGTTCTTCGATAAAGTGTACCAATAAATGCTCTATCTCAACTGTCTCTGGGGCATCACTTTTCATTCTCTTAATGACATTGAGAGCATGTCTATCTAAGTAAGCAACGCTCTCTCTCGGAAGTGAAGCATGGCTGAGCTCATTGCAAGGTTGCATGCCTGCTAAACAACGTAAATAAAGAGTCTTTCCTGTTCCAGAATCACCTAAAATAGAGTAAGAGTTGCCTGATTGAAAAGAGTGGGTAGGATATTTTAGATCGATTAATGGATTAAAAAACTCTGTGGTATAATAGGAATTCTCCTGTTTAACAAAAAGACTTTTTAGTTCTTGTTGCTTTAAAGGGACCTGAGCCAAGCGGTGAATCGCAATTCTTTGGGCATCGAAGCCCGTCAGTGCTTGGAAGAACATAGTGATATTGTAGTCAACATACAAAAATGCAGAAATCATTGAGGCAATAACGGCTTCATCGTATGGAACATAAAGAGACAAGATCGATAGACTCATAACCAACACCCCAGACAGTAGATAAAGAATTGTACCGAAAGAAAATTTAGTGGCATCTGATTCAATTTGAGAAATAAAGAGAGCTTTTAAAGCTTCGTAAGAGATTTCCTTTTGCTTAGTTTTTAAGATATCAACAGATGCAGAGCTAGATAGGGCTACAAGATTAGCCATATTTTCAAGATACCTATTTAATCCTACAATTGTTGATTGTCGTGTTAAAACGATAGCTGGATTTAAGACTCTCCAAATATAATAACACAGCCCTATGAAAAATCCACCTATTGCTAAAGAGATCCAACCTATTACGTATAGGGATGAAATTAAAGCGAAGGCTAGCAAAGATGCAATCCATGCACCATCATGTACATACCAAGATATTCGTTCACAAACAGTTTTATAATTTTCTGAAATTCTTTGAAAAAAATCTGAACGGGACCATTCCGTGGGATGCTTTAGAATGTTGAATCCTTTATCTAACGCCCATTCTCTTACATGACTCTCAATTTTTCTGCCAAGCCACAAAACTCCAGTAAATGCGCCTAAACCGACTAATAACAAAAGGGTTAAGCGCCATTGATCAGAGATGTTTAAAACAGTGAGACTTGCTAGTACATTCAAACCTATAGCCGGCAACAATAAAAAGAAGAAATAAGGACGGCATAGACGAAGGATATCTTTTAAAAGAGAAGGCATAGCGATGTTCGCTATAACTTGCTTCGATTTCAATTCTTGGCGTAAAGGAGCGATTGCATCAAGAGGGAATTTTTCTTGTTCAATTATAACTCCAATTTCTGTTTTTAAATATACAGGAATCCAAAAACTCAGATCCTTTAAACATTCTGATACACGCTGTCGGTTCGTGGCATCAAGAGATTCAAAGTTCAAGTAAACATACAAAGGTTGTGAATACATTAAAGCAAGGTTAATCCCTCTTGCCAATAATAGGCGTACTCTTTGTCCAGATGACACATTTTTTCCTTTTAACTCCAATTCAACTTCAAAAGGATTCAATTTATTATTAAGAAACTCCTCCCTAAGGTGTAGTTTGGAGAGTACATCAAATTCATGGTAGAATTCACAGATGTTATCACCAAGGGAACCTTTCCAAATTTCCCATGCATTTTGAACCTCTATTGTCGAAGAAGAGTTTTCAAAACCTAGCTCATAGAAATACTTTTTAAGCTCATCAAAGGCAGCATATCCTTCAGCTTTTTCCTTCTTAAATCGATTATAGGTAATGATAATTCTAATAATTGGAACAGCCAACCAAAGCGTGGTAAGCAACCCAGATGAGATAGGGAAGGCCCATAATGACAAGCTAATGATGACTGCTATAGGAACCAATTTACCAAAACTGATACTATAGAGATCGCAACCTCTCCAAATAGAATCCTGGTTGCGCAATTTAACTTCTGAATACATCAGTTTCTGAATCGAAAAAAGAAAACTTTCAGCAGTTCCCCAGGAACGTAAGTAAAGATGCCAATCTAACCAATGATGTATTCTATCTAATTTTTCTTTCACAACAGCATATATCTGCTTAGCAATGAAAGAGCGTGCATTACCAATTTTTAAACTAAAAGGAATGAAAAGCCCTAAAGTCAAGATGCCGATTATCGCATCGAAACCATTGATCCAAAAGATAATTGCAAGGCTACTTAAAAAAGCTGTTATCAAATAAAAACCATCTACAAGAAAAGGAACTGCTTGTAGAGAGGCTAAGACATCGCGTCCAAAAATTCTGTCCAAAGTTTCATGAGCTTTCCAGACGACTTTGTCAAAAGTCGAATGCAAGCATTGCACATAGAAGTGTCGTAAGGAGAACTCAACCCATAACTGTAGTTGTGATAAAACATAGCGAAGAAAAATAGAGACAGGTAAGGCATAAAAAGGGAGATTAGGATAAGAAGAGAGCCGGACATCCCCAACAACTTGAGCCAAGCAAAGTAAAAAGAATAGCTGGTTAAAAAAAGTAAACAGTTTGAGGATAAATTGAGCAGTTAATTTCCCCCCCTGCTCTTTCCATAAAAATTTTGATAAAGATCGATATTTAAATGGATTGATATTTACTGAAAAACGATCAAAATGTGTCAAACCTATTCTTTTCCAAGGAGCAAGAACCAAAAGGAAGAGGTTAAAGGGACTATCTTTTAAAAAACTCATGGAACCCCAAAGATTGAGCCATTAAAGACACGATTTCATAATTTAAATCAATTTCCTTTTGAGATGGTTCGCATTGATTTTTTCCTGTTAGATATTTCTTTAGCAGATAAAACCATATATCTTTGGTAAAAGTCGATTGATTTACATTAAAATTAGCAAGACTAAGTACATCTAAATAATCGGGGTAACCGATAGAAAAAGTCTCCAAATCAATAAACACAATTTCCTCTTTCTTCCTCAATCGCACATGCTCTGGCTTGATATCACCTATCATTAAAGGCACACGCTTTTCATCATAATACTTTATAGAGAGCACTAACGCTTTTTCAAAATATTTTTTTTCTTTTATCCAACTTAGTTCATTAATACTCTCTAATAACTTTTTTTCTGTTTTGTTTGGAAAAAGTATATTCAAAAGATTATAAGCAGAGCGCCCATAGGCATGAAGCATCCCTAAGTTAAAAGCAATTTGATCTAGATAGGAAATGGAGTTAGGAGAAAATTGACGCGGCAAATATTCCATGACCAAATAACGGGAATCCTCACAACTATCGATAACATGAGCTATGGACTTTTCTCTTTCAAATATTTTAAGAGCTAAATATTCGCTTAAAAAATTCTTTTCATCTTTAAAGCATTTAAAGATGATTTTTCGTTTTTTATTTATCGTAACTTTATAGACTTGAGACTTAACACTGATTCTAAGGCATTCAATATTTAAGCTATTTGGTTTATTTTGAAAACCACTGTTGAGCCATAAAACAATTTTATTTTTGTTAAAATTATTGACACGATTAGCATCACTTTCTGAAAGCCGCATAGCGAAGCTGTGATTAAAAACAAATGGTCTATTTATTTTATTTTTATCATCAATAGCACCTTCTAGAAAATTAAAGACGTCTAGACACATACTATTTCTTCAGAAGATATCTTTGCTTTTTCATTTTTCAATACAGTTTGATACACCTTTTTCGCCAATTCTGGACGCACTTGCTCTCCATAAAATGCATAGAGGAAGGAAATGATATTTGTATAAGAGTCTCCAATATACCACGACCTCATGGCATTACCGGCAAGATCCCAAATTTGAAGTTTCCCTTCAATAATGGCAAAAAAATCAACAAGAAAAACTTCAATACCGAAAGGGAATGTTTCGAGTAATTGATCAGTTGTAGTTTCATCATAAACGAAACTTGCAGTAGAAAAATCGAGAGCATATTGAATAGCCGTTTCATTATTTTCTTCTAAAAATCTGAATAAAATACGTCGACAACCAAGAGAACCATTTAAATGTTCACGAAGATTAATAGCTATTTTCCCTATCTCAGAAATCATTATTGCTTTTGCAATAGAACATAATTCCTCTTCAACCCTTATAAGCGCCTTCTTTGCTTCTTCATTATTAACAAAAGAGGGACGTATTGGACGAATCTTAATTTCCTGAGGGTTCTCTAAAAATTCTCTCTGTTTTTTTAAAAGACTTTCTATTCGATTTTTATTAAGTTGTACCCAACTTACCTGGTTTACTTTAATGTGATCTTCATCATCAAAAATCAATTCTTCTCCAGGATATGGACCCAGTATGGTCTTGCCCACGCTAAGTTCAGATGCCATAGCAGCTAATTTTTTGTTGTCTGAAAATAGGAAAGGACCATATAGCTCAGAGCTTGCAGTAGATCCATCGCTGGCAATAAATCCATTTCCACAGATAACAATTTCTTGGACATCCTGTCCTAGTCCCTCAAAATATGTTATAAGCATTGCATGAAGGACTGTCAATCCCTGAAGAGAATTTCCAAAGCGCTCTTCTAAAGGCAACATATTTGTATGAGCTCCAACACCACCTGGGGGAACAATTTGTGAATTGTTTGATACCACAACAGCCCTTGGCTGAACTATAGATTCATTATCAACAGCTTCTTTAAAATCTTCAGAAATTAAGGCATCCACGGCAATAAAGATACCTTTATCATGAGAATCCTTCTTCTGGATATAAATTTGTATGACTCGTTGCTCCCAAAAGATCGTCCTATTACCGGAAGAGAAAAATGTAATAACCAGATCCTTAATCGTCACATTCTGCAGTGGATAAACTTCAATAATCTGAAACCCAAGCTCTATAATAAGTTCTTTAACACAGATCGGCAAAAGCTTACTTACATAGAAAGGCGCATCTTTAGGAAGCATATTCAATGAAGGAATGTGAAAATGATCCAGATGTTCATGACTTAAAATGATAGCATCAACTCTAGGCATCTTATCCACTTGAATATTTCGGGAAGGAAATATTTCAAAGTTGATATCAGAAGAGTGTCCAAACTTATTCAAAAGCAGTGGGTCAATAATTACATTTGTTGAGCCATAAGAAATAAGCCAAGTTTGATGACCTAGAAACGTTAATTTCATTTTTACCTTTACTTATATGAGTTGAATTTTGCAACTTTCTAAAATGCAAAAAATTGCAAACTAAGCAAATTTGTTTATAATAACAAACATTAATAATGATAAGAAAAAGGCGAATCAATTGCACTAATTTGATTTGTAGATTTCAATTTTTTAGAAAGTTGTTTTAATTTTTTTATTTTTTCTTTAGAAAGCTTCGATGCTTCTGAAACGGAAACCGACTTAACTTTTTTTGCTTGTTCCATATAGTCCTTATGGTTTGGTTTTCATACTACTATCTCTACGGCTGAATGAATAGAGGATAGGTTGGATGCCCACTTTAAGCCGATATTGTTTTTTGGCTCAAGCATTTTTTTAATTTCAACCTTCTTCATATTTCAGAATTAGAAGCACTTTTGATTTAATAATATCCTGTATACTATACTCAAGGTTGAGATCGTTGAATAATTCACAGCAATGAGTCTTAATGTTTCTTCAATAGGAGAAAAATAGGGCTCACCGAAATACAGAGCAATTATCATTTGCAGATTTCACTGTTAATTTTAAGCAAAAATTAAACAGCAGTCTGGATCGAATTTCTCGCAATCTTAATTGGGACCCCATCAATAAGATTCTTTCTATCATCAATAGCTCTAAAAGAGGTCCTAAAAGCTACCCTCCTCTTCTTGTTTTTAAGGCTCTTCTCATTCAAACTTTGTATAATTTATCAGATTACGAGTTAGAAGAAAGTCTTGATGATAGACTGTCTTTTCGGCGTTTTGTAGGACTTGGTATAAATGATAGCACACCAGACTCCACATTTTCGGTTTTTAGACGCAAGCTAGAAGAAGAGGGGCTTTTAGAAAAAGTATTCGAAGCGATAACCCAGCAGCTTGAAGGAAAAGGGCAAATAATCAAAAAGGGAACTATTGCGGATGCCAACCTAATAGATTCAGTAGCAAGAAAACCTGATCAAAATGATGATGGAACAGCCTGAAAATCTGATTTTGATAAAGAAGCTGAGTGGGTATGTAAAGGAAGCAAGCGCTATTTTGGTTATAAAGTTCATGCAGCATTAGATGCAGATTCAGGAGTAATAAGAAGTGTTATTTTAACCTTAGCAAAAACTCATGATGGACATATTCTTCCAGCGATTTTACCTAAAGAATCAGGTTGTCTATGCCGACAAGGCCTATGAAAGTAAAGAGAATTTTAGAGTGCTAAAGGAAACGAATATAAAAATGGATTATGAACAAAGCCTCAAGGAGAGTAGAGCTGAATAAATTCCATCATTTGCGAAATAAATTAATAAGCAAAGTGCGCCAAAAAATAGAGAAAACTTTTGGGACTTTCAAAAAATGGTAAGGATTTAGTCGCATGCGCTATCAAGGAATAAAAAGGTCAATAACTCAAATGTATTTGGTTAGTATAGGATTTAACCTCAAGAAGTGCATTTGAGGGGGTTTAAATGTGGAACAAACCACCGCTTGATTAATACTTATGAACAGAATGTGTATAAAATTAGGGAAAAAGCAATCACTCTAAGAGAAAAATTTTTTGACGGAAGAAGTCAAAGTTGTAAAAAAAATTGAAAAATTTTAAGTTTTTCTTAACCCCGTGAATTATTCAACGATCTCAAGGTTGGGTTAAAGTGAGCAAAAATTTACAATTTTGTAAGAAGATCTTTATTCAAGGAAATTAAGAATACCTAATTGTTAAATTTACTTTAGTACTAATCTGACAGTATTCAAATAAAAATCAGTATAAGTTTTTTTTTTATAAACTTTATAACTTACAAAGTTAATTTTATACGATGCAATTTAAAATCTCACTCATCTAATCTTGATGTGGTAGGGTTTTTTACCCCCTACCAATAGGCTATGGTTGATTTGAATTTAGAGTTTTAGTTAAGACATGAATAAGTGTTTATGATCTTTTCTATCGAATAACTACCATTAAAAACTCCAATCAAGTTCAGCAGTATAGCAGTACTCTCTACGTTTATCTCCCCAAACTCCATCATAGGATAATGACATTTCAGGCCAATCCTGAACGTAAAAGTTTACAAATAACCCGGTAGTCCATTGATAAATAGGTTCTTTGGTAGTCTTTACGGTAAAACACCCTGGCTGCTTGATGAGACTTGCTTTCAACTCATTATTGCGATCTGGAATAGGCGTAATATTTTGATATCCTACATAAACGGTAGGTGCCACTGTAGCTGTACTGCAATCAAAATTCCCTGTTAACGAAACCCCTGC
The DNA here is from genome assembly GCA_001897225.1 of Chlamydiales bacterium 38-26. GTDB lineage: Bacteria > Chlamydiota > Chlamydiia > Chlamydiales > Parachlamydiaceae > Neochlamydia. Next base: position 102,012 of record MKSK01000006.1, read on the forward strand.
CTCTCCCTGAAAGAATTGCGCATTATGCGATTTGATGCGTAAGTTTAAAGCTCTAATGCATGTATCTTCATGACTGCATTCACAGTCTTTTTTTCTACCCCGACATTTTTCTTTTATTCCTGTAGCATGTACAAAGACGTAGTCGGCCATTAAATAAGGCGAAAACTCAAAAAATCCACACGTGTAATTTTTTGCCAAACCTGCATGGCACAAGATAGAGTCCCCATAATGAGTGTTTCTTACCTTACGGTTGACAAAACCAAATTTCATCTCTCGATTTGTATGAAAACGCTGGGTTCCAAAAAGTAATGAAGCATCAAAAATCCACCCACAACGGTTCCAAGCAAAGTATGGCCCTATATAAAAATTATGGACTGAATTATCTCCTCTCAGATGATCCCATTCCAAATCAGTATGCGTGTAGCCACCCATAAATCCAAGAGTGAGCCAATCCGCTAAAACAAAATCAAACCCTGATAAAATTCCCCAATCGTTGGAATGAAAAGCAGGTAGCTGCTGTAGGCGTTTTTGCTCCAGGTGACCACCCATCGCCGCGATCCAATAATTTTTATAAGGAACACAATCTTGGGGGACACATGCAGAGCTATATCTATATTCTCGCACACGTGCAAGGATGTTATTACTAACAATTCGACTCGCATTTGTCATTGTATTTTCTACAGACCAATCCAAGTCTGCATACCATGCAGGTTGTAGTTGTTCTAAATCATTTTCGCGCGCGCCAGGGCTTAGCGCATCTAAAAATAAGATCAGATTTGTGAGTTCCCCGCTAGGGTCATGAATATTTCCTTTTGTCACTAAAAGCGATAAGTAATTCCCTAAGGCATCTGCATTATTAGACCATAAGCCCGTGCTTTGCATAAGCATTAAGCACGTGATTGCTATTATCTCTCGAATTTTCTTGGCGATTGGCGTGTGCATATATATCTTCCTGTCTCCGCTTGAAAAATAGAAAGGAAGAGATATAAAAGATAATTTTATATTTAACAACTATAAATTTTAAAGAAACCAGAGTCGATATTAAAAAAACAAATAGTGCTCTGCTGTAAGCATCTCATCTAGCCCTTCAGATAATCCTTAAGAGAGCTGTGAGGTTAGTCGATTTATGCGGAGCCATAAAAGTTAGGGCTGAAAAGCCTTTAGATTTTTATAGCGATTTACATAATGTATATCTAAAATCAAATGGCCAATTTGACCTAAAAACGGAAAAAAATCCAGGACAGCACTGAGTTGGTGACCTTTGATCGTCCAATACGTTTCTCTTATCACATGACAATTCTGATTAGATACATCCACTTGATTTTTTACAATATTCATCATTTTTATTGTTAAGCCTAACCTAATGATGGCTTGTAGGCTTGAAATCCCGGGTATCCATTTTAAAACATTAAATATTCTAAGCACCTTGTAAAATGCGCATAACATTTTCGATCTTTTTTGCGCATCTACATGACGTTCAACCGTGCTTACATGGATCTCTTCAAAGTCATCATATCTGATCTCTTCTTTCAAAGAATTAAAAGAATATTCATTTAGGGTTTTGTGAAAACCCCATGTATTTGGAATATTTAAAAGGCCATGACGACGTATTTCTTCTCGATCCGTGGATAGTAGCTTAGTATTTGGAAAACACCAGTTACTACATGGATAATCTATTCTATTTTGATGATAACTAATTTTATTCACATTAAATACCTATTACAAAGAGAATCAGAAAAAAATAAAATTAATTATACATAAAAAGCAATTGAACGCACAACAAAATACACACATCAATAATTATCCCTGACAAGGAGGATAAGACTTTAGAAATATACATGTAATTTCGAGGATGACAAATTCTCATAGAAAAACCTATAGACATAGATCTTTTTCGATTATATACTTTTAAAGCATTGATTACACAACCCTATAAACGGAAAAATTCGTCAAAATCTTGAGGAATCATGCATGCCAAGTACTTTTATGTATTCGTTTTTACTCTACTTTGCCTTTCTTTTAGCTATAGGTCTATTCTTTAAAGAAAAGCAAACTTCATCCTCCGAATTTATTCATGGCGGAAGACAGATCAATTACTGGTTAACAGCGATTAGTGCACACGCCAGCGACATGAGCGTCTGGGCGTTAATGGCGTTTCCTGCTGCTTTTTTCATATCAGGATTGCACAATATATGGATTGCTATCAGACTGGTTGTAGGGATGTATTTAAATTGGCACTTTGTGGCTAAAAAACTTCGTGTGCAAACTGAATCACTCGATTGTTGTACACTTTCAACATTTTTTGAAGCACGTTTTAAGGATCGCACGCATATTTTACGATTACTGACAGCTTTGATAAGCGTGGTATTTCTCACAGCTTATATCTCTGCTGGCTTGATTGCGATGGGATATTTGGTCGAAAATATCTTTGCTATCAATTATTATACGGGTCTTTTGATAGCCATTGCCGTGGTAATCACCTATGTGTATCTGGGTGGATTCGTAGCTATCGCGAGAACCGATCTCTTTCAAGGTTTACTTCTTTTAGGAGCAGTGCTCATCGTCCCCTTAATTGCCTACCAGCAATTGGAGGGCTGGGAAAGCATTCATGCTGCAGCTCTGTCTAAAAATATCTCTTTAGCAATACTTCCTGACTATTCATTAAATACGTTGATCCACATCCTTTTGCTCTCAAGCTCATGGGGCCTGGGTTATTTTGGTCAACCGCATATCATCACAAAGTTCATGGGAATCAAAAATCCAGAAGAGATTTATAAATCCAAGTATATAGGGATTATATGGCAAATTCTAGTCCTTGGAGCGGGAATGTGCATTGGCTTAATAGGTATAGGCTTTTTTGCAGATCCTTTAGAAAATCCTGAAATGATTTTTATTGAAATGACTAAAAAGTTAGTGTTCACACCTTTAATAGGCTTAGTTTTATGCGCTGTTATCGCGGCAAATATGTCAACCATAGCCTCTCAAATACTTGTGTGTGCTTCATCCTTGAGTGAAGATATGTATAAATATTTTTCAAAAAACCCTAATACAAATCTTTTAAATGTATCTAGATATAGTACCGTTATCGTTACAGTAATGGCCTTTTGCATTGCGCTGATCAAAAGTACCACCATTATGATTATAGTTGAATATGCCTGGACAGGTCTCGGAGCCTCTTTTGGTCCCCTTGTGATTATGGCCTTATATTTCAAAAAAGCGAATAAGTATGGAGCCATCGCAGGAGTTCTTACAGGGGCAGTCCTCGCTGCATTCTGGCCTATCATCAATCCTTATGTCTTGGATGCCTCTCTCCCCAGCATGATACCCGCATTTATCCTAAGTTTACTTTCGATTTATTTTATTTCCCTTGTTACAGATAAATTTTATGTAATCGAACAAGCTAATTAGTATTATTTTACTCACGAATATAAACAAAAAAATTTAAATATACGAATGATTTAAGCTGAGATATTCAAATGAATAGCGAAGTGATCTCAAAATTGTCTAGAACATTTAGCTTTTACAATTTGATTCACTTGACGACAAATTTGTTTAGCTTGATCAAAAGTGACATGCTCTACGGCCTCAAGGAGGGGGACCCATTGCATAGCCTTCACCTCATCTTCCATGATTTTCTCTAGGCCATTCACTTCCGCAATAAAATAGGTCACGCGCTTGTGAATAAGAGTTCCTTGAAATTTAAAGAAGTATTTTTCATCAAAGGTTTGCTCGGAAAGAAGCTGAGAGATGCCTAAGCCGGTCTCTTCAAAGAGTTCTCTTGTGGCTGTTTCTAAAGGGGTCTCTTGGGGCTCTGGATGTCCCTTGGGAAACCCCCAATGACCTGCATGCAATTGGACAAGCAGAACATTCCAAGATTGCCCCTCTCTTTTTAAAGGGATAATTCCATATGAATGTTCCTGCTTAGTTGTCATGCGGGTTGATAAGCTCCCAAGACTATAGTCGCATTATGTCCACCAAATCCAAATGAGTTGGAAATGGCCACATTAATATTTCTTTGTTCTGCTTGTGTAGGAATATGGAATTCAATCTCAGGCTCTGGATCTTCTAAGTTTATACTTGGATGCACCCACCCTGTTTCAATGGCTTTGACTGTGACTACAGCCTCCAATCCACCTGCAGCTCCCAGAGAATGGCCAATCATAGATTTTGTCGAATTCATAATGATTTTTGAGGGATCCTTCAGAACTTTTTTTACGGCTCTTACTTCCGCCATATCTCCCACAGGAGTCGAAGTTCCATGCGCATTAATATAGTTCACCTCTTCGGGCTTCACATGAGCATCAGCTAAAGCATTACGTATGCATAAAGCCACTCCCTCTCCATCTGGACGAGGTTCGGTAATATGATGAGCATCACAAGAAACACCGCCTCCTAAGTACTCTGCAAGAATGGGAGCTCCTCTTTTTAAGGCATGTTCTAAAGATTCCAAAACAAGTACCCCAGCGCCTTCCCCCATGACAAAACCATCACGGCCGCGATCCCAAGGACGAGAGGCCTTTTCTGGCGCATCATTTCTTTGCGATAATGCTTTGCAAGCACAAAAACCCGCAAGCCCCATGGGTAGAATGGGAGCTTCAGCTCCCCCACAAATCATCAAATCTGCTTCACCCTTTCTAATATGATTCGCTGCTGAAATGATAGCATTATTTCCTGTGGCACATGCGGTAGAGATAGAATAATTAGGGCCCATGAAATTTAAATCCATGGCTAACATCGCACCACCCATGTTCGTTAAAGTATAGGGAATAAAAAAGGGACTGACCCAACGCTGCCCTTTTTGCAAAAGGGTTTGAACGCCATCGGTATATACAGACATTCCACCCATTCCTGAACCAATTAAAACACCACAGCGTTCTTTATTGAGTTGGGTTAAGGCCTCAGGTCCTATTTGACTGGCTTCTAATGCTTTTTTTCCCGCCACCATGGCATAGGCAATAAATTTATCCACACGTCGCGCTTGTTTCTTGTCAATATATTCGCCTGGATCAAAATTTTTAACTGTTGCAGCAATCCGAGTGGGATACTCCTCGCAAGGAAATTCCGTAATGAGGGAGACTCCACTTTTACCTTCTAGCAATGCTTTATAATAATCTTCAACACTACTCCCAAAGCAAGAAACTACACCAACGCCTGTTATCACAATTCGTTTTTTTTCCATGCTTTTACATCCTCTCTATTTTTCTTCTTTCACGTCAATGTGAAGATCTACAATTTTTGCTTCTTTCCACAATTGCTCCAACGCATACTTTTCTCGAAGATCGGGGATAAATAAGTGTACGACTATATCGCTATAGTCCATGACAACCCAATCAGGAGTTTGTAGACCTTCGGCATGTAGAAGCGTTTGATTTAGTTCGCTCATTTTATATTGAATAGCTTGAGAAAGAGATTTAACATGCCGATCAATATTTCCTTCGGCAATTAAATAAAAATCTGTCATTGTAGATATTCCACGCACATCTAAGGCGATAATGTTGAACCCTTTCTTGTCATAGATTGTTTGCGCAATATCGTTAAGAGTTGTAATAGCTGTTTTAGACATAATCTTTTTGTTTTCATTTTAAATTGGAATCAAGGGAGTATAAGTGATTTTGATATATGTAGTCTACCACTTTTGCCGGGACCAGATGTCCAATATACAAGCCTCTTCGCACCCTTTCTCGAATTCTTGTGGCACTCACCTCCATTATGTGGGTGGGGGTCAGTCCTTTCTTTAATGCTTCGCATACGTCAGGGTCGCCAATTAAATCAATCTCTTCCCTTGATATAAAACGTTTAGCCACTAGGGGAGGAGCTAATTTAATAATTTCAAGGGGATCTTTCCACCGAAAAAATCCTGGTAAAGAGTCTTCTCCTAGAATCAAAAAAAATTTACTAGGATCTGGCGCATATTTTTGTTCTTCGACTAGTTCCCTTAACGTATCGATTGTGTAAGAAGGACCTGGCCGATTAAGTTCATTAGCGATGATTCCAAAGTAAGGGATCGAATCTAAAGCAAACTCCAGCATTTTTAAACGATGATGGGCAGCGATAGATACTGTGTCCAGCTTATGAGGATTGATTTGAGCCGGGCAAAACCAAACTTCATCGAGACCATGGTATTCCATGATCTCGATAGCTGTATTTAAATGTCCAAAGTGAATCGGGTCAAAGCTCCCCCCATAAATTCCTACATGTTTTTGAATACGCATTCTTTCCTTAAATCAAAAATAAAATTTCTCGATACTTTGGCAAGGGCCATAGGCTATCATCCACTTGAGTTTCAAGGCGATCAATGAGAGCTCTTAATTTTTCGCTTAAATCTATAATTTGATCTCCAAAGGCTTGGGCTTGTTTAAGTAAGGGAGACTGTAGGGCCTTGGTCCGCTTACTTTCTAAATCAGCCGCAAGTTCGATGGCTTCTTCTAAAGTTTGTGTAAAATTTTTCAACATCAGTTTTTGTGCTTTTAAGCCTTTTCCTTTTCCTATCACGTCTTCACATTCAGAAATGCTTTCTGCCAGATTTAATTGATGCTTGCTCGCTGCTGGCATAACTTGGTTGTAGAATAAATCTATGATCACTTTAGTTTCGATATTTAATACATGACTGTAGGTCTCCAAGGCAATTTCATAGCGACTGTTTAACTCTTGTTTTGTTAAAATTCCTTGAAAGGCCTCAACAGTTGTGGCGGATTTTAATGCTTCAAAGGCTTTATAAGATTTACTGATATTGGGCAACGAACGCTTTGAAGCTTCTTTTTTCCACTCTTCACTATAATTATCGCCTGAAAATCTTATAGGCCTGGAAATCTTTAAGTATTTCCGAATGACAGGAATGGCAGCTTCGGTTAATTTTTCTAAAGATGTTTTTTTTGCAGTTAATTGAGAATCAATTTCATCCATCATGAGATTGATACTTTCTGCAACGACAGCATTCAAAACTGTCATGGGAAAGGCGGTATTTGCGGAGGATCCTACGGCTCGAAATTCAAATTTATTTCCTGTAAAAGCAAAAGGAGATGTTCTATTTCTATCTGTGTTGTCTTTAGTCAGGTCGGGAATCACCAATAGACCTAGATCGTATAAATCTTTAGCAGAAGTTTTATTATAGCTCCCTTTTTTCTCAATATTTTCCAAAATTTGCTCCATCTCATGACCTAAATAAACAGAAATGATTGCCGGAGGAGCTTCATGACCACCCAGTCGATAATCATTGCTAGCTGAGCCTACTGCAGCTCTAAGTAACGCTGCATGCTTATGAACTGCATGCAAAATAGCTGTAACTAAAATTAAGAAATGCAAACTTTTTCCTGGGGTTTCCGTGGGATCTAAAAGATTAATTCCTGTATCTGTGGATAGCGACCAGTTGCAATGCTTACCTGAACCATTGAGCCCCTGAAAAGGTTTTTCATGCAGCAGACAGCTTAACTGGTGTTTAGCAGCAATCTGCCTCATCAATTCCATTAATAATATATTATGATCCACTGCTGTTGATGATTTTTCAAATACAGGTGCCACTTCATGTTGGGCAGGGGCTACTTCATTATGTCGTGTTTTTACAGGAATTCCTAGTTGCAGAGCAGCAATCTCAAAATCTTGCATATAGCTTAGTACTCGATCTTTCACAGATCCAAAATAATGGTCTTGCAACTCTTGCCCCTTGGGAGAGTCTGCCCCAATGACTGTACGACCTGTTAAAAGCAAATCTGGCCGTAAATTTTTCAATGCCCGATCAATTACAAAATACTCTTGCTCGCATCCCAGAGTAGAATAAACACTTTCTGCTTGAATGCCAGCTGCCTTAAGAACGCGCATGAGAGCATCATTAATTTTTTTATCCGATCTCAAAAGAGGAATTTTCGTATCTAATACATCCCCTGTCCACGAAAAAAATATAGAAGGAATGCAGAGAGTTAACCCATCGCCTCCTTGCCAGACAAATACCGGTGAAGTAGGGTCCCAACCTGTATAGCCCCGCGCTTCGTAGGTGCTTCTTAAGCCACCGGAGGGAAAAGATGAAGCATCGGGTTCCCCTTGAAGAAGCTGTTTACCAGAAAATTTCTCTAGAATCTCATCTGATGTTTTCCAATCAATAAAAGAATCGTGTTTTTCAGCTGAAGCACTAGTCAGGGGTTGAAACCAATGGCTATAATGAGTTGCCCCCAGTTTTATGGCCCATTCTTTCATGGCTACGGCTATAGTATCGGCATATTCTGGTTTTATTTTTTCACTTCCATTCATTGCATTTAAAATATTTTTGTAAATCTCGCGGGGCAGCATCTGTTGCATGACTTTCCGATTAAAGACATGCTTCCCAAAAATATCTGATGGACTTGAATTTTTTGTCCCCTCGACTGTTGAGGATTTACGTGCACTAATGATCTCGATAGCTTTAAAACGTGGGTTCATACAATATCCTGGCTGTAAGATTTAAAATCGGAATATAATCAATTGCCAGTAATGAGGAAAGATAAAAATTTATTGATTAAAGCCCTGCTTTATGACTCATCGGAGTTTATGGGCCTGAAGATCATTCTATTTCCTTGAGATCTTAAAGATTCATTGGGTTTTAAGTTCTTCAGGCTGATTTAACCTTGAAAACTTTTATAGAACTCATAGTAAATGACATAAACAAAGAGACTATTAGACCTTAAGTTGTTAAATGACTATTTTTAGATTTATTCCAGAATTGCTCCTAATCCTGGATCAGCATCTTTCTTTTAACAAAAAGGATAAGGTACCATAAATAGATTGGTCTCGAAACTGCATTTGGTTGTTAAAATCGCGACTTTTTATATCTTCACCGTGAAATTTTCGACTAAGTGGGATTTTGAACAAGTCTTATTAGCGTTTTTTCTTGAAGCAAGATGAGGACGCAATCACGGGTTTAAATAACAGGCCACTGAGACTGTTGACAGATAGCTTTCAGACGACGATCTGGATTAACCCCTACAGATTGCCCTGCCATTTTCATGAGAGGGAGATCTAAATAGCTGTCAGTGTAGACGGTGATGTCTTTCTGCTCTAGATTTAAATCTTTCATCATTTGCAAGAGTGTCTGAACCTTCAGATCGGCATCCATGAGGTGGGCGATATGAGAAAAATGGTTACATTTATTTTTTTGATAAATCGTGGAATCCCAAAAATCGACATTAAAAAAATCAGCAATTTTATCCACTAAGAAATCTGGCGAGCTAGAAAGAATCGCTGTGTAATATCCATTTTTTTTAGCTTCTTGAAGCTTTACAAGAGCAGGCTGATAAATGTATTTAGGTAATATTTCTGCTAAAAACTGCGTAGCGTGTTGTTCGACCGTATTTGCAGGAAGGCCACTAAAGAAATGATTGAAAGTCCCTTTATGCAGACTTTTAAGGTTCAATATCCCTAATTTATGCATCGCATAGAGGCTAGCTAGGCGAAGCATGCAAGTGAATGAAAGTAATTTTTTTTTAAAAAGGAAGATCCCAAAATAGAAACTACAATTAACTTTAATCAACGTATGATCAAGATCGAAAAGAAAGAGTTTATTTTTTCTTTTGCAATTGGACAATCTTGTCTTCAATTTCTTTAATACCTAAATTGATTTTTTCTAAACGTTCTCTTTCAGACTGAATCAACTCATTGTGATTCATAGCTTTTTCGAAATCTAGGCCTGAAGTTCCTGCTGCTTTACGTAGAGTTTCTAACTGATTTTTAATTTCAGTACGTCTGTCTTTGCGTTGCTTTAGAACCTCTCTAAGTTGCTCAATAGACTGACGATCGTTCTCGGAAAGTGAAAGCAAGGCTTGCTCTTCTTTATCTGTTAATGCATCTGTAATAGAACTTCTGAGCGGTTTTAATAAGCGTTCAATCTCTTGTCTTTCAAATTTATTCAAAGTAATCGCTTGAAACTTGTTGAGCAACTCATCTCTTGCTGCAGCTAACTCTTGTACATCCATTTGGCGTATTTTAGTTCCAAGAACATCAATGTGCTCTTTAAACTCATCGATTTTATCTTTACGCTGCTTTTCTTTTTCTTGCTCATGCTGGAGTCTTAATTGTTCTTGTGCCTTAACTTTTTCTGCTAGCTTATTCTTTATAGAAAATAGGGCATCTTTTAAAGCTTTAATTTCATCTCTTCCTAATTCGACTCCTCGCATAAATCTGGAGATTTCATCCATCTGGTGATGCGCCAGGTCATCAGAGAGCTGATTCGTGTCGTATTTTTGTTTAAGATCTTCAATTTTAGAAGAGACTTCATCGTAATTTTGCTTGAATACCGCTCTTAGCTGTGCTCTTTCTTTCTTACGCTCTTTTTCAGCAAATTTAATTTTATCCCAGCATTCGCTTAAACGCATTCTTGTATGGGTGAAGGCTTGGGTATTCAAAGTCAAAAGCTTAGCCAGATTTTGTAAACATTTAATCTCTTCTCTTAAAACAAAGAGAGAGTCTTGAAAGTCTTCATTAAAGTTTGCGTTAATGAACGTGTCTACATCTTCACTAAAAACCGTACTGACTTCTTTAATAAGATCTTTTCTTAAAGGAAAAATTTGGTCTCCGGCAACAGATAATCTTTGAAAAAACTTATTTTTTAAACGCACGCGCATTTCCGTTTTAATTAACTCTTTTCTGAGAGCATTAATGCGCGAAGCCTGAACGTTAAGTAAGTTTAAACGTTTTTGTATATCTTGGTAAAAGGATATTTTTTTGGAAAACATCTTAGGCAATTGCCCTAATTCTGGATTAGAAAGCTTACCTAAGCTTTCATTAAAATGAGTAATATCATCTTCAAGAGCTTTAATGGCTATCTCAATCTGTTCAGCAGCAAATGAACTCTGCTCATCCAGTAGTTCCTTTAAACGACGAGCCTCTTTGGAAAGTTCGCTATACTTAGCCCATAATTGTGTGCGTGCCGTAGGCGGAAGGTTTTCTTTAAAAAGTTGAAGACACACACCTCTAACTTCCCAAAACGTTTTAAAATGGGGAACCCCACTGTTTTGGGCCAGGGAATTTTCCATAAATGTTAGAGCATATTTTAATTTTGCTTCAGCAGAAGATAGTTCATTTATTTCTTTAGTAAAAACTTCTAAGTGTGGATTAGGTTTTTTATGCTTAGAACTTTCTGTTGAGGACTCTGATTCCTCATCAAGCTCATTTTCATGAACAATCTCCTCAGTAGGTGGGCAGAAAGTACTCTCCTCTTCATTAAAGGGAAGAGAGGTATTTTCGTCATTTGGATGAGAAGATTCTGATAAAGGATGATTTTTTGTTTCTAAGTCGCTCATGAAAGTTCTTAAAGATATAAGTTTAATGAATTATTACTCTGGAATCATAGCTTATTTGACCTTTTCGGTAAAGGCTTTTAAAAGAGTTTGGATAATTATCGTTACGAACAGAGTTCACTTGTCTTTAATTTTAGCTTGAGTATGGTTGATATCGTATTTTGAATTACATTTGGAGCTCTCCCCTCCACTCCAAACAGTTCTGTATGCTGTACTTTCGCTCAAACTGTTTCTTTTAGAACGATGAAAACACGGTCGCTACTCACTTAAGTACTCCCAAGCCATTAAAAGCGGGTTCTCTACTGATCATCTATTCTTGCGCCCACTTTTGATTTTTTGTTCTTATCATCTTCTACTAGTATTCCAAGCATTTTTTAAATGTTAACGTTTTACCTCTATTAATCGGTTGAACGGTACATTTAATAAATTTCGTGTTTACTCATATTTCATCTTCTCCTTGGTGGCGTCATTTTTAGCTCAACTCTTAGCAAAGAGTCTCATTTAATTTCTTTTAAATCCGTAATTGTAGGAAGTACGCCCTAATTCTTGATTAAACGCTGTGAAGGGATGCAGATTTTTTAGCTATCATCGAAAAGAATAATACCCAAACGTTAGCCATAATCGCTAAGTTAGATGTATCCATACAATTCCAGAAAGTATGCGATGGGTGATTTTTACATTCAGTCTATAAGCCCGATTAGGAAGAAATCAAAGTTAAAGTTTAATCAGGAAAAAGCGGAGAGATACATGAGAGTGCAGTTTCAAAATATGTTTAACAAGGATGACTTAATTAACCTCATCTAGCGCTTATCTAGCGTCGTAATCTTTAGAAATAAGATCCATAATCACTTCTGAATCATGAAGATCCATGTCAATCCAATTAAACATGGGCTCTTTACCAAACCACGTGTGTTGGCGTTTGGCATAATTTCTTGAAGCTTTCTTAAAAGAATCGATAAAGGACGAATAGTCTTCTTTAGTCTGATGAGTCGAAAGAAAATCAATGGTCTGACGATAACCTATCGCTTGCGCTGCAGAAGAATTTTGCAAAATCCCCTCTTTTAATAGAAACTCCACTTCTTTTAGCAGTCCATCATTAAGCATTTGATCACAACGCTTTTCAATACGTTGATAAAGACTAGGTCTAGGACGGTATAAAAACCAACAATGAAAATCGTAGTTTTGAGGCTTGTGTCTACCTTTCCAAGACAGCTTACTTACCATTTTGCCTGTTAATGTAATGATCTCAAGAGCTCTGATAATCTTTTGTTTATCATTTTTCGTGATTCCATTAGCGTACTGAAAATCAAGCTGCTGCAGGCGTTCATATAGAGCTTCAGGCCCTAATCTATCGTACTCATCTTCTAAGGCTTTTCTAACTTCGGGAACTGATGGAGGACCTGCTGGAGGACCGTAGAGTAAAGAATGAATATAAAATCCCGCTCCACCTACGACGATGGGGACTTTATCTCGACTATGTATTTGTTGAAATGCTTGTCTAGCTTCATAATAAAAATCGACAACGTTGAACTGTTCAGTCACATGACGAATATCAATCATATGATGAGGAATAAGCTCTCTCTCTTGCAAGGTAGGCTTAGCAGTCCCTATATCCATGCCCTTGTATACTTGCATTGAATCTGCAGAGACAATTTCGCCATCAATATTTTTTGCTAGTTCGAGAGCGAAATGAGACTTTCCACAGCCGGTGGGGCCCGCGAGAATAATCACTCGTTTTTTTTGCTTAGGCAAAGCGGTCGGTAGCTGCTTTTGAACCTCAACTGCGAACCCAATAAAAATCTTTTCAATGTCTTCTTTTTCTATAGTTCCGCAAGGCACCGTGTTACCTAAACTTGGCCAAAGCCTCTATTTCATTATTTTGTAAATCCATGACGTGATCAAATCCAGACATCCTCAATACATCCAATACACGTGTATTAACAGCACAAAGGACAAGCCTTCCATTCAGGGTTCGTAATTTCTTGGCAACAGCTAGCAAAACCCTCATACCCGCGCTTGAGATGTAATCCACGTGTTCAAAGTCTAGCAAAATTTTAGCTTCTCCCTGCTCAACATAGCCCAGAATCTTTCTCTCAGTTTCTGCAGAGGTAATAGCATCCAATCTACCCTTTAAGCGGATAACGAAAACTTCACCCTTTTTTTCTGCTTTTATCTCAACACTCTCATTAGCTGCAGCCATAAGCAAACCTTTTTTAACAAATGTGGATAAATTCTTAATCCAATTGAGTTAAAAGCGCTCTTAAAGGATTCCTATCGTATAATTTTTCAAATTAAACACTAGCTGCTACTTCTGGAATTTTATCTAGAGCAGACTTCTTTTCCAAAAACTGCACCCTTTCTGCCGCTACTCTTAACTTACAACGTTTTTCGCCGTCTTTCGCATACCACACATCTAGTTGTAAACGTCCTTCTACAAAAACTGGTGAAGAACAATCTAGATTATCAACACAACTTTCCGCCTGCTTTCCCCAAACAACAACATCGACAAAACATACTTCCTGTTGTCTATCTCCGCCCAATGTGGTAAATTCACGATTTAGGGCAACAAGTAAGTCCGTAACAGCTATACCATTCGGTGTTTTTCGAAGTTGAGGTTTGCGTGTCAAGCGGCCTGCTATCATCACTTTATTTAAAGTTAGCATGAGCCTACCCTCGCTTTTAGTCAACTATTCATGTAAAACTCACCATATCATAATGGTTTTTTTAATAAAGAAAAAAATTGACTTTTACATGTTTTACGAGGGACGCATTTTTTTTTGTTTAATTTTGACTCAAAAACTTGCGTTTAAGAATCATCTTAAATTTAACTTATTCAACGATTTCAACTCTTACACGCCTACCTAGACGCGCGCAGATCATCATAGATATTGTTCTTAAAGCCTTAATTGTATTTCCTTTACGGCCTACAACCTTTCCAATATCTTGAGGATTAACACGCACTTCTACGATCATTCCACGTTCGCCTTCATAACAATTTACATTCACATCATTAGGAGTATCAACTAAGTTTTTTACGATATATTCAACAAATTCTTTCATAGTAATTATAAATATAGTTTGGGGTTTTATGCATCATTGAACTCAAAGACTATCAGGACTTTTTATCAAATTTTTTCAAGAATACGCTTATAAAATTCTCACTTGTTTGAGAAATATAGAAACTATCAAAGTACTTTTTTGGAGTTCATTTGCACATACTATACAGATTTTTTAGCATCAAATAGAATAAAACTCAAGTTCTATAGACGAATGCATCAAAAAACCTCATTCTATGAGGATCTCTCAGAAAAATCAGGAGTACTCTCTTCTAACCAGCGCATATACTCTTCGTTTCCACCATCAATATAACTATACGTAATTTCAGGAACTTCGTATGCACAATTTTCAAGAATAATTTTCTTTATTTTCTCATAATGCCCGTGACGGGTCTTTAGACATATTTTTGTTTCTTGAACCGTATCTTCTTGGTTATTCCACATAAAAATTGATTCAATCCAAGGAATGATTTGCGCACACGCCACCAGTCTTTCCTGGACAAGATAGCGAGATACTTTACGAGCTTCATCTAAATTCCCACATGTCCAGTGGATCTCTATGAATTGTGACATTCTTACCCCCATCTATTGAATTCTTAAATGATTATTCGGTTTATAAAACTTTAGACTAAACATCGGTTATCCATTAGAAATATAAGCCAAACCTGAAATTCGTAAATCTATAATCAATGGCTCCAAAGGAGTTGATTGATTTTTTATTTTCGAAGCACCTCTCTCTATCATCAAGGGACGCAACGCTAAATAATTAGAAATTTCTTGTTTGTAATTCTCTAAACTTAGTCTTAAAATGTGTGGAAGTGTAGACGCTATATTCTCAGAATGCATTTTTAAATTTAAAGACTCTTCCAATATCACCACCACTTGTCGATTTCCATAACTATCATCAAAGGCATGAGAAACATCCACACGCACTAAAGACGTACCCTCAGGAAGATGATGATGAAAAAAATCGATTAAGTACAAGGCTATCTTAATTTTTACTCCTTTAATTTGCTCTCCCCACTCTAAATCATTTTTGTCCAAACCTAAATAAATTTCTGGCAATTTTTTAGGTGTAAAAAAGGGTTTAAAAGGAAAAGCCACTCCTGCTCTATCAACCACTGTGTTGGTAAAGTCTATCAAATAAGCAAAAGGTTTTCTCAAGCTATAGTCGATATAAAGGGTCCCCGGCAAAATTTTTTTAATTTTAGCTGTGGTGATTAAGGGAGATTTTAAAAGGTTTTGTCTTGCTTCATCTCTATTTAAACGAAACAGATTTGTCGGTTGATCGACGGATAAACGCAGTAACTCTGCTAAATAAATAGTCTTAAGCCTTTCTTTATCCGGCGTAGTCTGAATTAAAGCGACAATATTATATTGGGGTTGTTGTAAGCGCTGGGCCTTAATGTGACGATAGTAAAAAACGGCTAAAGACGCAGATCCAGTGACGCACAGTGTGATAAAAAAAATCCATCTTAATGCTGAATAAAGGGAGAGCCTGTCTGGTGTATGTTTCATGATAAATGAAATGTCGTGGATGGATGGTTTTAAAAGATTTTTTGATCATTTTGAAGATCAGATTTACTGGTTCGGAAAGTCACATCTATCCTAAATGATGATAGTTAGTTAAATAATTAGTCATGTTCTTTGCTGCATTCTCCCATGTTAATTGAGAAGCGCGCTTCAACCCCGCCCTTGATAATTCTTGTAGACGGGTGGGATGAGTCAATAACTCGTCCACTTTTTCGATAAATTGATGGATATACGCCTCTGATCCTGGAGGGGCCTCAATATAAATACCCCCTCCTTGTACAGTTTCTCTTAAAGCTCCTAAATCGCTAGTTACCACTGCACATCCCCCTGCCATGGCTTCCATAGCGCTTATACAACTTGTTTCTTCAAAGTTAGAAGGATATACAAAAACACTAGATTTCATAAATTCACGTGCTAGATCTTTTTGTAACACACTTCCATGTAAGGTACATCCCGGCATAGCAGATAACAAATCATAAAGTTTTGCATTTTCTTGAAACCGCGGACCCGGGGACCAACCGGTAAAATACCGATCCAAACTACTAAATACATGTAATTCAAGATCACTATGACGTCTCTTTAATTCCTCATAAATACGTGGCATATAGATGAGTCCCCTATCGGGGGCTGACGTATAAATTAAACGCTTAGGCAATCTGGTCTCAGACCCTAAAAAATAATCAGGATGAATTCCATTGTTAACAACCCATGTTTTATTTTTAGGAAAACCAGAAGCATTACATAAAGTATCTACATGCCATTGACTCAAAAGAAACAACCCATCTAATCTCTGAACAATTCTTTTATCCCCAATTCCATAGGTTTTTAATGATTTATAGGCATCTGACATCCATAAAAAGCATTTTTTTGATTTCCAGTCTTTAAACAGTTCAAGCAGACCACGAATAACAATGACTGCATCAAACTGTTCAATATTTACAAATTCTTTGATAGAGATGTATTGAGGCCCTTCCTGTGTAGGTGGAAGTTCTGTCTCTTGGTAAATATAAACATCATGACCCATTTTACTAAGTTGTTCACTTACACGAATAATTGCCGTTTCAGTTCCCCCTAAAGGTCTATGTTCTAGCATTGTCGCATAAAAAGGAGCGCAACGAATAGGTACAAAAAGTATTTTTAACGGTTTCGGCATAAAATGGTATTTCTTCTTTTTCTTTCTAGAGCAGCAATAATCATACGATCGATCAACTCCTGTCCGTTAACTCCATTCACTTCACAAATTTTTGGATAAAGACTGATAGGAGTAAATCCTGGGATGGGATTAATTTCATTTAACCAAAATTTTTGATCAGCATCCAGAAAAAAATCAACGCGCGCCATTCCAGATCCTTCCACTGCTTTATAAGCAGCTAAAGCGAGTTCCATTCCTTCTTGAATTTTATCTTTAGAAAGATCTGCCTTAGGATTCGCTCTCATGCCTTTAGGGCCATACTTAGCATCGAAATCATAAACTTTCCCGTCAGCTTGAATTTCACCAGGCGGAAAAACAATAGGTTTTTCATTTCCTAACACCGCAAATTCAATTTCACGATGATCCTTTAACCCTTGCTCCACGATTATTTTATAATCAAAATGAAAGGCCTTCTCGATGGCAACTTGAAGTTCTAAGAAATGCTCGACTCTCTGCACGCCAATAGTTGAACCTAAATGAACAGGCTTTACATAAAGAGGATAGGAAATTTTTTGTTCTATATGTTCCAGAAATACTTGGGGATTTTCCTTCCAATGGAGATGATGAATTTCCACAAAAGGCAAAGTCGATATGCCATGCGCATGCATAAGATATTTAGTTAAGGCCTTATCCATACTCACTGATGCTGTCGTGTGATCCGGACCAATGTAGGGTTTCCCTAAAATATCAAAAAAACCTTGAATAGTGCCATCTTCCCCATAAGGTCCATGAAACACAGGAATAAAGATGTCACATGCTAGAAGATCATGCATAACTGCTGCATCTATTACAGCCTGTGTCTTAATAGATCCTGGCTCGTTTAAATCCTGTTTTAAACGTTGCATACTGTCATAACCAGAAATCCAATGCCCTTGCTTAGTAATTCCAAAATGATGGACATCATAAAGATCTGCTGAAACACAATTACAAATATGATTTGCAGAAAGAAAGGTTATTTCATGCTCGGTTGATCTGCCGCCAAATACTATGCCTACCTTAAGCTTGTTAGGAGCTTTCTTTTTGAAAAGCTCCATTAACTCTGAGGATAGTTTAGTAATATCACCAGCTCCTATAGAAACGACCACATCATGCGCACGAACAATTGGTTGTATCTGTAAAGCTAAATCTTTTCTGGACGTGTAATGGCATTTTTTAAGTCCATCCGACTCGATTTCTTTTATAATTGAATGGGTATTCACACCATGAATAGGAGCTTCTCCCGCTGAATAAATTTCAGTCACAAATAGCTCATCAGCGTCTTCAAAAATTCCTTTAAAAGTTCCTAAACACTCTTTGGTTCTAGAGTACCGATGCGGTTGGAACGCAACAATCAAGCGACGGCCATTCAAAGCGCGACGTATACCAGCTAAAGTTGTTTTAATTTCGGTCGGATGATGGGCATAATCGTCTATAAACAAAATCTTATGAATTTCTCCTTTTTGTTCACATCGACGCATCACTCCCTTAAAGGAGCGAAAAGCCTTACGAATAGATTCTTCTGAAATTCCTAAACTTAGAGCCAACCCCCATACCGCTGCACCATTTAAAGCATTATGCCGACCAATTTGAGCTAATTGAATATCTTTGTAAAGATGCCCCTTAAATCGAATATCAAACTTTATGCTCCAATCTTTTTGAGTGTAATGGCTGACCTGAAGCTGACAGTGTTCATTAAACCCATAGCTCACTCCCGCTGGGCTTAACTTTCTTAAATTTTCATCATCTCCACACCAGAAGAGTTGCTCTTTATTTTGGATCTGGTTAACAAATTGTTGAAAAGCCTGTATGAGCTGCACCATACTGCCATAGTGAGTCACATGATCAGAATCTATATTCGTCACAATACTGCCGTAGGAAGAGTATTTAAGAAAAGTTCCATCACTCTCATCGGCTTCTGCCACAAAGTATTCACCATGCCCATATTCTGCATTCGTCTTTAATTGAGGAATAATACCTCCTACAGCATAACCAGGATCTTTACCTGCTTGCCTTAAAACCCATGTTAAAAGAGCAGAGGTTGTGGTTTTACCATGCGTCCCTGCAACGGTCAGGGTTTTATAATCTTGCATAAGATGCAATAGTAAATCCGAGCGGTGCATTAATGAGGCATTTTTCTTTTGGGCAGCAAGAAGTTCAGGGTTATCTTTTTTTATATCTGAGCTGTAAATGACAGTGGAGTGATCCGGCACATTTTCTTCCGCATGACCAAAATATATTTTTGCTCCAGCGTGAGATAAGCCTTCCGTCACATAACTGGGATGTAAGTCGCTTCCAGAAATGGCAGCGTCTTTTTTAAGGAGAATGCGGGCTAACCCACTCATTCCGATACCGCCAATACCAATAAAATGAAATTGTTCTTTTTTGCTCATACTTGATCACTATTTTTCCTTAACTTAAGTACGTCTTTGATAAACTGAACCTAGATGGAGAATAATTTCATAATACGAGTGAGAAAAAGACTGTTTCGATGCATCACTCCATCAACATCTATTAAAAATGAAAATTCCAAAAAACCCAATCAAAATCCATCCTCTGCTTCATTTTTTTATGGGTATACCTGATTTGTCCTGATGTACCTGTTAATTCAAAAGAAATAGTTTAAGAGATTGTTATGCGAAACCCCTCTCTATTAAAGTGCATTAGCGGAACGCTAGTCTGGTTTAAAGAACAATAAATGAAGTTAAGTTGAGAAAAAAGATAGATGGAAAACCGAGAGGGACTCAAAATTAGGTCTTGAGGCTCTTTCGGTATAGATATTATATATTATTTTGAGCTTCGCTCTTCAATGCAATAGTTGCCAGCTGCACGGCTGTCTCATAACTCGTGCTGTAGGTATGTTTATTATTCGTTCTCTCAAGTTTAGCTTTGAAATCCAATAACGCTTGCCTATGTTCTATGATTGAATCGCGATTTAAACCTACATCTTTTATGAGAAGATGAATCAATGAGGTCCTGATATTCGCAAGAAAATATTCATGATCTTCCATTTTGCTACAGTCATTTTCGAGCAAGTAACTACGAATTTGAAAGGCTTTTTGAAAGTCTTCTAAACATTGAATTTGTTTAGTCTTTTTTTCTTCATCAGAATCGAGTTTATCGATTGTTCTAAAATTTAATAGACCTAATTGATTATGAATCTTAGATATTATCGCAATTTTTGGAAAACTGTATTGTTGAAAATTTTCTGGATTTAAGTGCTGAATCAACGCCGCATAAGCTTGCATTTTTTTCATCAAGTCAGCTCCACTTAGATCTTGTAAAAAACCACAGCGATTGTATTGATAATCAAAAAATTTATCTTGATCTGCTTCACTATGGCCAGTTATAGCTGCTAAATAGGAGTCGAGCGTTACATGCAAAGCTAAATATTCCGTTTTTCGAAGAGATTCAATATTTTGGTATGAATAAGCCAGGACTCTTAAAGTATTTTCTAACGACTCTTTTAAATAATTTTCTTGGGCTTTTTGATACAGCACATGTGGATCTGTGTTGAGTGATACAACATAGGCGAACAACGCCCCCTCAGAATCCTTCTCAATACCCTGATCGGCTATTAAAGATTCTATATTTGGGGCTTTTGTCCAGTCGTTGGGAAAAGAGTTTGTGAATAAACCAAGAGATTGAAGCTGTAGACAAAGAGAAAGTTCCATCAGTCTTGCACTCTTACGAAAACCTTCCTCTTCATCTTCAGGGTTACTCATCTGGGCATAGCACGTTTTATTTGCATACTTGTAAAATAGGTCGTAAAGCAAATGTTCATGGTCTTTTGAAAACTGTCCTATCGATAATGCCTGCAAATCCTTAAAAGCAGAGTTATAAAGTCCTCGTTTAGCGTCTATATATTCGGTTTGATCTCCTTCTGCAATTTTGTCTTGGGGTCTAAAAAATGAATTTTGGAGAAATGGATTTTTGTTGTCGATAGTATGCAAATTTACTGACATATAACACCTCAAATAAAAATTAAAATTATATAATTACATAATACATAAAATTAGTCAACTCAACAAAAACACAAATTAATCAATCAATTAATTGATCACATCTCATAAAAGGATCCAAGCAAAAATTATATAATTAAAACACAGCTTATATTTTGAAAATAAATAATTAGCAAACAATCGATTTTAGCCCATTCTCCTTCCCACAACAAACCTGGGCATGGCCGAACTTAACAACAGGAAAAAAAGAGGAGATGAAGGGACCTCTTTAGATATATCTGGGAAAGATTTTTTTAATCGGCAATCTCAGACAACTAATTAGGGAACAATCAAGGATTAAATATAGACACTTTCCAACACTAAATCGCAAAAATTGCGTGTTCGATTTTTTAATTTATATTCATGAATTGCTTGCCCCATCAATTGGCGTTTTTCTTGAGAAAAAGAATTTATAGCGTCTGCTAATATTTTGGGCGTTAAATCAATCTCTCTATATTTAATCGCTCCTCCAACATCTTTAACCAAAAAATCCGCATTTGTGTCCTGATGATTATCGGTCGCATATGGAAAAGGAATTAAAATGCCAGGCACTTCAAATTCCATTTGCTCAGCTATCGTTCCTGCGCCCGCTCTTGCAATCGAGAAATCAGTAGCCATCCAAGCCAAATCCATTCGATTTTCAAAGGGTTTCACACAAGCTTTAATCCCCGCCTTACTATAAGCTGCGCGAATAAGGGAATTCAAAGATGAATCCCCCACAATATGGATAATTTGCAAGGATTGATGTAGAGAAGATAAGTGGTTAGTCATGGCATGACAGACAAGATGATTCAAATGAACCGCACCTTGAGAGCCCCCAAAAACTAACAATGTGAGCCTGCTGTCATCTAATTCAAAATATTGTAGTGCTTCTTTTTTTGAACAAGCCCCTTTCTTATATCCAGGTCTTAACGGTAATCCTACCTCATAGGACTTGCCCTGTAATTTAGTAGCTGTCGAAGGAAAATGAATCCCCACTGATTGTGCATATTTGGATAGCAAACGATTCACTTTCCCTGGCACACTATTAGCCTCATGAAGAATAAAAGGAACTTTTTTTAATTTAGCTGCTACCAAAATGGGTAAGGTATAATAACTTCCAAATCCTACAATTAAGTCGGGTTTATAATCTTTTAAAATTTTGAAACTTTGCCTAATTCCCCAAGCAATCTTACTGCCGGATTTGATCAGGCTCCAGGGGGTCTTCTTCTTAAATGTAGCACAAGAAATGGACTGATGAGCAAAAGTATCTTTTTCAAAATAGGGATTAACACCTAAATTTCCCCCTACATACAAAAGCTCGACTTGATGATTTAAGGAAAGCTGCTTACCCAAAGCGATAGCGGGAAAGACGTGACCTCCAGTTCCACCTGCTGTAATAATGATTTTTTTTTTCATAATAAAGTTCCTACAAACATTCGTGTGCGATTTAAGCGGGCTACATAGAGTTCATGATCGTGTTTTTTCCCCAAGAGGGATGGCAAGCTCTTTCGAGATATTTAAAACGATACTCAAACCAATAATGTTCGCCATCAAAGAACTCCCCCCTTGACTAAACCACGGAAGGTTCAATCCCGTGCTAGGTAGTAAACCTGAGACGACTCCTAAATTCAAAAAGGCTTGAAAGGTAATTAAAAAGGTAATCGAAGCAGCAAAATAAAACCCTTCTAAACTATTGCTAGAACTCGCAATATAAAACCCTAAGCAAGAAATAGCCAGATACAAAAGGATTAATGTACAAATACCAAAAAAACCAAACTCTTCAGCATAGATAGCAGCTATATAGTCATTTTGAGCTTCAGGCAGGTAGCTAAGTTTTTGCAAACTATTTCCAGGCCCTCTACCTATAAAACCTCCTGCCCCCGCAGCAATTTTGGCTTGATAAGGCTGATGCCCTTTACCTTTTAAATCTAATTCAGGATTTAAATAAACCTTTAAACGTGCTGACACATAGGAAAGATTATAGGCAAAAACCCCTCCTAAAAGCACACAGCAAAGAAGAGGCAAGGCCCAATATTTAAAACTAATGCGCATTAGGAGGCAAAGCACTAAGACAGACATTCCTATAACGGCTGTGGTTCCATTATTTGGTTCAACCAAAACTAAACACATAGGAATCGCAATCGTTCCCACCAATTTTAGAAAATCTAACAACGTAAATAATTTGTTTGAAAAACTGGTATAGCGATGAATAAAATAGGCAGGAACGATGTATTTTACAAACTCAGAGGGTTGTAGGGAAAGACCTAAAATAGATAACCAACGTCTAGATCCGTTGACTTCTCTGCCTACTCCTGGGATTAAAGTGAGTACAAGGAGGATTGTAAAAAAAGTTAATAAATGGGGACTATACCTCAAAATATTTTTGTAACCGCATTTCCAAACCAAGATAGCTAATAGGAACCCCATAGAGCCGTATAATAATTGTCTAAGTATGGCTTGATGCGTGCTTTTATGCAGATCAAGATCTAAAACTTCTGCTGATGTTGTACTATAAATCATGACCAAGCCTAATGCGAATATGATAAAGAAACAGAGAACTAGGGCATAGGACACGGGATGATAGAGAGTTTTGGAGGTGTTCATTTATATTACGAGAAGCTTGTATCAATAAGAGAGAATGAGCTCTCTTATTGATGTATTTGAAATTTATTTTACACGAATCTTGTCGCCTACTTTTAGATTCCTAGCTTTCTCTTCGTCTAAATCATTCATTTTTAGAAGATCATCAAATTTAACATGAAACTGCTTCGCAATTTTCCAGGGATTATCACCACTCTTAATCGTATATAATTCTGGCTCTGTAGAGGAAGCAACAGCTTGGATTTCTGTATTAGAGTCTTGGGTTTTCTCAACGATAGGGATTTGAGATTTTTTTGTACCCACAGGAACTTTCAATACCTGTCCTACACTCAGTCGATTACTTGTGAGATTGTTAGCTTTTTTTATCGCTTCCACAGTTGTATTATTTGCGCGAGCAATTCTTTCTAATGCATCGCCTTTTTTAACTGTTACGTCTACGTATTGCGGAGTTTTGGTAGATGGTGGGGGTTCTGGATTTTGTGGAGGAGTTGTGGTTATTGGGGGCGGCAACTCAATAGGTTCTTTATCAATGGGTTCGTGCTCTTCATCCACAAGAATGAGTTGAGGGTTTTCAGCATATTGCTTAAGAGCATTATCAATTTCATCGCCAGTCTGCCCCGCATCAGCTATGGAACTTGTAGGAGGAACCTTTGCGACGTCTCGTAAAGAGCTAGGTTGCTCAGTCACATCTACGATCAGCTTTGAAGTATCGGAACTATAGTCTTCGTTGTTAATTGCCATCACAAAGAGGATGGCAAGAAGACCTGCATTTAAAAGAACTGCGATAATAATTGTATCTCTACGATTCATTGTTTGAACCTCTTAGTGTGTAAACTTTAATGCTCTTCTAAGGCATTCACAATGCGCTTAAATTCTTCTCCGCGATGAGCATAGTCGCGGAACATGTCAAAACTAGAACAGCCTGGCGATAATAATACAACTTGCCCAGGTTTTGCAAGAGTTGTAGCCACTTTTATTGCAGATTCAAGGCTATCACACTCTTCCACAGGCAATTGCTGTGAAAGATCATTTTTAATTTTATTCGAAGCTTGCCCAATAACAAAAACACATTTGACTCGTCCAGCAAAAGCTTGAATCCAAGGGGTGTAAGCAGCACCTTTATCCACTCCACCTGCAATTAAAAGAATATCTCCTTTTAATGTATTTACAGCACGAATCACGGCATCTATATTTGTTCCTTTGCTGTCATCATAGTACGCAACATCCTTAAAAGAACGCACAAATTCCAGTCGATGTGAGGGTTTCTTAAATGAAGCTAAGGCTTCTAAAAATTGCTCTGATGAAATCCCCCTCTCTTTGCACAATGCATAAGCTGCAAGCATATTTTCCACGTCATGACTTTTCAACCCTATATATTCTTCAGGTAGATTAAATTCTTTCTGCCCGTTCAAATACACCCCATCTCTATCTACATATATCGTGCTAGAACTCTCATACCCATAAGTATGTGCCTGTACACCCTCTAGAAGATCTTCATACTCCTGGTACGTATTTTCAAAAAGATATAAGTTCGCTGCAGGTTTCAGACATTTCTGCAGATTAAATTTTGCCCGTGCATACGCACGCATGTCCGCATATCGATCCAGATGGTCAGGTGTAATATTCAGGATCACACCTGTATCGACCACCCTTTTGTGCATGGTTTCTAACTGAAATGAGCTTAGCTCTACGACCAAAATATTTCCCTCTAAACCAAATTCAGAAGAGTCTAATTCAGCAGTCAGAGGAACTCCCACATTTCCTAATGCACATGCCGGTTGACCGCAATAATTCAAAATATGGGTAATTAAAAGAGTGGTAGTTGTTTTACCATTAGTCCCCGTAACTGCTAAAAAAGGCTGATCAATGAATCGACAGGCAAGCTCTACTTCGCCAATGATCTCAATGTGCTCTTGCTTTGCTCGCATATAATAAGGATTAGAGTGCGGGACGCCAGGGGAGACAACGACTAGATCAAAAATTTTAAAATTTAGTTGTTCAGATTCATAATGTGTCTTCAAACCTTGATTCTTTAAATCTATAATCTCAGGATGACGATCCAACAATTCACTATTATGATCGACAGCGTAAACTATTGCATGTCGGTTGAGTAAAAATTTTGCGGCTGCCCTTCCACTAATCCCTAAACCAATAACTAAAACATGTTTTTTTGAGAGATCTGTCATAATTTTTCCGAAGTTCTTATTGAAATTTGAGTGATGCGATTCCTAAAATACCTAGAAGCAGTCCTATGATCCAAAAACGAATTACGACTTTTGTTTCTGCCCATCCCATGTATTCAAAATGATGGTGCAGTGGAGCGCAAAGAAATACACGTTTTTTATTTCGATACTTATAGCTTAACACTTGAATGATTACAGATAAGGCCTCGGCCACGAAAATCCCCCCCACAATGGCTAATAAGAGTTCCTTTTTCAAAAGTACTGCGGCTACGCCAATGATCCCTCCCAGCGCTAGGGATCCCGTATCTCCCATGAAAACTTGAGCGGGATGACTATTATACCATAAAAACCCCAGGCAGGCCCCTATCAAGGCACTTAAATAAATGGCGATTTCTCCGCTTCCCTCGATGTAGAGGATGTTTAAGTATCCAGCTATATCTATATGATTGGAAACAAACGCAATAAATGCTAAGCAACCTGCTACAATAATTAAACATCCCGCAGCTAAACCATCGAGTCCGTCTGTCAAATTCGCCGCATTAGAAGAACCTGTAATAACAAACATCATAAAAAAAGCTGCTAGAAGAGACAAGGCTCCAGACAGAGCCAACCAATGATCTTTAATAAATGGTACATAAATACGCGTCGCATAGTCATGAGTGGAAATCACAGTAGGTGTTGAGGGCTCAGAATGCTCTTGTTTAGTCACAAAAGGTCCCCAGTTTAATTTACCAGTATTTTCCTCTTTAACAACCGGGGGTTTGAACCAATCCCCCATTTGAATCGATTCAGCAACAGAGGGGACTAGAAGATAGGTGGCGATCAAAGCAGATAAGGTGAATTGAAAAAATAGTTTCTTTTTTCCTGTCATTCCCTTCGGATTTTTATACTTTAATTTTAAATAATCATCATACCCTCCCACAAATCCCAACCAAAGTGTGGTGAGTAGGAGGATCAATGTAAATACGTGCGTTAAATCCATCCAAAGAAACATCGAGATTAACATCGAAAAGAGAATGAGTACGCCCCCCATCGTAGGTGTATCTTTTTTCTTCTCATGCAATTGGCCCAATAAAGGACAATCTTCAACACGAATAGTTTGTCCTATTTTTAGCTCATATAATTTCTTTATAAAACGAGGTCCTAAAAAAATACTAATAACGAGTGAAGTCACTGCTGCTAGCATCATGCGGGTTGAATAGTAAGTGAAGACGGCAGGAACTTTCATTCCAAGAGAGTATTTAATCCAATCCACCAGAAAAAGCATCATTTCGAGGTCATCTCCAATTCATCGATCAATTTTGATATTTGCGTCCCTCTTGAACCTTTGATCAACACCACATCATCTGCTCTTAAATGGGCCTTTAATAACTTCACCACTTCCTCCCGTTGATCACTCCACCACACGGGACGTTTTTGCACTATCCAACTATCTGCAATAAACTTAGCTTCACTTCCATAGCAAAACAGCATATCCACATACTTTAATGCGTATTCTCCAATTTCTTTATGAGAATTTTCAGAAAACGCTCCAAGCTCAAGCATATCTGCCAATACAGCTATTTTACGACCCTTTTCTAAAGGTTGTGGTAAATTTTCTAAAGCCACTTTTACAGAAGCAGGTGAAGCATTGTATGAATCATTAATGAATTTTATACCTGCAGAATCGATGATTTGCCATCTTAATTCAGGAAGCTTAAGCCTTGACATCCCTTGTGATATCTCTTGCCAATTTAAACCAAAATATCTTGCACAACTAACGGCTGCTAAAAAGTTCACTTGATTATGTTTTCCAGGTAAAGGAAAAGAGCCAAGATTATGTATTTCTGATTGAAACTTCACAGCGAAATCGGAATTACTCGCATGAATTGTATAATTAGCTAAGGGATGATCCAGTGCAAATGAAACTTTTTGGCAGGATCCAATCGAAGAATTTTCTGAATAATTCACAATTTCTCGATTCAAAATTCCTAATTTTGTGTGGGGATGTTCTAAAATTTCAGCTTTGGCTCGACCTATTAAATCTAGCGATGAAAAGTTACAAGCATGTACAAGGGCTACAGAGACAAGAATAGCACATTCAGGTGGGGCTATGTGAATTAATTTTCTGATTTGCCCAGCATGAGTCATCCCCATTTCTAAAACCACTATTTCTTCCTCTCCTGTGGTATGATTGAGAATTGCTAAAGGAACTCCAATTTGCGAATTACTATTTCCCGGAGAAAATCCTACCCGATATTTTTGTTTAAGCAAGGTAACAACAAAATCTTTAGTGGTTGTTTTACCCACGGACCCGGTGACACCGACTACACGAACTTTCGAAGATGCAAGTACATTTTTAGCTAAATTTTGTAGAGACTCCAACGGCTCATCTACAAATAAAAGGGTCATGCCATAATCAGGTCCTTGATATCCTTTTTTTACAACTACAGCAGAAGAACCTTTGGCTGCTATATCCGAAAGATAATGATGACCATCTGTTTTGGCTCCAGCTAAAGCAAAAAACAAATTTTCCCTTTGGTGTAAGCGACTATCGACACTAACACCTGAAAATTTCATTTTGCAATCTGTTTTTATTCCCAACCAAGGGGCTGCATCTTGAATATTAATTTTGCGCATAAAAAAATGGGGGTTGAAAAGAACAGCTTATGAATAACAAGCTTTTCAAACAAGGAAAAACACTGGCGTAATTAAGATACATGTAAAGCAGGTATGAAGAAAAGAGTGGAGCAGCGTCTGCCGGATATTTCGAATAATAAGGGTCTCTATACTACAAAGTTAGGTAGATACTCTTCCGGGGGTTTTGGAAGAATTGCCAAAAAATGGCCAGGATATAGGGCGATTCTGACAGTGTGATTGAAATCAGGCGAGATGAGGATTTGATCATCCCCATACCAAAAATTATCCACATCCGTAAAGTCTACTTCATCACTATAAGGACCTACTTCTACCTTCCAAATGTTCACATGATAAATTTCCCCTAAAATTTCCCCTTCCAATTCTACGCTTCCCCAAGAAGGTAACTCTCCATTAGAACCATCATGTAAAAGTTGTTCTTTCCATTCTTCGAACGTTTCGGGCCCCGCATATTTTTTTCGTAATTCATCCTCTTTCGTCGCATCTGCTTCTTGCATATACTGGTGCACAGCTTTTCTTAAATCACTAATAGTAATTTTTTTAGATAAAACAGAAGATAAGCTTTGAGCAAATGCATCCCAAAAACAATTTCCATCATCTTGGGTGCAATGAAGCGCATGATCAGGCATGATTTCTTTAATTTTATTTCTAAGGATGACTAAGCTATAATAAGTTCTCTCTGAAACACCTTCGCCCCTATTCTTTTTTAATTCTGGAATATACTCTCGCCTAGCAGAATCCTTTTCTTCAATTTTTTCTGCACTGCTGCTTGAGGGGGGGCTTTCAGATAGAGAAGCTAGCTCTTCGGATTGGGGATCAAAAGGTTTTGGGTTTTCATTTTCTGCACTTTTTTTAGAAGGGATTGAGGATGGGACTATAGGGGATGTGGCTATCAGTGAGGGGGCTAATTTATTAACTTTAGGGATAGGAGATTCTGGACTCTCTTTTTCTTCAATTTTTTTAAACCGGCCAACTAATAATCTAAAAACGGCAGGACTTGCCAAAAAAAGGGTAAAAAGACCCGAAAGAGCTGTAATTATCAATATTCCAACTTTATGCTCTTTATTTTTTAATTGATTAAATTGCTGAATGTAATCTTTTTCAGGAAAAGACACTTTAAAATAATTTGTTATTTTCATAACAATAATGCAATTAAATTTATTCAATATTATTATATCATATTAATCAATTATCTCCTACCGAGGCACATTAATTTCTGAAATAAACGAGTGGATAAAAACTAAAAGACTGAAACGTCACAGAGGTTCTATAAGGTCTTCACCTTCAATAGCTATAGTATCTGCCTCAAGGACCCATCCTCCCCCCAGAGCTTTATAAATGTCTATTAAGGTTAGATAGGCTGCACTTCTGGACTCTACGAGATTTAACTGAGAGGAAAATAAATTCCTCTGCGCATCTAAGACGTTTAAATAATCGACTTGACCATTATCATATTCTAACTGAGCAAGATAGAGATATTTCTCTAAAGCTTTTACTTGGTCTTTTTGTATTTCCAACAGTTCTAATGTTTTAGTATGTGCGATTAAAGCATCATCAACTTCTTTAAAAGCTGTTTGTATGGTGCTGAAATAACTATATAATGCCTCTTGTTCTCTGGCATTAGCAATTTCTAACTGGCCGACATAAAATCCTCCATTAAAAATGGGCTGAGCGATGGTCGCCCCAAATTGCCAAGCTCGAGCAGATCCTCTAAAGAGCTTATTGAGTTCAAAGCTCTCATTGCCATAGAAACCTGTAAGGGAAATCACAGGAAAAAAATTCGCTTTTGCGACCCCCACATTAGAATGGGCTGCTATTAAATTTAATTCAGCTTCCATGACATCTGGGCGTTGCTCTAAAATGCTAGAAGGGATACCAGCTGGAACGCAAGGTGGTTGATGTAACTGTACAAGCATTTTACCTCTCTGAATATCTCCAGGATTACGTCCTAAAAGAATGCTTAATAAATTCTCTTGCTGGGCGACTTTAATTTCTAATTCTTTTACTTGAATTCCGGCTGAATCCATTTCAGAACGAGCTTGTTCCACAGGTAATTCTGAAATAGCTCCTCCTAGAAAACGATCTGTCATTAACTGAAGCGATTGTTGAAAAGATTTTAAAGTCGCTTGAGCGACTTGTAGCTGTTCATCGTACTGACGCAACATCAGGTAGCTAGCAGCCACAGAACTTACTAACGTTAGAACGACTGTACGCCTCGCTTGAATTTGCGCAAGATATTGGGCTAAAGCTGCATCAGAAGCTGCATAAAGGCGACCCCAAATATCTAATTCATAGGCACATGACAAAAGTAACGCAAAGTTATTCATCAGACGGAGCTTTTCCGTAAGACCTATATTTCCCTGCAGCGACAGTTCTTGTCGATCAGCCGAACCGTTTCCATAAATTTGAGGGAATAATTGAGCATAATATAGACGAAATTGGCCATAAAATTGATCTACCGTAGCTAACGCCACTTTTAAGTCATTATTATTTTCTAATGCTTCTAGTATATAACTATTTAAAAGGGGATCTCCTAATTCCTCCCACCAACGCACATTAGCGAAACAACAAGCTTCTGGAGTAGACATACGCCATTTTTCTGGGATATCAATACGGGGTCTTGTGTAGTTTGGTCTAAAGAAACACGACGAACTTAAGCACAGGCATAAGATAAATAAAAATATTCTACCCATCATTGTTTCCTTTGTCCGATGTCCCATCAATAGGAGAATTGCTTCTCCATTTCCAGTGCGCAAGGTCTTCTAATAATTTATAAAAAAACGGGACAAAAAATATTGCTAGGAAAGTGGCCGTGATCATCCCTCCCATTACGCCTGTGCCTACAGAATTTCTACTGGCAGCTCCCGCACCTTGTGCTGTAATTAAGGGTACAACACCCAAAATAAATGTTAACGAAGTCATCATAATTGCTCTTAAACGAGATTTGCCTGCTTCAAGAGCGGCCTCAGCAAAGGAGAGGCCTTCTTCATGCTTCAATACAGCAAATTCAACGATTAAAATTGCATTTTTAGCAGAAAGTGCAATGAGGGTGATTAAACCAATTTGAAAGTATACATCATTCGTCATCTCCCGAAACCAAACAGCTAGTAGAGCACCCAAAATTCCAAAAGGTACGGCCATAAGAATAGAAAAAGGCAAAGACCATTTTTCATATAAAGCTGCTAAAATTAAGAAGATCATAAAAATTCCGGCAGCCATCACTTTTGGTCCTGTTCCCGCCATCTTTTTTTCTTGGTATGACTGTCCTCCCCATGAATAAGTCATTCCTTGGGGTAAGATTTCTTTCGCTATTTCCTCCATGGCCTGCATCGCTTGACCTGAACTAAAACCTGCCGCTGAATTTCCATTGACACGGGCCGCATTAAAACTATTAAACCGGCTAATCAATGAAGGACCTTTCGTATTACGAATGCTAATTAAAGATTTTAAAGGTACCATGCTGCCAGTTAGAGAGCGTACATAGATATTTCCTATCTGTTCAGGAGCACTGCGGTAAACATCTTCTGCTTGAACATATACATTATAAACCCGCCCAAATTTATTAAAGTTATTAACGTAAAAAGACCCTATCATCGCTTGCAAGGTTTGATAGACATCTTTAATAGGAATAGCCATGCTCCGAGACTTTTCTCGATCATACGAAAGAAAGAATTGTTTAGAATTCGCATCTATATTCGTGCTAACTCCGGATAATGCTGGATGTTTGTTAGCTTTGGCCACTAATTCTTTTGTATACCTTTCCAGATCATCAATCGTACCTGTCCCCCTGGACTGCACCCAAAATTCAAAACCTCCCACAGTCCCAATACCTTGTATTGCGGGAGGATTGAAAGCCATGACTAGAGCTTCTTGAATTTTTGAATACTCACTTCTTAACCTATCCAGAATAGATTTGGCTGAGTCTTGTACAGCAGATCTTTTATCCCAATCTTTGAAAACCACAAAGTAGCTGGCTTGATTGTTACGATTTAGCCCATCTAATAATCCAAAACCATCTAAGCTGATTAAATCTTTAACAGCAGGCTCCCGCATCGTCAGTTCGTCCACCTGATTCGTGACCGCATCTACTCTCCTTAAGCTAGCTCCATCAGGTAAAACTCCAACAGCCATTATATATCCTTGATCTTCATCGGGCACAAAACTAGAAGGAACAATGCGAAATAATACAATGACTAAAAGACACACTCCTGCAAATAGACTAATGGCCAGCCAGCGATGATCAATTAAAAGACGCGCAACTTTGACATACCCTTTGCCAAATTTTTCAAAAATCTCATTAAATTTAAGAGTGAATTTAGATTCTTCTCTTCGCTGTTTGAGAAGGACAGCTGCCAAGGCTGGACTTAAGGTAAGTGCAACAATGCCAGAAATCACCACGGAAATGGTAATGGTAATGGCAAATTGTCGGTATAATTGACCTGCAATGCCACCCAAAAATGCGACAGGAATAAAGACAGCGCAAAGGACAAATACAATCGCAATCACTGGCCCTGAGACTTCGCTCATCGCTTTTTTTGCAGCCTCATTAGCAGACAATCTGAGCGCACGCATATTGTGTTCAACATTTTCAATCACCACGATCGCATCATCCACCACAATTCCGATGGCTAAGACCATAGCAAAAAGTGTTAAAGTGTTGATCGAGTACCCTAAGGCAATCATTCCTCCAAAAGCACCCACAATAGACACTAACATAGCAATCATTGGAATCAGGGTTGCCCGAAGATTTTGTAAGAAAAACAAGACGACTAAAACCACTAAAAAGCCTGCCTCCACGATTGTTTTCATTACTTCATGGATCGAGGCTTTAACGAACTTTGTGGTATCATAGGGAATACTATACTCGATGCCTTGAGGAAAATTTTTACTCAAATCCTGCATTTTAGCTTTAACGGCCTCTGCGACATCCAAAGCATTGGCTCCAAATTGCTGATAAATAGCAATGGCAGTCATCGATTTATTATTAAGTTTCGCATTCACATCATAATTGGCCGCCCCCAATTCAACGTTAGCGACATCTTTTACAAAAACCATGGACCCATCAGGATTAGCACGAATAATAATATTTTCAAACTCCTCGGGGGTGGACAAGCGGCCTGTCGCTAACATGGGTAGCGTTAACTCAATGGGTAATGAATTGGGATTTCCACCAATCATCCCTGCAGGAACTTGGCTATTTTGTTCCCTAATCGCCTCAATAATATCTGTAGCAGTTATCTCTAGCTGGGCCATCCGATCTGGTTTTAACCAAATTCTCATCGCATAATCCCTTGCTCCAATGATACTCACCTGGCTGATTCCTGGAATGAGTTGTAACTCCGTCACCACATTAATAGACGCATAATTACTCATAAAGATGTCGTCATAACGTCCATCAGGAGATTGCATCGATACAAATAAAAGAATATTAGGTGTTTGCTTTTGTACGACAACGCCCTGTCTTTGAACTTCTTCTGGAAGTTGTGCCAAGACTTGACTAACGTTGTTATTCACATCAATTTGGGCTTTCTCCGGACTGGATCCAATATCAAAATATACGTTTAAAAGATAATTACCAGAGGATGAATTTTGCGAATACATATAGATCATATTTTCTACCCCGTTAATCTGCTGCTCGAGGGGTGCGGCCACAGTGTCAGAAATTGTTTGAGCGCTGGCGCCTGCATAGTAAGTGGAGACCTGAATCAAAGGAGGAGTGATATTTGGGTATTGCTCGATGGGTAGATTGATTAATGAGACAAGACCTACAAAAGCAATCACAATAGAAAGAACGCTGGCAAAAATGGGGCGGTCAATAAAAAAATTTGAAATCATAGATTTTAAGGTTCGCTTTCAGGGGTGACAGTCAAAGAAGAAAGATCTGTTTGTATGGGAATTTCCTTTGTAATTTTAACTGGCACGTTTTGTCCTACTTTATTGATACCGTCTACGACAACCAACTCCCCTTCCTTTAACCCCTCAGTGATAATCCAATAATCTCCATACCAGTCACCCACTTCTACGTTTTGAATGGCCGCCTTTCCTTCCCTTACCACGTAGACATACATACCATTTTTTCCTTCTAACAAAGCTTTTTGGGGAATGTAAATGGCGTCAGGTCTAACAGCCCCATAAACATTGACACGTAAAAATTGACCAGGTCGAATGACAGTGTGTGGATTGGTAAACTGAGCTCTTAAAGAAAGAGTGCCAGTTCTTTGGTTATAAGTGGGCGAGGCAAAATTCACCACGCCTTTTTCTGGATAAATGCTCCCATCGGCTAAAACAACTTCGACTTGGTATTGATCATCTTTAGGTAAAATGACCGTATGTTTTTTTACTTCACTATCCATTTTTAAAATTTCATTTTCAGAAATACTAAAATAGACCCAAATAGGGTTTAAGGTTTCGACCGAAGTCATCAAATTATTGGGACCAGGAGAGATGAGTGCTCCTTCTCGAAAATTGGATTTTCCTGCAAGGCCATCGATAGGAGAGTTCAATACAGTGTAACTCAAATTAATTTCGGCGGAATCTAAATTCGCTTTCGCCACTTGCACGCTAGCTTCAGAAGCTAGTAAGCTTGCGGTGGCATCGTCTAGATCTTTTTTACTTGCAGCATTTTTTTGATACAAAGGTGTCAAGCGATTGACCGCTTGTTGAGCGTTCCACAGCAAAGCTTTTTCTCTTGCCAATGATCCTTTGGCCTGTTCTACATTAGCTATGAAAGGTCTTTGATCTAATTTAAATAAAAGATCACCCGCTTTTACATGAGAGCCTTCGACATAAGCAATCTCCTCTAAATACCCTTCCACTCTAGCTCTTATTTCCACTGGATGCGAACTTTCTGCGTAACCTACAGATTGATAAACTAAAGGAATTGTATTTTTTTTGACACTCACGACTGAGATTTCAACAGGAGATATAGGAGGGGGGGCTTCTGTTTTTCTACACGATGATAATACATATAAAAGGCTTATAGCTAAAAAAAATTTGGGATAGGAGCTGAACGTCATAGTTTTTTCGTATAAAATTTTGATCAAAAAATTTTTCTTTTAACAGAGCCTTAAATTACAAGCAAGCAACTCAAAAAAAATCTTTTAATTTGAGAGTTAATCTGTTATGCCTCCAACAAGCTTTATTTGAATTTATAGGACGAACATATTCTCTTTTTTAGACTGCCCTTACGACGGTAAAACCCTTGACTTTTACACCTTAGCTAATTAGAATGAATGAGTTAAATTATATATAATAATTAGGGG
Source organism: Chlamydiales bacterium 38-26 (assembly GCA_001897225.1). Lineage (GTDB taxonomy): Bacteria > Chlamydiota > Chlamydiia > Chlamydiales > Parachlamydiaceae > Neochlamydia. The sequence continues at coordinate 137,696 of MKSK01000006.1, forward strand.
GAGATATCATGCTGAATTTGAAAAATGGAATTAATTGGGGGCCTGCTCTTTTTTTGATTGTCTACCAACTAGCCCTAATGGTGGCACTTCCCTTTTATTTTTATTACCAGGGTATATCTCTTTCGATGTCTATCGTTAGCTTTGTCCTACTCTATTTAACAGGTTTAAGTATTACTGGGGGCTATCATCGCTTTTACTCCCACCGTTCGTATAAAGCGAATCCCATTGTAGAGTGGTTTCTTTTATTTTTTGGGGCGATGGCGGGTCAAGGTAGTGCTCTCAGATGGTCTTTCGACCATCGTATTCATCACGCGCATGTGGATACGGATCAAGACCCATACTCCATTCGCAAAGGATTTTGGTATGCACACTTTTTATGGATTTTGGAAAAACCTCGGAAAATTGAATCTAGAGTTGTTCCTGACTTAATGGCTAATTCTTGGGTGATATTCCAAGATAAATACTACTCTCTTTTATTTTTTGGCACAAACGTCTTAGCATTTTTGCTAGTAGGCTGGCTTTTGAATGATTATACCGGCGCTTTGATGCTAGCTGTAGGCCTACGCTTATTTTGTTTACATCACTTCACCTGGTTTATCAACTCTTTAGCCCATACTTGGGGAGACCAACCTTTTTCCCAAGAGCATAGCGCCGTGAATAACTATATTATTTCCTTATTAACTTTTGGTGAAGGATATCACAACTATCATCACACGTATGCTAATGATTATCGCAACGGTGTTTATTGGTACCAATTTGATCCAACCAAATGGCTAATCTGGACTCTCAGTCGTTTTGGATTGGCCAGCAACCTAAGAAGAATGGATTCCTTTACCATCAAAAAACGCATGATCGTTGAGCATAAAAACTTACTGATGAACTGCCTTTTACAGTCATGGCAAGATAAACGCAATGAATGGGAACCTATGATCCATGAGCTATCAGAAAATCTGACTGCTAAACTTTCTGATTTTTCCACACTCAAACAGCGCTATCATGAGATGAAACTTCAATGCTCTGAAACCTCTCTTTTAAAAGATCTAAAAAAAGAGATGAAGGATTTGAAAAAAAGCTTACGTCAAGACTGGAATCGTTGGTCGCATCTGTCTAGAATGATTTTGCAACAACCCAGAACTGCTTAAATCCTGCGATTGCGCCCTCATCCATCTAGCGGTTGGTCTAGGATTAGGACGCAATCACTTGGTAACACAAGTGTTTCAAGATGTAAGCAAGATAAATATATTCCAAATATGTGAAGTGAAGGTCGTTTAAACCGTCGTCTACATCAGATTGATGTTCCTGTAGGGCCCTCTAGTTTTCATGCAATGAGTATAGGACTCTACAAGAACAATGACAGTTTAAAATAACTTGTTGATAGCATGCTTGTTGAGGTTTGCCTGAATGTAACAGGTTACCGTTGTAGATTGCTGACAGGAAAGTAATTTATCTGTTTTTGCAAAGCTAAGAAAAAGCTGTACTATGGATTTAAAATTGATAGGATTACAACTGGCAACGACAAACCTGTTGAATTTATCATTACGCCAGCGTCCGTAGCAGATATTAAAGCCTTTAGTTAATGGAAATAGATCTTCCTCAAGGTGCTTCAATCTATGGAGATAAGGCATATACACATGATTCACTTAAGGGTGTTTTGCAAGAATTTGAAAAGATTAAATTAATTGCAGATCGAAAGACAAACGCAACAAGACACATTTAAGAAAAAGAATAGAAATCACTTTTAGTCAAATTAATTCATCATAGTAACCTGACATTCCCCTATTCAAAAAGGAGAATGTCAGATTAAATGGTTTTCATCACCCTTCAAGATTAGATTAATCTTCGGGGTCTGGATTAAATAATCTTTCCATCGTTTCGTTATAGAGGTCCTTGCCTATACCTTCATAATTTTCCGATTTGAAATAACTTCTTACATCCAGACCATTCTCTCTTTTTTGCCATTCTTTGAAGACCATGACTAATTCCATCACCATGCTATTAAAATCTTCAGCACCTAATGAAACATGATCTTTAAGGGTTGTAGGATCTATGCAGATAACCTTTTGATTAGCAAATTTCAAGTTTTGTGGTTTAAAATCGGCAACGAAGTGTGTGAAAGGGCTTACAAACATATTATCAAAATATTTGGCAACGTGACCAAAAGTAGGCTCTGAGCCCTCAATGTATTCCGCGATAATCATGTCTTCCACTATTGAGGTTTCAGCTGCTGAAATCTCTAATTTTTTTAATTGTTCGTACCCGTTGAATGTTCTTGTCAAATTTCGCTGAAGAAGTTTATCTGATAAAGTTAGTACTGGTAATTTTATCACTTTATTCTCTTGTCTATACACATAAGCAGCATCTCCCTGTCCAATAAACTCTAGGGGCTTATCTTTACTCATGAGAAGCGCACCATTCGGGGCTTTAATATCCTTTTTCAGATTGATCACTTGCTGAGGAGTAGTCATAGGCATAAGTGACAGCTTCTCGTAAATAGCGTAGAGTTTTTCTTGTCCTTTAGGAGTCAGTGATTTTCTCTTATTTGGTGTGTTAGGTACAGGCGAAGATGGAAGAGAAGGAAATCCGGGAACATAACCAGGTTTGGGTTTTTTAGCAGGAGTCTGAGGGACCCTAGAAGGAGTAGAAGGAAACTGTGGACTAATACCGGGATTTAAAGGCTTTTGTGGCAAAGAAAAAGATGGGACAGGTCTCTTAAGTTTTTCTGAGTTATCAAAGTTAGGTGTGGGAAAATTAGGTCGAGGAAGCTCCTCGTCCCGACTATTGATAGATATACTGCTATTTCCACTACTGATAGTCACTAAACCTGAAAAATCCTTGATGTCAACTTTTGCAGATCCAAATTCAATACGTCCACTTATTCCTGTCTTAGACTTCTTTGTGGGAGAACCTTCTTCTTCTACTTGCGGCTGATGAATTTGGCTAACTTTACGTTTCATTGGCGTAGCAGGGACTGCACATACACTTTCTGTAGACTCGAACATTTCGTCCACAATTTTCTCAATCCCCCCGATTATAGGGTTCCCTTTGTTTATATTTGCAAATACAGATGTATTTTCTTGCTTAATTGGAGCACTGATTTCACCAATTTTTGTAAAGAACGATGTCATAAAAAATCTCTATTATTTTAAATTAAAAATTAATGTTTTGCAAAAATTATAACCTAAACCTACGTATTAAATCAACTTAAAATATTATATTATCAATTTTAAAAAGTATTATAAACCAAACAAAAAATCACATCTGAATAAAAAAAGAGCGCAAGCATACTTTTTTTATTGACTCGATAATTTCTAATTGGTTATAAGCACGGCTTTGCAAATACAAGGTGGCATGGCCAAGTGGTAAGGCAGAAGCCTGCAAAGCTTCGATCCCCAGTTCGAATCTGGGTGCCACCTTCACTTCTTTAATCCTCGCTTATATTATTATTTATTACCCTATAAGTTATCTACGAGGTCACCCTTGTTATATATAGTTCCAACCCCTATTGGTAATCTTAAGGACATCACCCTGAGAGCCCTTGAAATCCTTCAATCTTGTGACTACATATTGTGTGAAGACATGCGCCATAGCCTCATTCTTCTCAAGCACTATCATATAGAAAAGCAACTCGTGAGTTTTCATAAGTTTAGTGAAGCAAGTAAAGAAGATTCCATTATCCAGGATTTGCAAAATCAAAAAAATGTGTGCTTAATTTCAGATGCAGGCACTCCAGGAATAGCAGACCCTGGAAATCGTCTTATCAAACGTTGTGTGGAAGAAGGGATTGAAGTTGTAGCTTTACCTGGAGCTTGCGCGATCATCACCGCTTTGTCCGCTTCAGGTTTAGATACACAACACTTTCAATTTTGTGGTTTCCTGCCCAAGCAGCCTTCTTTGTTGAATAAAGCCCTGCAAAGCATTTTGCAATTTCCCGCCACGACAGTTTGTTATGAATCACCAGAACGTATTCAAAAAGTGTTAAATAAAATTCAAGAAATAGACCCCCAAAGACAATTAGTCATCGGACGTGAATTAACAAAAAAGTTTGAAGAATTTTTAAGAGGAAACGCTGCCCACCTCCTCCATCAATATTCCGAAAAAAAATTTAAAGGGGAGATTGTTCTGCTTATTTCAGGTGCAACCACCCCCTTAGCAGAGGATTGGGTGGAACTATCCATCGAAGAACACGTCGCTAAAAAGCAAAATGAAAACCATCTGACCTTAGCAGACGCCATTAAAAAAGTTGCGGAAGAAAGAAACATTCCCAAGCGTGAAGTTTACAATAAAATTCATCAAGACAAAAAAAATTAGTTTTTCTTTGATTTTTTTGCGCTCTTACAATACAGTACGCACAAAAAGCGCTTTATCAAAAAATAAAGCATCCAAAAAAACAAGGAGAGAATAATGAAGTTTTCAATGCGACAATTGATGGCTTGCATGGGAGTAATCTCTTGCCTGAGTCTATCGACATCTAACCTAGAAGCTATTTTAGCTAGCGTTAAAACAACGGGTATGGCCGCAACTGGAATCGCTTATCCACAAGACGCAGAAGCTGGTGCTTTTAACCCTGCTGGTATGGTTGATGTGGGCAATCGTTATGATGTAGGCTTTTCCGTTTTGCGTGCTTCACGCAAGTCAACTCTTTCTGGCAACAGATCTGGACGCCCAGGTGTAAACGGCAAATTCGACGCAACTCACAAAGCAAAATTTGCCTATAATGGCGATTTTGGCATTAACAAAATGATCGGCTGCAACATGTCCGTGGGTTTTGTTGTCTACAATCGTAATTATAACAAAGTAAAATACAAAAAAAATGCTCTACCCTTATTTGGTAGAGGTCATGCAGGAATGGAATACGTACACGAAACCGCTTCTGCAATTGTAGCGTTTAAATTTTTAGAAAAACATAATTTTGGTATTTCTTTAAATTATAATATCCAGCGTTTATGGGTACAAGGTTTGCAAAATTTTGACAATGCAATTTTCTCAAAATATCCTGGACATGTCACAAACAGACGCTATGCTTACGCCGGTGGTGTGGGCTTTACATTAGGCTACAGATGCCAGGTATCGGATACATTTAGCGTGGGTGTCACTTATCAACCTAAGACTTACATGAGCCGTTTCCACAAATATAAAGGCTTCTTAAGTGGTAGAGGAAGACTTAATATTCCTCAAAAAATTGGTGCAGGTATGGCTTGGAGATTCCTCCCTTGCGCTACACTAGCTTTTGATGTGGAGTACATCAACTGGGTTCGCGTCAAAGCTTTACATAGACCTCTCCAAGAAAATCTAGTGGCTAACAAATTAGGTTCTAGCAAAGGCACTGGCTTCGGTTTCCGCGATCAGTGGTTCTATCGCGTAGGTATTGATTATGACGTTACAAATTGGTTGACTGTTCGTGCTGGCTATCGCCATGCCAATACCCCTATCAGACGTTCACAAACAGCTGTTAACGTTTTAACTGTGGATACAGTCCAAGATTTCTTGACATTGGGTGCCACAGCTTGCCTCAATCCATGCAATGAAGTTTCCTTCTTCTATGCGCATGGTTTTAACCATAAAGTTAAAGGCAAAAATTCAGTACCTATCAACCTAGGTGGTGGAGAAGCTGACCTGAAAGGTTATGATGATGTATTCGGGATTTCCTGGGGCCATATATTCTAATCTTGTCCATTTCTAGCTATTTAAAGGGCTGAGGTTGATCCTCAGCCCTTTTATTTTTACATCATTTTCCCTCACTTAGATTAATTAGAGCTAGATGCCCAGCTGATTTGGATTTTAGCTTGCCTTTAGGTAACAAGTTTGATATTCTTGAATGCTAGAGAAAAATCGGAGATATAGAATGGCATTTCATCAGCATAAAGATTTAAAATACATCCTTCACCCCTACATCTTTGTGCTTAAAGAAAACAAAGGCATTCAAAACGATCTATTTGATTATTCACTCTGGATGATGAGGCTCTCACCAGAAACCATTCGCTCTCCCAAAAGCCATGAAGATTTCATCACTCACTTCATTGATGAGTTTGAACTTGTCCGCGAAAATTTACACTCTCCATTGAATTAAATAAATTAGCACTCCAAAAAAGCAACTGCCAAATTTATTTAAAATCCACTTGCAATCATTTATTATTTCGTGTATCGTTCCATTCTTCTGACATAAGGCGCACATGATGGATCTACAACAGCCCATTCACAACTTAATTGATCTTGCTCTTCAAGAGGATATACGCTCAGGAGATATCACTACTCTGGCTTGCATAAGCAAAAATGCACAAGCACAGGCAAAAGTCATTTTAAAGCAGGCTGGCATCGTCGCAGGACTCCCCTTTTTGGAAATCCTTTTTAAAAGAATTCATCCAGATATAAAAGTCCATCTAGAGGTGAAGGAAGGATCTTTTCAAAAAGCAGGTACCCTCCTAGGAACAATTATTGGACCGATGCGCGCGATCATCACTGGAGAAAGAGTCGCCCTCAACCTCATACAGCACGCATCAGGGGTAGCAACCATCACAGCAGCTTACGTAAAGAAAGTGACAGGCTGGGACTGCCTGATCATGGATACTCGCAAAACATTGCCTGGCCTAAGATTTTTAGAAAAATATGCAGTTAAAATCGGAGGAGGGCATAATCATCGCTTTGGATTGGATGATCGTCTGATCATCAAGACTAATCACCTAGCCTATCTTGCGCAATCCAAGCAGACTGTAGCAGAAACAGTAGTGTCTCTAAAAAACCTGCACCCTGAACTTCCTGTCGAAATCGAAGTGGAAGAGACTGAACGTCTTCTAGAAGCTCTTGAAACAGATGTAGACGCCATTATGCTTATTAACATGGCTCCAGAAGAGGCCAAAAAATGCGTAGAAATAATAAAAAAGACATCCAAGAAAGTGTATATTGAATCGAGTGGCGCCATCACCCTCGATACAGTCCACGCTTATGCTAAGACTGGGGTGCATGGGATTTCTATCGGGGATTTAACTCACTCTGTTGAGGCTTTAGATATTCGGATGCGATTAACCTATCAAAATTAAGAAACTTGAATTTAAATAACTTGTACAATTCGTTGACAACAAGGAGAAATGAACATGTCTTCTACACCTAAACATATCATATTTGAAGAAGAAGCTCGCGAAGAACTGTTAGCGGGTATTAAAGAGCTTTCTAAAATTGTCGCTTTTACACTAGGACCCCGTGGACGAAATGTGGGATTAGAAAAATCTTGGGGCGCTCCTACCATAACCAATGATGGCAGCACGATCGTAAAGGATATTTCCCTAAAAGATCAGTATAAGAATATGGGCGTATCCATGGGCAAGGAAGTTGTTCAAAAGATGAAAGAAGCGTGCGGCGATGGAACGACACGTGCGACATTATTATTAGGCGCACTAGTGGAAAATGGAATAAAAGTCATCGCCTCAGGAGCAAGTCCTATTAGTGTCAAACGGGGAATCGACAAGGCAGTAGATGCTATTGTTAAAGAGATCGATAAACAGGCTATTCCTGTACAAAGTGATCGCGAAATTCTTTCTATTGCCAATGTAGCAGCATCAGGAAGAGAAGAAGTGGGAAGTATGATTGCAGAAGCGATCAAAAAAGTAGGCAAAAATGGTGTAATTACGATCGAAGAAGCTAAAGGCACAGAGACTACGTTGGAGATGGTGGAAGGTATGCGCTTTGATCGCGGATACATCAGTTCCTATTTCTGCACAAATGTAGACAAAATGACTGTGGAAATGGAAAACCCTCAAATTCTTCTTATCGATCGAAAAATTAATAGCATTCACGAACTCATCCCTGTCTTACAGGCTGTTGCTGCGACTGGTCGTCACCTATTAATTATCGCTGAAGATATTGAAGGCGATGCCTTATCTACCCTAGTTGTTAATAAACTGCGCGGAACTTTAAAAGTAGCGGCAGTTAAAGCGCCTGGCTTTGGAGATCGTCGTAAAGCCATGTTAGAGGATATTGCAGTTTTAACAGGTGGAGCTGTGATCTCGGAAGAAACAGGGATGTCTCTTAAAGAAATTCCAACTTCAGCTTTAGGCTCAGCTGAAAAAATTCTCATTACAAAAGAGCATACAACAATTCTTAATGGCGCAGGAAAAGTCGAAGCTATTCAGGCGCGTATCAAACAAATCGAAAATGAAATCAGTAAAACAACCAGCTCGTATGACAAAGAAAAACTAGAAGAAAGAAAAGCCAAAATGAGCGGTGGGGTTGCTGTGATACGTGTAGGGGCAATTACAGAAGTTGAGTTAAAGCCCAAAAAACAATTATTCGAAGATAGCTTAAATTCCACTAAAGCAGCTATTGAGGGTGGGATTGTTCCTGGAGGCGGAGTTGCATTCATCCGTGCAAGTCAGGCCGTCAATAAACTAAAGTTAGATGGTGATGAAGCAATTGGTGCTAAAATTGTAGCAGCTGCTTGTGATGCTCCACTCAAACAAATAGTTTCCAACGCTGGACATGATGGACTAGTGGTTTTAGCTGAAGTGCGCCAGGCCAACCCAAACTTTGGCTTCAATGTCATGAGTGAAAAAATTGAAGATCTGGTGGCTGCAGGGGTGGTGGATCCAGCAAAAGTCATTAAAAATGCACTGACTTATGCAGCCTCTATGGCAGGAATCGTTCTGATTTCAGAAGCTTTGATTGGCGATGCTGAGGAAGAAGAAGAAGAGAAAAAATAAAGCTTAAAAGCCTAGCTCCGTTTTTGTGATGATTTGTATGGTCCTCTCAAAACTTTGAGTGAGGTAATGGCTAAATCCTTGTAAAAAAACACTCATTAGCGGCATATCTTTAATGATTAAGTCGCTAATGAGTGTTTCATCTCGAAACTTCTGTCGAAACTCACATTTTGAGATTTTGAAGGCATATAAACTAGCATGTATTCCATAAGTTTTATACAATAGATTCTGTCTAAACTTGCTTGGGTTGTAAAAATTGATGACTTTATAGCGAATTCATCAACAAATTTTGATAGGATCTCTGAACGTAGGGTCGAAAAATTTGATGATATAGATGTCAAAAGTCGCGATTTTATCGACTACATGGGGTCTCGAGAGAACTCCAATATTTATCTAAGACACAAGAGTTTGGTTTTTTAATCCTTTGATTGAATCTATGCTTCATTATTTCAAACGCTATTTACAAACCTCTGCGTATTACTGTATCCCCCTAATAATCATTATATCCTGGTGGGCTCTAGCTTTTGGCCCAAATAAAGAGCCTCCTTCTTCTAGTCCTGTTATCCCTCCCGCAGTGTCATTCTCCTCCCCTCCATTAATCACCTTTCTTTCTCCTCTGGAACGCCATACGATTCATGCTGCGCTGAATGGAGACTTCGATCTCATGATCAAATTAATTACCGATTGGGATCACGACGCACAGATTATTGAGAAATATGGTTTTATGCATGTAAAAAAACTTACAAGAGAGGATTTTTTACGCAGCCAATTAATTGCGCGAAAACTTAAAAGTGGTGATGATCTGAGCTCGTTTAATGACACAGTAAGACAAGCAATTTTTGATGATACAGGGAAGCTATTTGATCTATCCAAGAGCTATCGGCGTTTTTTGCCACAATCCTATATCGCCGCCAGTTTTCTATTTGCTCTTAGCAAACCTGAGGAAATTGTAGCGTTGCCCCGCGGCATGCGCGAACAAACTTTCTTATACCCTATCGAAAAGATAAACTGTGTAGCACTCGATACAGACAGATACAACACCGAAAAATTGTATGAAGCTCAGCCAGACATTGCTTTTGTGGCGGATTATTCCCACCCCTCTACGATTGAAGCCCTGCAAAAGCAAGGGATTCCTCTTTTCACGCTCAAGTGTATTAATTCTCCTGAGGAAATTCGTCATGCCCTTCTTCGGGTAGGAACTATCGTAAATCGGCCTCTTGAAGCAGAACTTCTTAATTATTTTGTTGAAGCTGCCATGCAGGCCATCGATAATCGGTTTAAAGTGTTAAATGCTCACTTTAACTCTTCCAACTCTTCAGCAAAAGTCTTATTTTTAAAGCATCATCTCACTTTTTCTACTCCAACCAGCCATACTCTGACAGGAAAATTATTAAAAAGAATAGGCATAGAAGAACTACAGGGAGATAAAATTGCTCAAAACACCTTTGCTTGGAATATCCCTATTCGTCAAGAGCAGATTATCGAACTTTCCCCTGATTACATTATTATTAGTACCAATAGTATGGATCCTATGAGAACGCAACTTTTGAAAAATAGTATTTCCTATTTAATGTTGAAAAATCCACCTAAAAGTATTGCCTTTGTGCACGACTCCATCCAAGAGAGTCCTTCTCAATATATTGTTCTAGCCTATTACGATCTTTATCGTGCTCTCACAGATGCTGAATATATCCCATGAAAAAGGCATTTTCTCTCTCTTTAACATTGTTTTTTCTGCTCCTTCTATCGATGGGACTCACTCTCCTTTATGGAGATACTCATTTAACTCGAGTTTTAGAAGGTGCTTGGAACAAGATCCAGGGTAATTCAACGCATTGGAATCCGCTCCTTGATGAAAGACTCCCCCGTTTGCTAGTTTTATTATGCACAGGAGCTTCGCTAGCCGTTGCAGGAACGGTGACGCAAGCGCTCTTTCAAAATCCTTTAGCCTCCCCTAGTGTACTAGGCATTCCCGCTGGAGGAGGCCTTTTAGTGGTAATCGTCTTCATCCTAGAAATTCATCTAGATTTTCCTTATGCTATCCCTCTAGCAGCTTTTATAGGATGCCTAGGCAGCCTTCTTTTAGTTTATGCCCTATCCAAGCAGCATGGGCAAATCCAACTCACGCACATGATTTTGACAGGTATTGCTGTTTCTACTTTTGTGATCACAATCCAGAGCTCAATCTTATATGCCTTTCGTGACCGTTGGCACATTATACAAACCCTAACAGAGTGGGAAGCAGGATCGACCCTAGACCGTAGCTGGGTCCATGTGCATATGCAGCTGCCTTTGACAATCTTTGGACTCTTGGGATGTTGGCTATACAGCCAAGAAATAAATATCATGTCTTTTGGAGAAGAAGAGGCAAAAAATTTAGGTGTAAATGTCGCTAAAATTCGTTGGAGATTATTTTTGTGTGTCTCTATGCTAACCAGTGGGGCTGTCGCAGCAGTGGGAGGAATTGCCTTTTTTGGATTAATTCTCCCGCATTTGTTAAGACGTTTAGTGGGCCCAGATAACACCCGCCTCATTCCTTTTTCTATACTAGGTGGGAGTGCGCTTTTAACTACCCTCGATGCCAGCTTGCGCGTATTTTCTATTCATGCCTTATCCATAGGGAATATTTCAGGAATTATGGGAGGGCTTTTTTTTCTTTGTCTACTTTACGGCAACCGGTATCGACTCAAACTAGGTATTCAAAATGCTTGAAGTTAACGCTCTTAGTTTTGAAACACTCCAACGCCCCTTAATTAAAAATATGTCTTTAAATTTAAAGCCTGGCTGTATCCATGGGATTATCGGCCCTAATGGCTCAGGGAAAACAACTCTGTTAAAACTTCTAGCAGGAATTTGGAGGCCAAGCTCAGGTCAGGTTTTATGGCACAAACAAGATCTTTTAGCTTTAGACCGTCTATCTTTAAGCCGCACGGTCTCTCTGGTTCCGCAAAACACGCAAATTCACTTTGATTTTACCGTTTATGATATTGTCAAAATGGGAATCTATCCACTTGGAACCCTCAATAACGAAGATTCAACAAAGCGAATTAGAAGAGCTCTTGAACAAGTAGATGCCTGGCATTTAAGAGACCGCTATGCAACTTTTATCTCTAATGGAGAACGTCAACGTATGTACATTGCACGCTCTTTGGTTACAGAAACGCCCCTGCTATTGCTGGACGAACCTACTTCTAATTTGGATATTCGTCATCAACTAGAGATATGGGAATTGTTAAAAAAATTGGCAACGGAAGGAAAGCTTATTCTCATTGCCAATCATGATCTTTACACCACTGAGAGATTTTGTGATGAAGTGATCATTCTGAATCAAGGTTGTTGTGTTAGAAACGGGATTTATCATGAAGTTGTGGACACTGAGATTCTTCGTTCTGTGTTTGGCGTCGAAGAATCTGGTGGTAGAGGGAGGCAGTATTCTGCCACCCCTGCCGAAGCTTAGATTATATAAATGAGGATTTTAGCCGCTTTTCGGTTGTGCAAAGGCTAAACGGTGGTTCACAGTCGGATTTGAATGATTATTTAGGCTTTCTTTACTTACAGACCTGGATGTTTTTCGTATTTCTTGAAGAACTTTTTTTTGAACATGTTTCAAATGATGTGCGGCATCTTTCATAAAATAGCCTCCTAACCGATTATTTGGGTTAATCCACGCTTTATTATACTACTTTTTTTAAAATAGTGTAAACATCTATCGATCTTGTTTGCTGCCAGCATCAGAACCCTTCTCAAGGTGGGATTTTTTCCAATCCTTAAGAAGCATAATTTCCTCGGCAGTTAATATTTGATTAAGAACTTCATCCTCAACATTAGGATCAAACAATCCTTGAATCTCCGATGAACCTGCTATTAAATTGTTTTTAAGATAAATAAGAATCTTTTTATACCTATCTTCGTCTTGATAATTTTTTAAGGCTATCGCCATACAGTCCCTAACAAAAACAGGCATCACACTTTTATAGGATGGAATTGTTTTATAAATATTCAATTCTCTAAAACAAGTCCCAATTTTATTTAAATCCCTCTCTCGTTTAACTATGGCTTCAAGCAAGTCAAATGAAAAGCGCATTCTCTCTTCTATTCTAGCCGTGTAATCCTTATAGGCTTTCTCAAGATAGTCAAAAAACACAGAACCACTTGCATTAAAGTCGCTTTTTTTAGCAATAAGTTCCAATAAATCTCCTCCCGCATATGAGGGTTGCTTCATGTTCATGAACTCTACTTTCTCATACTTTTTCCCCAATATATTTCGGAGTGAATAGATTACATCCAGTAACTTTTTCTTCTCGTCTTGTGTAAGGTTTTGTTCTAGAAAACGACTTGGTTGAGTGTTAGAAGGGAGAGCCCTCTGAAATACATATACGTTAGAGAAAAGTGCGAAATCTTCTGCGGGATTTTTGCTATATTTTAAAATACCTACAATACAAGGATTAAAAAAAACTTCAATTGCAAATTTTGGGAAAAGATCATCTAAAGATTTCCAGAGGTTCTTAGACTCTTTAAGCTTTTTACAGAGATCAAAGAGTTGCCAGGCAAATGAATATTTATCCTTGGCTTGATTTATGACATCTCTGGCCTTATAGGCAGAGGAGATCCAAGTCATGCGATCCGAAATTGGAAGACTAGGAGAGCTAAGGAGAGCCACATGGATTAAAACTAAACGGTCCATAGGAAGTTTACTTAAAAAATAATGGCTGAACTCCTCTCTTTCCTTCTCGCTACATTTTCCTAGGACTTCCAGGAGAGGGATTGAATCCTCAAAAGCCACCTGCTTGGAGTTTAGGTTATTTTCCACGAGAGCAGAAACTTCCATCCAAAAGTTTAAAGGCATTTTTCGAAGGGCCTCAAGTAGCTTATATGTAGGTAAATCACGAAAAGCCTCTGTATTTTTTGCTTGCAACCAAGTGTCAGGGTTTTCAAGATCAAGATTGTCGCTCGCAGTTTTTAGCAAATTTTTTTCTGAGGATGAAGTTAGGGAATCGTCTTGCAGCTTCTCTTTTTCAAGGTTTTCGGCTTTTTCTTTACCTGATAAGTCTGGTGGGACCTGCTGCGATGCAGGATCGAGATTGACGGACGATTTTCTAGATTTTTCTAAGCCGGGGGGAGATTTGATCATCTTTACCAGATCTTTGGCATAACTTCCCTCAAAAGGCACATCAGCAGCTGTTTTTATTCTCCAATCCAAATAACTTTTTTTGTTTACGTAGTAAATATGCTCATCCAATTTCACCTTAAAACTTCCGAAAGAAGATTTATGGGAAAATGGATCCTTTTTACTTATGTTGGGGAAAATCTTAAGAATAGTATGGAAAATCTTATGAAAAAAATGTGCTGCCCCGGAGTGTAATATAATAGGTGGATTAGGGGTTATCTGGGGATTTTCAATATAAAGACGTGAATGGTCAACACGATAGTCCATCATGCACCTGCATAAAGTTGAAAATTAATAATATTATATCATCAATATTATATTTATTTTCAATGTCTATTACAAAATAGCATCAATATTAATTAGATGTGCTTGTTGCAAAATAATTAGAATAATCCCTATAGGAGCGATCCAACGCGTAAAGAATAACCAGGGTTTCCATAGATACTTGTAACTCGTTCCACTTGAAAACTCTGAGCGACTGATTTCTTGGTCTAAGACCCATCCGGTAAAAATTGCAATCATTAATCCACCGAGAGGGAGTAACCAGAGAGAGACTATATCATCCACTGTATTGAAGAAATTTTTTCCGTATATGAGTTCCCAGTTACTAAAAAGTGTATGGCTATTCGAAAGTGCGCTTGGAATTCCAAATAAAAAACAGCTGATCCCAGTGACTAAAACGGCTTTATGGCGAGACCATCCCAACAAATCCATAAAGTTTGCCGCAATGACTTCAATCATCGCCACAGCAGAGGTTAAAGCAGCAAATACAAATAGAACGAAAAATAGAGTGGATAAGATTAATGCACCTGGAAGCTTAGCAAACAAAACGGGTAATGTTTTAAAAACAAGCCCCGGTCCTCCTTGTGGAGCAAATCCAAACGTAAAAATAATGGGAAAAATCACCAGTCCCGCGATTAATGCAACAAAAATAATCATAAAACCTATAATAGCTGCAGTTTTAGGAATATCTTCCGTCCGACGCATGTAGCTTCCATATGTGAGCATCACACCTTGTCCTAAACTTAAAGTGAAAAAGGAAAGACCTAAAGCTTGCAGAACACCGGAGGGTTTAAATTTTGCCAAATCGGGGTAGAAAAGAAAACGCATTGCTTCACCAACCCCCTCCAAGGTTAAAGTGTACATCGCTAAACCAATCAACAAGATGAATAAGCCTGAAGTCATGAACTTACTCCAAAACTCGATCCCCTGTCTAACACCAACATAAACGACAGCCATAGATAGAACCATAAAGGCTGCGTGCCAAAAAATTGTAATATCTGCAGAGGAAGAAAGGGTGTCAAAAATAGCACTAATCTGCTCAGGTGTCCGGCCCACATAAAACTGAGTCAAACTCATAAATACATAATTCAGTCCCCACCCGGCCAACACAGAATAAAAAGATAAAATGAAAAATGAAGAAGCCACCCCCAACCACCCAGCAATTTTCCAGAATGGAGAATTTTCTGCTAACGTAGCAAAAATCCCCACCGCTGCTCTTTGAGCCCTACGGCCTAACAGCAATTCTGCAATAAAGATAGGCACACCTATAAAAAATATACAAAAAATATAAATAAGAACAAAAAGGCCTCCGCCATTTTCTCCAGTGACATAAGGAAACTTCCATAGGGTCCCTAGTCCAATCGCTGACCCCGCCGCAGCTAAAATAAACCCTAATCTAGATCCCCAATGTTCGCGTGGTTGTTGCATATTTTTCGACCTTATGTATACAGATGCTCTAAGATATAGCAAATTTTTAAAGAAGTTTTTATGGCGTCACCCTAGCATAGTTGTTGTTTCTTGACAATCGTTCCTCTTTTGTAATAATCTGCGTTTTTATTTTTTAGCTCATGGACCTGCCACCAAGCTGCAGAAAGTCAATTATCTTTACAAGACTATGGACGTGGTTCATTAAGAAAACTAGTTTTAAAAGGCCAAAAATTTGAAATCAACTGGTATCATATAACGATCAATAAATGGTATTCTTTATGATAAACATTCTAGGTGCAGGTCTATTTGTGGAAGCTGCCGTTGTAGGGATTGTCTGTCTAGTGTTTCTTGTTTTATTTGTTGTTGCAGGTATTCGTCAAATCCTCAAGGATCGTGAAGATCAATAATCTAACCTAGATTCGTCTTTTATAAATGAACTAAAAATTTGAACTTTTGAATGTAATCGAGTATATATACCCAAGTGATCGCAAAAATCGTTTTTTTTGATCACTTCAGTTTATTCTAAAACCCTGTTTAACTTTCAACGAAGGTCGTACATGACTAAAACATTAGATATTAAACAATTTGATTCTGTGACCAATCGCAACGTAAATGCTTGGCTAAACGGGGCCTACGATGAACAAACAAAGCAAATCATCGAAAGAATGCTAAGAGAAAATCCTCAAGAAGTGCTGGATGCTTTTTATACAAACCTCTCGTTTGGAACAGGGGGCATGCGTGGCATCATGGGGGTCGGCACTAATCGCATGAATGCATACACAATCAGAGCTTGCACGCAAGGATTAGCTAATTATCTAAACAAACAGCCTAAGCCTGCTAGTGGCATACATTCCGTACTTATTGGGTATGACTCGCGCCACCATTCTCGCGAATTTGCGGAAGAGTGTGCAAAAGTGTTTGCCGCTAATCAAATTCATGTCTATCTCTACAAGGAGATTCGTCCCACGCCGATGGTTTCTTTCGGTTGCCGTTATAAAAAATGTAGCTCTGCTATTATGTTGACAGCTTCGCACAATCCCCCCGAGTATAACGGCTATAAAGTCTATTGGAACGATGGGGCTCAAGTTCTTCCCCCGCACGATCAAGGAATTGTGGACGAAGTGAATAAAATTACAGATATTCACATGGTTAAACAAGTCACCAGCTTAGAACATCCTCTTATCGAATGGATCGATGGCGAACTAGACCAAAAATACTTATCAGATATAGTCCCCTTGCAACTTTATCCAGAAGAAAATCAAGAAGAAGGAAAAAACCTTAAAGTTGTCTATACAAGTTTACATGGCACAGGAATTACCATGATTCCTCAGGCCATGAAACGCTGGGGATTTTCTAATATTCAACTAGTGGGTCCCCAAGTCATTCCGAATGGAGATTTCCCCACATGCAAATCTCCTAACCCAGAAGAAGCGGAAGCTCTAAAACTAGGAATCGAAACTTTAAAAGAAGTTCAAGGGGACGTCCTCATTGCCACGGATCCGGATGCAGACCGAGTCGGTGCAGTTGTTTATCACTCCGGTGACATCCATAGAATTGACGGTAATCAGATGGCTTGCTTGATGCTTCATCATATCCTCGAAGCTCTATCTAAACAAAAGCGCCTACCTGAAAATGCAGCTTTCGTAAAAACAATTGTCACATCCGAACTCTTCCAAGAAATTTGCAAGTCCTACAAAAAAACCTGTTTTAATGTGCTCACGGGTTTTAAGTATATCGCAGAAAAAATTCGTGAATGGGAACAGGCTCCTGATGGATATAAATATCTATTTGGCGGAGAAGAATCCTACGGATATCTGTATGGAACGATAGTGCGGGATAAGGATGCTATCATTTGCTCTGTATTGATTTGTGAAATGGCCTTACAGGCTAAATTAGAAGGGAAGACTCTTTTAGATAAACTCCATGAAATTTGGAAAAAATATGGCACCTATATTGAAAAGCTGATTTCAGTTAAATTCGAAGATAGTAAAGCTGGGAAAGATCAGATGAATAAAGGTATGGAGGCTTTACAAAAAAATCCTCCCAAAAAAATACAAGATATCCAGGTCTTAATTTTAGAAGATTATTTTCAATCAAAAAGAGAAAATTTCAAAACAGGAGAAGTTGAAAAGATTGATTTACCTAAATCTGAAGTATTAGTTTTTCATCTTGAAGATGGGACTAAATTAGTCATTAGACCCTCTGGCACAGAGCCCAAAATTAAAATCTATTGTGGCGTTGTCCGTAAAAATTTTGACGACATACAATCAGCGATTCGTGAAGGGGAAAAACACGCGGCTTCATTATTAGCGGCTCTCAAACAAGATCTATTAAAAATTAAGTAAGACCTACTTCTCAGAGCCCCTGATTGATCAGGGGCTCTATTGAAACTGCAACCCCGTTCCTCTACCTCTACCTCTACCTCTGCCTGTGCCTCCGCCCGTGCCTATGTCTCTACCTCTGTCCGACCTTACACGATTATTTTTTCGTTGAGCCATTTTGACCAGAATCGATACTATTCGTACTATCAGTTCCCGACCCTTGATATATTTTTGCTCATCTAACAATTGTAATTTCTGACAGACGTCCAAAATACCTGCACATTCAGTTGCTGATCGCCTAGCCATACGATAAAATCTCACTTTTTCATCGATCGCGTATTCCCCCGCTCCTTCTGCTATATTTAAAGATATTGACAGTGCAGCGCGTTGTAACTGGTCGCTTAAATATCCCCTACCACGCGGCATATGTTCTATGATTGCGTCGGACATGATCACAAATTCCATTGCGATGTGATACACATCTAACTTCTCATGATCCAGAATAGGACCTTTATCCTTCAATAACGTTTCCCCCATATCTTCCAACCTCAAAATTATAAATTCCTGTAATCACCTTGGATCTCAATTCGAATCGCTTCCTTCTATTCTTATATTTATCGCTCAATATCTTAAATCGTTTTAGACGATCTATTACATTTTCGTTTACGAACCTCTCTTTAGAAATTTCTCGCTTCTGCAGCTTTTCCTCTATAGCTAATGGCTTTTTATTAATCGATTTCTTTGATAATTTTGTATTGCTCGTATTTCATTATGCCCCATGGAAGCATCATTTTTAACTCAACTCTTAGAAAGAAATCCAATTTAATTTCTTTTAAAGCTTAATTGGAAAAGAGCGGGCTGAGGCACGGGTACAGGCAGAGGCACAGGATTTGTGACTTCAAGAAAGGAGTCCAATTTAATTTCTCTTAAAGCTTAACCGGAAAAGACCGGGCAGAGGCACGGGTACAGGCAGAGGCACAGGATTTGTGACTTC
>MKSK01000006.1:156621-380013 GCA_001897225.1 Chlamydiales bacterium 38-26
AGGCACGGGTACAGGCAGAGGCACAGGATTTGTGACTTCAAGAAAGGAGTCCAATTTAATTTCTTTTAAAGCTTAATTGGAAAAGAGCGGGCTGAGGCTCAAGCACAGGCAGAGGCTCGGGCACAGGCAGAGGCACAGGATTGGGTAGTTTTAGTATTTTTTTTTGCAAAAACTAAAATTCGGTGAAATAAATTCTATGCATCATATATACAGATCAGTTTATGAAAACACGCAACATTCTTTTTAAAATTATTTTTTTAATCTCTTCCATTAATGGGCTCCACGCGGGCTTGAAAGAAGATGATCAAAAATTTCGAGATAATTTTTATAAAATTATTGATCATTATCAAGAGCAGCTTAAAAAAAATCCTGAAAATTTGAAACTGACTGTAGCAATAGCTGATGTGTATTATTCGTTAAGGGACTATTCTAAGGCCATCGAATATTATTCGAAGGCTTTAAAGTTAGATCCTGAAAATATAAAAATTAAAACATCTTTAGCGCTATCCTATCTTAACAACAATGATCGCATAAGCAGTCAAAAACTACTTGAACAAGTTTTAAAGAAAGACCCGCATAATTTAGAAGCTTTAGCAGGAATGGGGCGTTTCGAAGCCTTAAGCCATGATTATTCAAAGGCCGAGGCTTATTATCAACAAGTCCTATCTAAAAATCCTTACCAATTTACCACGTTATTTTATCTAGCAGAGATGAGGATTGAACAAAAACGTTATCAAGAAGCGACAGCCCTTCTGGAAAAATTATTGAAAGAAGATCCAAAAGCCATTTGGGTAGAACAAGCTTTAAAAAGAGCTCAATTTGGACCTGTCCTTGATAAAATTCAGACTCTCGAGACAAAAGGCAACTTTTCTGAAGCTATTAAACTTTATAAAGATCAATTAGCACGCGAACCTAACCTAGAAACTTATTTGGGGCTAGGCAGACTTTATACAAAAAACGGAAACTTTAAAGAAGCCATTCGCTTATATGAAGAAGCCATCAAACAATATCCAAATGAGAGTGCTCTTCAACTAGCTTTAGGATTCACCTATCTAGAAAAAAAAGATTACTGCCATGCTGAAATAATCTGGGAAAATGTCCTAGAAAAGGGGTTGGGGGATCCATCGGAAGCAATCGCAGGATTAGGACAAATTGCGGCGATTAACGGAGATTTTGAAAAAGCTGAAAAGATGTTTCAAGAAGCTTTGTCTATTAACCCCTCTAATCTATTAGCTCTTTCATTTTTAGCCCAACTGAGGATGGAACAAAAAAATTTCCCTGAAGCCTACAAACTATACAATGAAATCTTTCGCTTAGATCCATCTGCAATCTGGGCGCAGAATGCAGCTAAAGAAGCTAAAATAGCACCTGAAATTGAACTATTGCAAAAATTAATCGATAAAAATCAATATCAGGAAGCCACTGAACTTTTTAATAAACTACTGAATGCATATCCCGATAACATCAATAACTATATTCGATTTGCTAATTTCTACATCCAGCAGAAGCGTTATCAAAATGCCCTAGAAATTATCGAACGCGGCATAAAAATTCATCCAAATTCGAACGTACTTTATGAAAAACTGGCTCAAATCCATTTACTTACAGGGCAGTTAAATCAAAGCAGAACTGAATTTCTACAAGTCCTAAAGCTCGACCCTCAAAACGTTGAGGCTCTAGCTGGTTTAGGACGTATTTATGCTCTATCCGGAGATCCTTTTGTAGCAAAAAATCTGTATCTAGCGGCATTAAACATCAATACATTTAATCCATCCGCCAATGCGTATTTAATTGATCTCGAGATGAGTCAAAAAAATTATAAAGAGGCAGAGCGTCTTCTTAGAGGTATTTTAAAAACTCATCCTCAAGAGCAGTGGGCACAGCAAAGTTTAATAAGAGCGATGTATGGGGCCCTTTTTGATGAAATTCATCAACTTGAATCTGCGGGCGATATCAAAACAGCTTTACTGAAATATCAAACATTGCTACAGAAAGCACCCGAAAGTGAAGATGTCTATTTAGGCCTAGGAAATCTCTATGTAGAGATGAAAAAATACCCTAAAGCCCTCCAAATGTTCCTGCGCGGATTAAAAAAGAACCCCTCAGTGAATCAATTTCGCGTTAACATTGGTCTAGTGTATTTAAAAATGCATGAACTGAAAAAAGCAGAAAGGTATTTAAAAAAAGCTTATCAAATCGACTCTAAAAATGCCGATGCAATTGCGGGTTTAGGAAAATTGGCTGTCTTAAAAGGCAACCCCAAGGCTGCCTTCAATCTATATCAAACAGCCTTGGAAATTAATGCAGAAAACCTTTTAGCGTTATCCTATCTGGCTGAATTATGGGAACAAGAAAAACAGTTTGAAAAAGCTTCTGATTTATATAAAAAAATTCTACAAATTAATCCCAAGGCTGGTTGGGCTAGAATAGCTCTAGAAGACACAAAGTATGCTCCTCTTCTATTAAAAATTACCGCAAATGAGCAATCCAAAGATTATTCACAAGCGGAGACACTCTATCTCCAATTAATTCAAGAATCGCCTTTACACGCCGATTACTACATCAAACTAGGCGGACTATACATCAAATTGCAGCGGTATCAAGATGCCATCCAGCTTTATCAAAAAGCTCTTGAAATTCTTCCTCAATCAGATGACTTAAGAAATGCTCTAGGATTCGCCTACTTAGCAAATGGCGATTTTAGTACGGGTAGAAAATATTTTGAGACGGTCTTAAAAAAAGATTCTCACAATGCAGAAGCGCTGGCTGGGTTAGGAAGGTTTGAGGAAATGCAAAATCACACCAGCGACGCGATGCTGCTCTATCAAAAAGCACTCCAGGAAGACCCTAATCATATCACCTCTTTAGTATTTCTTGCTAATCTGATGGTTGAATTGGGCAATTATGATTATGCACTTAAAATTTATGATAAAATTCAAAGACTTCAACCTTCTGCTAAATGGATAAAATTAGCAATAGCAGACGCTAAACATGGACGATTGATCAAGGAGATCAAGAAAAAACACGAGGCTAAAGAATTTAAAGGAGAAGAAGCCCTTTGGCAACAGCTAATAGCGGAAGAACCTAATCTAGGAGATTATTATCTAAGGTTTGGCCTTTTTTATCATAACACAAAACAGTATGAAAAAGCGATCGACATCTATCAGAAGGGAATTAAGATAGCTCCTCATTCAGCAGAATTATATGCAGCATTAGGTCTTGTATACCTTTCCAAAAAGGATATTCAAGAGGCGCAACGAGCATTTAACCATGCATTAAAGCTCGATCCTAAAAATCCTGATGCCTTAGCTGGTTTAGGTTACATTGCCATGCTACAAGGAAAATTAAAGAAGTCGGAAAATTTAATCAAAACCGCTTTAGCCGTTGATCCAAACCGTATTGCAGCTCTTTCATCCTTAGGAGATTTATGGATGAAGGAAAAACGTTATTACGAGGCACAAAAGGTTTATGAAAAATTATTACATTTAAGACCCCAAGACAAATGGATTCGCTTATCTCTAGACGATGCAATCTATGGTTCTGTTTTAGACGAAATTCAGGATTTAATTAAGCAAGATCAATTTTCAGCCGCCGCTCAGCGCTACCAATATCTCCTAGAAAAATCTCCGAATAATCCCCGCTATATCTACGGATTGGGTCAAATGTATATGCGCTTGAGAGAATATGGACAATCTATCGCCGTTAATCTTAGCGGCCTGGAAAAAAATCCTGATGAAAACGAACTAAGAGTTGCCTTAGGGTATGCTTATTTCTTTAATCATGATCTCGATAATGCCTTTGAGACCCTTACTCAAGCTTTTGAAATTGACGGTAAAGACCCCGAAGGGCTAGCAGGTCTAGGTCGTGTATATGCACTCAAAGATAATTTTTGCAGTGCCGAAATGCTATATAAAAAAGCTCTAAGCATTGACCAAAAAAATCTCTCAGCCATGAGCTTTTTCTCGGATCTGCTTATGAAACAAAAGCGTTATCAAGAAGCACAAGAGGTTTTTGCAGGGTTATGGAAAATCCTCCCAGATGCGCAATGGGTCCAGCGTTCTTGGCAAAACGCGGTGGATGGACCCACGATGGATATTGCTAATCGTCTAGCTGATCAAGAAGAGTTTGAATTAGCGATTCCTATTTATCGGCAATTGGTCGCCTCTTCTCCGGAAGATCCCGCGCGTCTTTTACCTTTAGGTCAAATGTATGTTAACCTGCAGCAATATTGTTGTGGACTAGAAATCTTTCATCAAGCGTTAATGCTAGATCCTGAAGCTTGGTATATCTGGAGAGCTATTGGATTTACCTACATCTTAATGGAAGATTTTGCTGCCAGTCAAAGCATCTTTACATTTTTAGTTACACAAGATCCTGAAGATGTAGAAGCCTGGGCAGGTTTGGGGCGCATTCAAACATTAAATGGTTCATTTTGTTTAGCTGAAAGATATTTCGACCAGGCCTTATCGCTTGATCCAGAAAATTTAACGGCACTTTCCTATCTAGCAGACCTTAGATTAAGCGAACAATTCAATTTTTCTGCCTTAGCCACTTATGAAGTAATTAACGGGGTGATCGAAGGTAATCAAATGGGCCGGTGCGAACCTAAGCCAAAATGGGCTAGAAGAACCTACCATAACATTTTATTTTTAACAGAACCCACGCTTAATTTAGGCGGAGCTTATCATGAAGAAGATCAATGGGATCCCTCAAGCCATCGCTGGTCTGCTGAATATCTAGTTTACGGAATAAAGGCTCTTTTAAACTATCCTCTCAACAATGCCCTGAATATATGGGGAAGCATTGCTGATCAATTTTATGTTTTAAAGGATTTGATCACACGCAGAACTCTTTATTCATTCGATGTGCAACGCTTTGCCTTAGGGGCTAAATGGGTATACAGTCCGTGCTTTTTTCTAGAAATACGCGCTGGACTCACCAACTATTCTCCATATCGCTATAGTCAATTTAAAATGTATAGAGGTAATATTGCTGAACCGGCTCTAATCTTCACCTATCATAAACCTATTGAAAAAGCCACTTTATTTTTTTCCAGCGGATCTGATCTAGTTGCAAGAGATTTTAGCAAAAATTTAGCAAAGTTAGTGGGGTATTACTTTATAGGCGGAACTTATGAAAGAAAAATCATTAAAAGGGGATGGATTGGCTTCGAAGCGGACGCCTACTGGTACAATGATTTTGTGAATAACAACTCTCAAAGAGTTTTAGGCTGGTTTCAATGGAGACCCCCGTATTACTCAGATAATATTCTGTTTAGATATTATGCGAAGTATCAGACATTTGCTAAAAACATTCCAGACTACTATACATATAAACCACAAATCATTAATCAACTCCAACTTACATTAGAAAAATCCTGGAGAGTTTGTTGGGCAGATACCTTCTACACCAGTTTAAGTTATGCTCATGGCTGGCAAGACACACGTACCCGTTTTGCACAAATTATTGTGGTAAACCCAACCACAGTAAAGCCTCCGATCATTTGGGATCGACGTCAATTTAACACACTAGTGGGCACACTCATTTATAAGTATAATCAACTTATGCTTACTCTAAATGCCGATTATTATCGAGACACAGAAAAGTATACGATGTGGACGATTGCTGGAGAGCTCACATGGCGTTTTTAGTTCTATCTTTCCCATGCAACCTTTATCAAAGTAGGGGATACCATGTCTTTGATCGATGATATTATCAATTTTTTCAAAATGCTCTGGCTGATTGGTTTCTCAGAACTCTCTTGGGGTTGGAGAGCTTTTATTATTTATGGGGCAATCTTTGTTATTTTCGCTTTAATCTCTATTATTCAAACCTTTATTGGCTGCATCATCATCCTCTTACGTTTTAGAGAAGTCCCTGCTGAAGATATCTATCGCGTTTTACGCTCAAACTCTTTACCTATCATTACGTTTGTTGTGCCAGCATTTAATGAAAGAAAAGATATTATCCACACTGTCAAAAACATGTTAAGCCTCTCCTATCGCTACAAGAAAGTGATTATTGTTAATGACGGATCCACCGATAATACTTTTGAATTATTAAACACTAATTTTTCCTTGTATCCTGTCCCCCCCTCGTGTCCAGGTACTTTTGTCACAAGTGAAATTAAAAGCTACTATGCGAGCGCAAAATATCCCGATTTATTAGTCATCGATAAGGTCAACGGAGGAAAGGCTGATGCTCTCAATGCAGGTTTGAATGCCTGCACCTCGCAAATTGTGGTTTGCGCAGATGCCGATACACTAGTCGATGATAAAGCGCTTAATCGTCTAATTAGACCCTTTCTCTTGCATCCCGACACTGTCGCCGCTCATGCCTCCATTGGAAATGTGAATGGTTGTACAGTCTCTGATAACCGCATTGTAAAAGTAAATTTTCCTAAAAAAATGCTGCTTGGCTTCCAAGTGATAGACTTCATGAAAGGTTTTTTAGTTGAACGTTTGGGGCTAAGTTGGACGAAGGGAACTTTAGTGATTCCGGGCAATTTTGGAATGTTTAAATTAAAAACATTAATTGATATTGGAGGCTATGATCGTAGCTCAATTATTGAAGATACAGAAATTATTACTCGAATGCATAAATACTACCTCGATAGAAAAATTCCTTATAGAATTACGTATCTTCCCGATATCGTTGCCTGGACAGAAGCCCCTGAAACCATTAAAACTTTAGGAAAACAGCGTTTAAGATGGTACAAAGGAACGACCCAAAATATTTGGGAATACCGCGACATGTGGTTCAATCCTAAATATCGATCGATTGGATTATTTGTCTGCCCCATGACTATCTTTGAAAAAATTGCCCCTCTAATTGAAATATCTGGCTTTATCATTTTAGCGATAGCCATTTTATATGGCACTGTCGATCCTATACTAGTTCTTTCCTTAGCAGTTGTCAGCTGGCTGTTCCTTATCTTATTAGTGCTAGTCACTCTTATGATTGAATTTGTAGCCTATGAGACATACAGTTCTTGGGTAGATTTTGCTCGCATGATGAAATGTGTTTCATGCTACACAGGATATCACTACCTACTCATGTGGTGGAGGCTTAAGGGTCTTTATGCCCCGAAACCTAAAAGAGCCGGTTGGACTCCCATTCGAGAGGGCTATGAAAAGGTTCAAAACCAATAGAGAAGTTCCTCTTCTTTAAACGAACCTTTATTTTTAACTTTCTTTCGATAGATACCTAAAGAAAGTTTCTAAATATAACTTAAAACCAAACTTGGCCACTAAATCACGCATGTACATTGCCCGAAATTGACAAGTGACAGGACAAGGGCCGAAGGCCAAGTTCGGAACACAATCGCAACAAGACAACACCTGGTTGTGTTCGATATTTGCAATCTGGCTTAAGAAAATGAATAGAACCCACTTTTAGTCAAATAACAAGGATGTTTCCAAGAAAAATACATACGGTTACTAAAGAGGGTTCTTGCTCAAACTAGTCATTTTATTATCTCAATTGTCAAATTAAGCTTGTACTAGGATCTAGGGGGCAAGTTAGGTTTGAATTAAGGAAGAGCTAAAGCGTATTGAGCAATCTCATAAGCTCTGGGTTCATTCTCACGATCTCGCGTTGATAACACATCTCGTCCTTCTATCCCAAAAGCTTTCAACGCAAGAGCTGCCTGCAAACGCACCCACCAGACCGGGTCATTTAATAAGACTTGTATCTTAGGAATTGCTTGAACGGCATAGAGTTTTTGTAAGCCAATGACAGATTCAGCGCGAATCTCCCATTCAGAATCTACTAAATGCTCGGTCAACAATCGAATAGATTCTTCATTAGGAATATTTCCAAGGGCCTTTATCGCTAATGTGCGACAAGCACTATCAGGGTCATTTACAAAAGGCTTGATCAAAGGAAGTAAATGCCGAGAGTAGCGGCTAGATAACACATCTAGACAAATGGCAATAATTTTTTTATCAGACTCTTTAGAAAGTAATGCAGCCATCCAATCATACTTTTCTTGATCGACCTGAATGAGTGCATCGCGATAAGGAAATTGCGATAGGCTCGTCTCTTCGCTCATTTTTTTAAGCACCTCATAGAATAGTTCTCGATGAGAGGTTTTCGTAATACAGACGGCAGCTGTCACCCGCACTAGATATCTGGAATCATTCAATAGTTTATGAAGCCATTTTACATCGGCTTTTTGTGGACATAAAAGTAGAGCCCTTGCGGCAAGATGACGATTGACCCAAAACAGACTAGAAGTCATATTTTCCAGGTGAGGCAATAAGTAGGTCATGAAGATTTTTTCTTTGATCACAAGCCAGCGATTATCATTAAAACGCTGATCATACTTTTCCAAGACCTCTACTAAATTCCTAAATTGAGAAAATTTTTGAGGTATATAAATTTTTTCGATGGGTTGCTCATGAAAGAGATGAGATTCAATAATTTTTCCTATCTCGTCTTGGATGTAATTTCTTTTGATCAAGTTTCTTTTCGTTATAATTTTAGTGACAATGATTGCAAGGCAACAGATGACCATCAAAACAATTTCCAACGTCAGTAAAGTAAATGCAATATTGTACAAGATATATCTGAGAAGAGCGTCCATATGATTTAATGCTATCAAATATTAAAAGATTCCTGTATACACTTTTTTTAGACTCTTAGCAAATCGAAATTTGAACTTAATAAATCTATGAAGATACGCACTCTAGATGTTCTATTTTTGACTGTACTGAGCGTAAGCTTCTTTTCTTTACACTTACTCAGAGCTGAAAAAGAAAATCGAGTCATTGCGGCCTACTTTGAAAATTATTCACAATACCGACCTGCAACTGGCAACCGTAAACCTTTTTCCCCTTCGATGATAGATACAGACTATTTAACAGACCTTTACTACGCATTTGCAGGTTTTGGCTATATCACAAAATCAGTAGACCCCTCACATCCTCATCTTACGGGTGATTTTAGCATTCAGCCTATGGAGGGAAATGATCAGAACAAGCTCTACCCTGAAATTTTAAAATTAAAACAGCAATCGAAAACAGGTTTAAATATTTTTCTTTCCATTGGGGGTTGGAATTTTAATAACCCGCAGGATGCTCAAGGAACAGGGATTAATACCTATAAATTATTTAGCGAGATGGTCGCTAAAAAAGAAAATAGACAACAGTTTATTGATTCAGTCATTCAATATGCCCATCGCTTTAATTTTGATGGTATCGATATTGATTGGGAGTATCCAGGTGACCTGACTAGAGGAGGACAGTTTGAAGATTTTGAACACTTCTTACTCTTTTTACAAGAATGCCAATCTGCTTTTAAAGCTACTCAGCCCTCCTTGTATTTATCCTACACAGCCCCTGCTGTTATGCCAGTGGGCTTGCCGAAAAAATACCAAGACCATCCAGAAGAATATTTTAAATGGCTAGCTCAGTGTGCACACTATGTGGATCGTATGAATGTCATGGCCTATGACTATCATGGACCTTTCAATGTCCCCCCAATCACCGGAGTCAATGCACCATTGAATCGCGACACGGATCCTTTGAGCTCCTATTTCATTCAAAAAACTTTACAAAACTATCTTTCCAATGGTGTACCCGCAAACAAAATTATTCTCGGAATGCCCACATTTGGCCACACCTTTGCTGGTGTGAGAGATTTGAGTACGAAAAATTTTGGTGCTGGCCTTCCATTTACAGCTGCAGGACGCCCAGGTCCTTCGACTCAACAACCTGGATTGCTCGCCTATTACGAAATTTCTGATATGATTCAGTTGAATCACCTTCAATTTGGGGCAGACTCCGTTACAAATACAGCATATGGCTATCATCTCCCTTCGCAGATATGGGTCAGTTTTGATACCCCTGAAACTATTGGAATGAAGGCAAAAAAAGTCCTTGAAAATAGCTTAAAAGGAGCTATTCTTTGGTCGGTGGACATGGATGAGTATCAATGGGAACCTAAATTCCCCAATATTCGTCAGGTTTGGAACACACTTCACGAGAAAGGAAACTAGAGGATATGTCTATTTTTTTCTTTCCACTACCCGCAAAGCTTTTTCAACTAGTATGGAGATATTGAAAGGCTTGGTAATATACTCAAGGATTCCTTGTTTTATTCCTTCCTCAATATCTTTATCAGAAGAAAATACAGTGAGCATAAATGTGGGGATCGTCGTTCTGAAGCGATTTTTTAGTTTTATCAATAATCCCATACCGTCCATGTCAGGCAGATTTCGTTCCATGATGATTAGCGAAGGTAATTGATTTTCACTGCGTTGAGTTAAATCAGCTAACGCTTCTCCCCCTTCTTTATAGACCTTAACATCCAGCCCTTGATATTCAAATGCATGTTTAAGGATTTTTAGCAAATCTTCGTCTGAATCTATAAAAACAACTTCCTTTTTACTCGCTCTCTGATCAGGTTTGTAGCAAACTATATTAACGGGGATATCCTTTCTCACTTCATAAAGAGCTTCTTCTGCAGTTTGTAGGATTTTTGAAGCATTTTCAAACGTTCTATCAATAGGAACAAGACTGCAATTGAATGATAAGTTCAAATCACGCTTAGACTGAACAATTTGAAATAATAAATCATCCATCTTTCTCTCTATAGAATCCAAGGGTTCTCTATTAAATAGGATGGCAAAAAGAGAAGACTTATACCAAAATGTTTTCAAATAATCAGCCGCCCAATGCAATTGGTTACTGATAGATACAATGAGATCTTTAGCCGCCACCTTTCCGTTCTTTTGCACCCATTCATTGAAATTATTCACCTCAAATAAGCTAAGCACAGTCTCTTCTTCTTTATTTCTTAAACAAGCATTTAACTCCTCCATCAAATCATTTATAGACATCAAGCCTGTATAACTAGCAGAAGATTCATATAAGGAAAGGCGCCTTTCTATAATATTGGTAATTCTCTTTTGGAGAATATTTTTATCTAGAGGTTTAAAAAGCACATCGTCAGCATCCTCTGAGTAAGCTTTTAAACTTGTATCTGATGGATCCCCCCCTGTCACAATTAATATAATTAAATTCTTATAAAGAGGATCCTGCCTAATTGTTTTAAGCAGATTAAATCCATCATGATTCGGAAGCATGATATCTAGCATTAATATTTGAGGATCGTATTCCTCTAATGTTTTAAAGAGATTTGAAGAATCTTGTATAGCTGTAGCGGAAACACCAATATCAGATAGAACCGCCACCACAAAATTGCAAAAATCGGGATCGTCATCGAGAATAAGAATTCGTGTCGGCTTCAGCGTCTGAATTTTTAGAGACGCTTCCATAGCTCTTAAGAGGACATAGACCGAGACTGGTTTGCGGAATACATATGAGATTCCTTTTTTGGCTGCTTCTAGGCGTACATCTAAACTTTCATGATCTAACAACATGGTAAAAGTAGATGGAGGAGAGATTTGTTTTTGTATTTGAAGGTCGATAAGATCAAAACCTGTCAGATTTGATCCACGAAAAGATTGTGCAACAACTAAACCTTGAGGATTAAACTCTTGGGAACTTAGTTTGTTGAAAGCTTTTTGAGGATCAAATTCTACTTGTAAATCAAAAGAAAACTCCTCTTTCACTCTTTCTAAGAGATCTAAAAAGTCCACATCATTATCGACTAGATAAAGTAACGGTTTTTTAGCTTCTATAGTCGGTTGAAAAACAAGCTGCCCTTCATCAAAAGTTGAAGTCTTAAAAGCCTCTTTAACATTTTCAATAAAGGGTTGGAGTGTAGATAACCACACAGAATCTTGGGTTGAACCTGCGGCTATTTTTTCATTAATTTCTTGCACCATATTTTTACAGAGTGTGCTAACGTTTGCATAACCATAAGAACCTGCGCTTCCACTAATTTTATGGATCAATGCAACAAAGTCATGAATCTGATCTGGATTTTTCTGAAGCCGATGATAAAGTTCTCTCAGTGAAGCCATTTTTTGTTCGATGGTTTTATCATATTCTTTTTTGAGCTCTATTAAAGCTTTTTTAATGGGTGATTCAGGCAAAGCATCTACTCTCCAATTCATTTTATCTAAAATGAGCGGGATTTTGCGTTTAGCTTCGTCTTGAGGAATTAAAACATCCACTCCAGACGCTTCCATCTGCTTACGCTTTCTTTCGTCAATGGAAACATCATAAAGAACACAAATCAATGATTTCTTTTTTTCTTTTTCTCTTATACTACGTACCAAATCAAGAACTGCATCCCATGAAAGATTAAGATCAAACAGATAAATATCATAAGCAGCTAAGGATATTTTTTCTTTCGCATCGGGGATATTTTTACAAAAATCAAGAACGATATCTGAAGCCTCTGGCCGTGCAATGATCTCTGAAACGAGGAAAGAGCTAAGACCCACGCATAAAAAATGAGGTGAGTAAGTCTTTACTTTACTTTCCATAATCGCTCCCTTCCACGATAAATTCTCATAGGTTGTCTTTTAAATAGAAGGAGTCTCAAAATTTTGACTGCGTCGCGTTCGTATGAGTACGCTTTGCTCTAAAAAAATGGAGCCTCTCTGATCTATTTGCAACATAAAAGTTTTATTGTAAACTGTAAAACATTATTACATCGTTTAACTTCAAGAAGCGAACAGTATGACTAACCTGGGTTTGACCCCTGTTAGTCGACAGAATGATTCATTAGACTTCTTTCGAAACTCCCCTTTAATTTCTCTTAAATTTTATCGGGAAATAGCGAACAGAGGCACAGGAGCGCTGCTTCAAAAACTGGGGCATCATCGGGCGCAACCTTTTGAAGAAAATAAAGTAGACTATTTATTCTCAGGTTTCCGCGCACGCACATGTTTTCGAGGATGCCGCTTCTCGGGGGGAGGATCTCCCACCCAAATAGGTGTTTTTCTGATGTGATGCAACACACGGCGCAAAGCAGTTAGCTCCCGATCCGTGACAAGAGTAACCACAATTCCTTTACGATCCTGTCTCCCTGTACGGCCTGATCGATGCACATAAATATCGGGGTTATCAGAGAGTTGATAAATAAAAACATGCGTCACGTTGGAAAAGTCAAGACCTCGTGCTGCCACATCAGTTGCGACGAGATAACGAATTTTCCCATTCCTAAATTTATTGGTAATGATGGAACGAATATCCTGTCCCAAACCAGCATGCAATAGATCTACATCTGCGACTTTGCGTTGTAAAGCCCGACAAACTTTTTCACACTGAATGCGTGAATGACAGAAAATAATCGTTTGTTTTGGGTTTAAATCCTCTAGAAGGCGCGCCAAAGCTTGATCGCGCTGTTCATGATGACAGTATAAAAAACGATGTTCGATGGATTCTGGAGAAACTTCATCTGTGAGAAGAGAGAGCTCTGTAGGTGTTTTCATATGCTTTTTGGCTAAAGTCCGAATATCTTCCCTCATCGTCGCTGAGAATAAAAGTGTTTGGTGTTCATGGACCAGGCAGCTAATGATAAATTCTAGGTCTTCATAAAACCCCATCCCCAACATCTCATCCGCTTCATCTAATATGAGAGTTTCTACATGGGTTAAATCAATTTGTCGACTATAGATAAAATCAATTAATCGTCCAGGAGTTGCCACAAGAACTTGCACGCCTGATCGTAATTTAGATTGTTGCAAAGAGGCATCTTCTCCGCCAAATATAGCAAAAGCTTTCACATCTTTATCATTGCCAATTTTTTGCGTTTCCTTTGCATATTGCATAGCCAATTCACGTGTAGGTACAATGATTAACGCTTGTATATGTAGTGAATCTGCCCGCACCTTATGACAAACAGGAATGGCGCAGGCGGCCGTTTTTCCTGTTCCTGTTTTTGCCAGCGCAATCAGATCTTTGCCGGCTAAAATCAGAGGAATAGATTGGTTTTGGATGTTGGAGGGGTTTTTGAATTGCATTTTTTCAAGTGATTGCAAAATCAAAGGGTCTAAACCCAGTTCTTCAAATGAGGTCATTGGCACCGATTTTTAATGTTATTGATAAGGATTTTGATGGAGATCCACTGCGGAATAAAAAACCTAGCCCTTACAGCTAAGCGATATTTCCAATCAAAGACGTGTAAAGGTTTTAGAAGAGTAATTTGCTTCCATATTTCTTCTGCAGCATATTTTGAAGTCATGAGTCCTTTCGTACTCTCTACAGGCTTGCCTCCCGAACGTACACGAAAGTTAGTATCTACCATGCCAGGACAAGCTACTAAAACTCTGATTCCTTCTTTTTGTAATTCATAGTCTAGGGATTGAGAGACTTTGTTTACAAAACTTTTAGTCGCCGCATACACAGAAAAATAAGGAAAAACAAAGAAAGAGGCTGCGGAAGAAATATTCATGATTGTGCCTTTTTTTCTAGCAGCTTTCATCGCTTTTGCTCCTTCTAAGGTAAATTCTAGTAGGGCCATTCCGTCAACTTCAAGAATAGCGAGTTGTTGCTCTGTTGTAAAGTTCACAGCATCGTTATAAAGAGCCAGACCCGCATTATTCACAATCAAATCAGGCCCACGCATGCGGATAATTTCAACAATTGTTTGGCGTTCTTTGGGTATAGAAAGATCTGCCTGGATAATTTGCACTTCCACTTGACTTCTTAAATTTGCAGCGGTTTCCTCTAATTTTATTAAATCCCGACCCGTTATAATCAGAGAAATCTTTTTTGAAGCTAAAATTTCGCAAAGCGCTTGCCCAATTCCTGAGCTTGCGCCCGTGACTAAAGCTAAAGAGTATTGCATAGATCAAGCCTCAAAGGAGGGAGCTGCATCAACACCCTCATTTTTTATTTCTTTTGTTGGGTACTTAACACGCGTATGCCCAAAAGCGACTAATGTTTTTACCAAGGTTTCTTTTACAATCGCTAACTCTTCAAACGTCAACAAACAGTCATCAAATTGTCCGTCTTCAGCTTTTTCCCCAATTAGACGATTGGCTAAATCAGTCAAGGATTGTTCTGTCACTTTATCTAGGGATCGGGAGGCAGCTTCTACTGTATCTGCAATCATAATGATAGCAGACTCTTTACTTCTGGGCTTGGGCCCTGAATATCTAAATTCTTTTTCATTCACTAGATTTTTATCGCCACCCATCTTTTCTAGCTGCTTACGATAAAAATAGTAAACAAGAGTGGTTCCGTGATGTTCCTTAATAATGTCTATGAACTGTTCGGGCAAACCCGCTTTTCGTCCCATTGCAACGCCCTCACTCACATGAGCTAAAATGACCTGAGCGGATTCCTGTGGAGTTAGGAGTTGATGAATATTCATTCCTCCTTGTTGATTTTCCGTAAAATATTGAGGAGTGGCTAATTTTCCGACATCATGATAAAGAGTGGATACGCGACAAAATAATCCATTAGCACCTATTGCAGATGCTGCGGCTTCTGCTAAATTACCAACAACAACAGAGTGTTGATATGTCCCAGGGGCTTCAATTGTCAAACGGCGGAGAAGATCATTATTTGGATCCATATACTCCATCAAAGTCACATCCGTCATAATACGAAAGACTGATTCAAATAAGGGTAAAAGACCCACGACTAATACAGCACTCAAGAGTAGAAAAAAAGCTGAACAGACAATATCTGAAAAAAGGGCAAAATTCCAGAGAGTATTTTGATAAAAACGCATAGCAAAAATCAAACCTACTGCACATAACCAGGCTTTTCCACACACAACAAATATCTCTTTTCTTTTCCTCAAAGATCGTGTACTTAGTATAGCCACTAACGCTGTAGCTAAATTTAAGATCATAAAACCCTGCCGGTCGAAGGCTAATGCCATTGTAAAAACAAAGGTTAAAAACGCACTTACAAAAGTGGCAACCGCTGAATTCATAAGACTGCACAATAAGATAGCCGCAAAGGGCACAAATAATGGATACCTAACGACTTCAATTAAATTCATTTTTGAATTTAACAAGAAAAATTCGATCACTTTTGTCAAAGCAAGAGTGAGTACAATAATGGTAACAAGAAGAAAGAGCTTACGATTAGAGTTGAGAATGGAAGGATTATTAACTCTAAAATAGGCCACACAGATTGTTGTTAGAATAAACGTCATCAAAAAGCTGCCCAATAAAGTCAAAGGATGCCAGAGATTTCTGCTTTCCCCTAAAGCCTTTTTCATCGCCTGTAACATGGCAATATGTCGGGCCGTTACACGCTCTCCTTGGTCAATAATCCGGCTACCCGCGCTCACATGCGTATATTTATCTGGAATGTTGGATTGAACTTTTTTATTAACGAGCCGATAGGCGGCAAAATCTTCTTGAATTTTCCAAAGCTTCGACTGAAAATAATCCATGATAAAATCAGCGGCTGCTATCGAAATGAGAGGAGTCGTGAAGGTTTTTTCTTTAATGTAATCCCATATAGACGAAGGTAAAACCACTCCATCTAAATCCTCTGGAGTGTATGCCAAATAATAATCTGTCGATAATCCTATCTCTTGCATCTTTTGAAAAGTACGGGGGTCTGTAAAACGCAACTTGAGTAGAGTCGCCTCTAATGCATCCACACCTTTATACATTTCTTCAAAGGTACTTTTTTCTGAATATCGGCGCCAATCTTGATTGTAGATGAGAAAGTTTTCAAAATCTATGCGTCGCTGCCTGACGGTTTTTTCGGATAGACTATAAATTTTCCCCACATCTTTTACAGATTCTTGCTTTAAAATGATCGTTGCTTCTTCGTCGTAAAAATCAAAATCCACTTGCGAAACGGTATAGTTGGGAGCGACGCTATTTAACTCTAGAACCTCCACACGAACTTCACGGAAATGTAAAAATGAAAAAAAACAGATAAAGAATACGCCGCCTATCAACAACCGAATCCCTACACTCTTGTCAAAAAAACCCTGTTCGCGGGAGAATTTTAATTCATTATAGTTGGCAATCTCGCTCGCTTTATCACTCATGCTCTATCCTAATCACCTATAAAAAGCTAAAGTCTTATGTCTCAATTCAAATAAATTTGATGATTTAAATCAAAATAATTTATTTACAAAGATCTAGTATAAAGATTTAGAGAAAAGAAAAAAATTCAATGTTTTTTTTCTCCTCATTCCCTAAACATAGCAGATCCGTCAAAAATAATCCCCTTTTTTTACGTATTTTCATATAGTACTATAAATCATGCGAGGAAATTTATAATGAAAGCTAAAGTTTTAGTCGTAGGTGGAGCGGGATATATTGGGTCTGAGGTTAACCTTCAACTGCACGAAAAAGGCTATGAAACGGTTGTTTTAGACAATTTAATTTCAGGAAATAGACGACGTGTGAAAGAAGGCTTATTTATTAAAGGAGATATTGCTAATAGGGGTTTACTAGAAAAAATATTCCACGACCATCACTTTGATGCAGTCATGCATTTTGCTGCCTATATTAATGTGGGTGAATCAGTAGAAAACCCCGCAAAATATTACATGAATAACGTTTCTAATACTCTTCAATTGATGGATGTCATGAGAAAAAACGCGGTAAGCAATTTTATTTTTTCCTCGACCGCTGCGGTGTATGGAATTCCCTGTCAGCCCTTAATTAAAGAGGATCACCCTCTCCAACCTGTAAATCCCTACGGTCAATCAAAGTTGATGATAGAAAAAATTTTAGAAGATTATGATCGTGCCTATGGATTTAAATCTGCTAAACTTCGCTACTTTAATGCAGCTGGAGGAGATCCTTGGGGTAGAATCAAAAATTATCATCAAAAAAAATCCAATTTAATTCCGATCATTTTATCCGCCCTTAAAGAACATCAACCCGTGACTATTAATGGACTGGACTATGACACCCCGGATGGCACATGTATAAGGGATTATATTCACATTTACGATCTCGGTACAGCACACATTAAAGCCATGGAGAAATTAAGAGAAGATCAACAATCGGAAGCCTATAATTTAGGAAATGGAAAGGGTTTTAGCGTGCTCGAAGTCATTAAAGCCGCCGAAAAAGTAACAAAGAAAAAAATCACGACTGTAGAAGGACCTCGTCGTCCTGGCGATCCACCTTATCTCTTAGCCGACGCCCAAAAGGCTTATGCATTATTAAACTGGAAAATTAAATACCCGCATTTAGAAGAGATGATCTCTCATGCATGGAAGAGCTTATAAATGAACTCCTCTGCCCTAGCTAGATGTGGTTTTTGAAAGGCCCACTAATTCCAGAAAATGATCTTCTGTAATGCCGCCAACCAAAGCATGTTTAGAGACTTTATAGCCCTTTACACCGGTATTGATATCGGTAATTTCTAATCCACCTGCTTCCTTTAGAAACTTTACGGCTAATTCTTGAAATTGCTTACGTATTGTGGCATCATTCATTAGTTCACTATGAGTAGGGTACTGCCCATTAAGATCCGCCATCGATGCGTACGCTTTAGCGATGGCATCTAAAACTCCTGTGCGATCTTTTCCACTCATGCAGTTAATGGAGCACTTATATCCTCCATTTTTAATTTTATTCATTAAATTAGTCAAGTTAACAATCTTAGCAGCAATCTCAAATTGGTTATCTCCTTTCAAATAAGCTTTTTCGTCTTCCATAAGAATTTCTATGTCATTTTTGAGATCCAGTAATTGCATCATTTCATCAGGGAGCATGTGAGCGCTTTCTGCTTGTAAAAAATTTTTCACTTCTTCACTCAGACCTTTAAAGGCCTTTTGATTATATTTATACTGATTGTAGACGCCTAGTTTTGCGTCCACAGCCCCTGCATTCACACCAAAATTAAACGTATTGATCTTAAGTGCTATAGGGATTTCTTTCCCATCAATCTCTACACTTTCCAGCTTCTCTAAGCTATGCAATGCCTTTACCTGATCTTCTAGCATCGTTTTCTCAGATGTTTCCTGTTGGATTAAAGCACGCAAGTCATCAGGGGTCACTAAACTTACAGAATTAAGATTAAGAACGATTTTATCCATGCTGCTAGCCGCATCATCAAGAGACATCTTTTTTTGAGAAAGCTCTTGCATTAAGGCTGCAATAACTAGCTCTTTTGCAGCGGCAAGAGAGTTTTGATTACGAATTGTTGTATTTTTCTCAAATTTATCAGAAGTTATTCCATGCCTTAACGCCTGATAAATCACCTTATTCTCTCCGTTAACTAAATTAGATTCCCACGCATTGACCAAATGAGCCTCTTGACGATTAGCCGAAGAGACTCCTTTATTTCCGAAAATGGCTCCAAAAACACGTGAAGTCGTTTGTGTATCAGAACGTTTACTTAGACTTTTATCAAAATGTGTATTAAGAGGAATGAGTTCACTTTTTAAAATCACCTGATCATTCACTTGAATATCTTTTACGATCGCAGTTCTCTCCTTCTCTGTGAGTTGTTGGGCTATGTAAGATTTTAGTTGTTTATGCAACATCTTGGGGGAAAAAGTCAGCGCAAATTGATTAAAAATCACTCCTGCTCTTCTCTTCAGCACCATCTCCCTACTCTGCCGCGCCTCATCAATGCGCCCATTTTCTAACTCATTGTCGAAGACTTTTACAACTTCCCCTGAGGTATTCATTTTAGCTTTTGTTTCATTAAAAACCTTAAGTGCTTCTTTAGAGGATTTACTCGTCCATGCTAAAAGTTTTAAAACCTGTGCCTTAGTCCCACCTTTTGCTAAAACCTCCAACTTTTTACTCAAGTCACTCCTTTCGGAAATTTCCTTCAAGACATCTATCTGGGTTTCCTTCATAATTTTAACAAATTCTTTTTCCGCTCTCTTTATCTCTTTAGCTAGATTTTTAATTTGCTTACCTGAGAGTCCTTCTTTTGTAGTTGCGGCATTAGAGGGATTTAACGAGGTGAGTAAACGCTCGCGAATATGATGAATTTTATGCAGAGCATTCTCATATAGTTGATTGATCTGCTGACTTTTACCCTGGATTTGATTTTGTTCTTTGAGGTGACCTACCATCGCTATGGCGTGCCCCGTTATCGTATTTACTCGGGTCTCGGCTGTTTTTACATCATGAGGGGCATATTGATTTGATAAAGCAGCAGACTCTCCATCAATTTTTGAAAAATTACTCATACTTTTACCTGTGTAACAAAAAATTGAGCTAATTCGATTATAACATATCAATTAAATTTTTTATTAAAAAATAAAAATTAAAAATAATAATAAATATTAATACAAATAACACACCCTCGATGAAAAGTTTATCTTGCCCTCTATTAATCAAAGAGTTGTTTGAGTTTAATCGTAGACCTAAGGGTCTCAAAATTTAGATTTTCGGTATAACCCCTAGTATTTTAATCCAAAAATGGTCAAAATAATCCCTAAAAACCTAAACTTTGGCTTTTTAGCACTTTGGGTAGCATCTAAAAGCTCTAAAGCTTTATTGTTAGTCCAACCCTGATCAATTCAAAGTCAAAGCTGAAAGCGAACCTAGGAAAAGACCATCATATGTCACATTATCAAGTTTTAGCGCGAAAGTACCGGCCTCAAACTTTTTCAGATGTCCTTAATCAGGAAGCCATTATCGCTACCTTGAAGAATGCTATTAAGCATAAGCGTCTGGCTCAAGCCTATCTTTTTTGCGGGTCCAGGGGAACAGGAAAAACGACTTTGGCCCGTATATTAGCCAAAGCTCTCAACTGTCAAATGCTTACCCCTGAATGTGAACCCTGCAACCAATGCACTTCCTGTAAAGAAATCACCTCTGGGCATTCTCTCGATGTCCTGGAAATTGACGGGGCTTCTAACCGTGGAATTGATGACATTAGACAAATTAATGAAACTGTGGGCTACGCAGCTTCTTCAGGGGGATATAAGATCTATATCATTGACGAAGTGCACATGCTCACGAAAGAAGCTTTTAATGCTCTTCTTAAAACCCTGGAAGAACCGCCCCCCAAGGTCAAGTTTTTATTTGCTACTACAGAGGCACATAAAGTTCTCCCCACAATATTAAGCCGCTGCCAGCGCTTCAATTTAAATCGCATTTCTCCTGAGCTGATACAGAATAAGTTAAGAAAAATAGCAGTAGACCAAAAGATTGAAGTCGATGATGAAGCCCTACGTCTTGTGGCTACTAGTGCAGATGGAGGATTACGCGATGCAGAGTCCTTGTTTGACCAGATTCTTGCTTTTCATAATGGTCCGATTTCAGCCAAAACCGTAGCTGCCATGCTAGGGATTGTAGAAAATGATCTATTTTTTGCTTTAGACCAAGCCGGCGCAGAAAGAAACTTAGCCCTAGCCTTCGAGATTAGCGATCAAGTCTTTTCTCAAGGCAAAGACCTAGTCCACTTTGTGGAAAGCCTCACTGAGCACTTTCGCAATATTTTAGTCTTAAAGTTGGCGGGTAAACAAGCCACTTATCTAAACCTTACAGATGAAGAAAAAAAGAAATACGAAGCCTCCGCAAAGCTCTATTCTCAGGAATGCTGCCTTACCATCCTAGATTTTCTAGTGGAAGCGCAAAATCAGATTAAATTTTCTCCTTCACCTAAGGTAACACTCGAAGCCTTACTTCTTCGCATCATCCGCGCTCAATCCCGTATTCCCGTTGATATCCTTGTCAAACGTCTAGCAGATGTCGAACAGCAGCTTAAAGAAATTCCGGCACCTTCATCCCCTGCATCGATTCCTATGTCCGAGACCCCTTCGACTAACAAGCCTCTTCCTAACATTGTCTCCACCCCAACATCCACTCCTAATTCTCCTCTATCCCATCCGACGGTTGAGACTCAATCTCCCTCGCAACCTGTATCTATTATAGCTCCTCTAGGGACTATCAGTGAAGATCCAACACCCACGCAAGCAGATCTAGGTATTAAGGAGAAAAAAGTAAAAACTGAGACACAAAAAGCTCTTGCCACACCATCGTCAACATCAGTAACGTCTAAGGAAACACAGGTTGAGGCTATTCCTATTCAATCAGCTAAACAAAGTCGTTACGATACAGTCCTTCAATTCGCTGCAATAGAACTTGAAGGGACTATTCAAAAGAAATCAAGTTAATAACTTAAGGATACAATATGGGAACAGGTTTTTCGAAAAAGAAAAAACAAGCAAAATTACTCCAAGAACAATTTTCTAAAATGCAAACAGAGCTGCAAGAGGCTGAAGCTATAGGTACAGCAGGTAACGGGCTGGTAACACTTACTCTCTCGGGCGAACATGAGCTTAAACAGATAAAAATAAAACCTGAATGTGTGGATCCTGAAGATGTAGAAGGACTGGAAGATCTCATTAAAGCTGCATACAAAGATGCTTTAAATAAACTTAAAAGCAAAACGCCTCAAATACCTAACATACCAGGTATGCCTGGCCTAGGATCTTTCGGACTCTAAAAAACAACTTTCGACAACACAGGATCCCTGAGATGATCGGATAATCTAAATCTAATGCTCACCAGGGATCTTGTCAAAACTATCGAGCTAAAAGCCTCGCCAAGCCGTTTTTACATCAGTTCTTCCAAAGAAACGCGTGCAAAATGAGATTTAAATGCATCATCTAGTAGATTCTGTATTTCTTGAGTACTAGCTAGTGATAGTGCCTTTTCGGCTAGCTTACAACAAGAGATAATACTTGAATACCGGATGGCTTGCTTAATGAGAGGAATATACCGCGCTGCCACTGAAATTTCTTGTATACCCAGTCCCATCAATAAAGGGGTGAATTTTGGATTAGCCGCCATTTCACCACAAATACTAACAGGCACATTATGTCTATTTGCCTCTATCACCACATGACGAATAAGACGTAAAACACAAGGATGGGTGGGTTGATATAGATGACTAAAAGTATTATCACATCGATCTACCGCAAGGGTATACTGGATAAGGTCATTCGTCCCTATAGATAAAAAGTCACACTCGCGTGCTAATAAATCAGAAATAATGGCCGCGGATGGAACCTCTATCATGCAGCCTAGACTTACCATTGATTCGACATTCACCTGCTTTGCGGCTTCATGCGTCATGCGTTTGGCTTCCATAAGCTCGGATAAAGAAGAAACCATGGGGAAGAGAATATTAACTTCGCCAAAAGCACTGGCACGTAAGATAGCCCTCAGCTGTGTCATGAAAATTTCTTTTTCTCTTTCTAAATTACCAACAGCTCTAAATCCTAAAAAAGCACTTCCTGTCTGACCGTGACGCACCTCTATTCCTACTTTATCCCTTCCCACATCAAATGTTCTGATAGTGATGGGTAAGCCATGCATATTTTCTACTAAGTCACGATAGATTTCAAACTGCTCGTCCTCGGTAGGTATACGATCACGCCCCACTAAAATATTTTCTGAACGATACAATCCAACGCCCTCCCCTCCAAATTCATGTAATTTAGAGATCTCAGCGTGTGTCTCGATATTGGCTAAAAGTCTCATCTTATAGCCATCATAGGTCTCTATATCATGAAAATCGGTCTTGCTTAAATGATGGCGTTTAGCCATCAAATCAGCGCTCAACTTCTGGTATTCGACTAATGTTTCTTCGGAAGGATTAATAATGAGCTCTCCACTTCTTCCATCTACAATGACTAAATCATTCGTGGATTCAAAAACGTCGGAAAAAGAAATATTAGTCATGTACGGAATTTCTTTAGCTCGTGCTAAAATTGCAGCATGCGCCGTGGCACTCCCACGCTCAGAAACTATCGCTTTAACAAATTTTTGACTGGCTTCAGCAGTTTCTGCAGGACTTAAATCTTTAACGAAAAGGATAGAATCGGGTTCTAAACCATCAAAAGCACTGCGAGATTCATT
Organism: Chlamydiales bacterium 38-26; assembly: GCA_001897225.1. GTDB lineage: Bacteria > Chlamydiota > Chlamydiia > Chlamydiales > Parachlamydiaceae > Neochlamydia. The sequence goes on from MKSK01000006.1 coordinate 180,314, forward strand.
ACGAAGATAAGACATGATTCTTCTTGATATGTCCTGAACGTCTCTAAAACGTTCTCTAAAAAATAGATCTTCAATTATATCAAATTTTTTTTCATATTCGTTGACAAGCTGGTGTAAAATGTATTCAGGAATTTTTCGCTTAGAACGAATTTGTTTTTCTACCTCATCGATCAGGAGTGGGTCGGATAAAATGTGCACCTGGGCATCCAATATAGTCACTCCCTCAACAACTCCTTCTGACTCTAATTGAAGTTTGATTCCCTGTAGATCTCGCATGACAGACTGTACGGCCGTTTGAAAGCGTTCAATTTCAGCATCTACTTTGTAAGAAGGAATGTTTTCATCCGAAAAACTTTTTTTCAGCGTTTTCAGAAAAAAAGGCTTACCAATAGCAATCCCGCTAGAAATTACATTACCCGTTAACCGAATTTCTTCTAAGTTAGAATTTGGCAATTTTAATCCTCAAATTGATTTTCAAAGGCGTAAATGAGCTTATTTAAAGTTTCTTGAGCATCTTCTCCACTCACCTCTATAGTGATTTTGGCATTTTTTTTTGCAGCAAGCATCAAAATACTCAGAATACTCTTAGCGTTGATCTCATCTTTTTTATGTTTAAAAATGACTTCACTTTTACTGTTTTGCAATAACTTTACAATAACAGTCGCAGGGCGCGTATGCAGTCCCAATTTGTTCTTGACTTGTACTTTGCTAGACAGTTTCACGAGACCTAATCCTTGTTTGATTTTTTGAGGAAATCATATCCAATAGTTTATTGTTAAATTCTTTTGCTGAATTATATCCCATGGCCTTTAAACGGTGATTTAGGGCGATTGTTTCTAAAAGGAGTACCACATCCCTTCCGGGTTTCACTGGCAAAACATGATAGGGAATATTAACACCCAGAACATCGCAAAAATTTTCGACAAGACCGACTCGATCATAAAAATGTTGATCGTCCCATGTCTCTAGCTTCACCACAATATCAATGCTTTTGTTATCTCTCACACACACTGCGCCATATAGGTTAGCTACATTGATAATTCCAATCCCACGAATTTCCATGTGATGCCGTGTTAATTCAGCACCAAATCCTTCAACATAAGACCCTTCACGTTTTTTAACTTTGACAACATCATCTGAGATCAAACGATGCCCTCGCTCGATTAGCCCAAGGGCCGCTTCACTTTTTCCAACAGAAGAGTCCCCTTTAATTAAAACTCCCACTCCAAAAACTTCAACTAAAGTCCCATGACAGGTCATGCTAGGTGAAAACTCTTCATTGAGCAACAAAGTCAATTTGCTTAATAAGTTCATTGTACTCATACTCGAACGAAAAAGAGAAATTCCCTTGCTCTGACAAAGCTCACTCAACTCTTTTAGAGGTAAAAGTCTGCGCGCTACAATAACTGCAGGCGTGGAGGATGTTAAAATTTCTTTTAATCGACTGACGCGTACGGACGGATCTAAATCTCTTAGATATTCAATTTCCACTTTTCCAAAAACTAATATCCGTTTATGCGCATGATTTTTCATGAACCCACATAAACTCAAACCTGGACGATGAGCTTCAGGAACTTTTATGGAACGCTTTAGTCCTTTTTGTCCCGCGACAAGATCAAGTCCCAAGTGGAGACCATGCTTTTGAAAAAGCTCTTCAACTTTGTATACCATATCAGTTACGCTATTCTTTCCAGGTAAAACATCAACCACTTAGCAAATGTGGTAAATGACATGTTTAAAGAGGAAGCGTCTTCATAGTTTAAGGGATCGCTGACAGTCTTGGAGGTCACGGAAAAATAAACGTTTCCCATACCTGTGACGTTTTGTGGATACCAATCGCTCCAAAAACACTGAAAAAAAGGCATTCCAAATGATTCGTAAAAAGGAATTAAGGTTTTAGGGTTAACAACAATTCCTCGCTCAGTTGTTACTGTCCCTCCCATATTTTCTATCATGCTCTGAAAAGCTCGAAATTGTTCCAACATATGCTCAACTTTAAAAATACCAGTAGAATCTGTCGCTTTACAAAACCCATTATGAATACTCATGAAAGCAATGTAGTCGGGTGGAAATATGTGGTCGGGGAATGATTTCTGAAACTCCGACATCTCTGTTTCGTCTGCCGGGGAAAAACCTCTAAAAAATCCGCCATTGTTAGCCACACTATAAACCATTTGAGCTTCAAATTCATCATCATATTGCTTTTGAGTGAGGTAAATGCCAATATCATCTAAAGAATTAAAAAATCTAACCACAAACTCCTGAAGATGAGGATAATACGGTAGAGTTGCCAACCAAAAATCTCGTGTAAATTCAATTCTATCCTGAGCCGTCAAGTGTGCAAGTTCGTACCACCCTTTCTTTAACTTAGGAACTTGCCTACTAATAACGTCCCAGGGGATATCAGGAGCTTCATTAAGGGCAATCACCTGGTGAAAATTCCCACTAGGAAAGTCATCTGATGGTTGTTGATAAAACTCTTTAATATGGATATCCATTCTTAATCCCTTAAGTAATTGTTACTTCTTCCTTCACTTTTACCAAATTTTTGAATTCTTTTAAATCACTTAAGAAAAATTTGCAATAATAATCCGAAAATCTTAACATTCAGAAAAGATATTGATTTTTTTTTAAAAATTTGTTATTATTATTTTGAGGTTCATCTCTTTAAGACAAAATTTAAAATAGGAGTTTGTATAGATCATGGATGTAAACCGGCTGGGTTTAGATAGATTAAATGTTCAGTTTAAAGACCTAACATCCGGAAATATGATGCAAAGAGCTTTTGCTGAGGTTATTCTTATTGATCGTACAAACGACTTAAATCAAATGTGCTACCTATTAAAAAATGATAGGGCCTTTAGTGGACTCGATGGAGAAGGAAATCTCAATCAAAACCTTCCGAATTTCGATAAAAATGATTTTCAAGTCGTCGGTGTAGTGGTCGCAATCGATAAGAAAAATAAATACGTGACTCTTCAAGATGAGAATACTATTTCCTATAATCATCTAATTATTGCTTCTGGCCCCCATTATTCCATGATTAGTTACGAGTTTTTAGCTGGCGTGCATACACTTGTTGATGCCATCCGAGTCAGAAAAAAAATACCGTCGGCATTTCCTAAGGCAGTCAAATCTAGTCAATCTGAAAAAAGAAAAATGAAAACAGCAAAAACATCCAAGAGTGACATGAATTTTCCCAGGAAAATAGACAATATCAAAGCACGAAAAATCAACAAGCAAAAGACTAATGATACGATTCCTCTCGGTAATACCAATAAAAGACTGTACGAAGTACAAATTTAATCTTAACTCCCCTTCCTCGCTCAACCGATCCCTCCTTTAGTCATCCTCTATGAACCGTCATCTGACACAAATTTATTATCATTTTTGGATTCAATATCCGGCCCTCTTTTATGGAATGATCTTTTTACTAGGGATTTACGCAGCACACCAACCTTACTATTCTGGTGCAGCACTCATTCTTTTAAATGTGCCTTTTTTAGTGAATTTTAAATCTCTAAAAGTTCTTTCCACCCCTATCCTTTCTTTATGCCTCTATCTCTCAGGCTTTTTATTCTGTCATGCAAACCTGTACTACCCTCAGATCCCTAAAGAAGGTGTGGAAGGTACAGCACTCTTTCACATCTCAAGCTTTACTAAACTTCACACAATTTCAGGGTCAAAATGGCAATTTAAAGGAAAATTGCAGTCCTTCAAACCTAATAATGAACTCTCATCAGAATCTTTTTTTCATGTCCCTGTTACGGTCCATGTCGGTCACTCTCCGCAGGGGCCCCGTCCTTCGGCAGATCAATACTATATTATAGAGGGCAAGTTGCTTCAAACTGAAGCTGGTCGATATCTTTTTCTCCCCTCTAAAAGTAAAGAATGGCTCCCAACTCAGTCAGAAAATTCTCTGTTAGAATGGAGATTTAATGCCAAACAAACCGTAAAAAGGTTTATCCGCAATAAAATCCCTAATGAAACAAGCGCACAATTTCTTGCAGGTTTAACGACAGGTGATTTTGAAAATTCACTGATGGTGTATGAACTTTCTAGGTTCGGTCTTCAACATATCATGGCCATCTCAGGCTTTCATTTCTCAATCATTGCTGGAACCCTCGGTTCAATTTTCACCCTTATTTTTCAAAATAGAGTCGGACATATTTTTCTCATCCTTGTTTTAACGGCATATTTTATCTTCCTAGGACCCTCACCTTCTATAATCAGAGCCTGGATAAGCATTTTAATCATGTCAGGATCCATATTTTTGGAAAAAAAATCTTCTAGCATGAATTCATTAGGGATCGGATTAATGGCTGCTCTCATCATTAATCCCGAATTTGCCTGGCACATGGGCTTTCAGTTTAGTTTTGCAATAACTGCCGCCATTCTCCTGCTATACCCCACCCTAGACCATAAATTACAACTTTTTTTCCCCTCACGAAGACTAGAACAGACCCAGACCATGAATCTTATCCAACAGCACGGATACATTGCCCTCATGCTCTTGCGTCAAGCTTTAGCTCTAACACTCACAGTGAATCTAGTGGCTCTACCGCTAAGTCTCTTTTATTTTCAAAAATTTCCTGCGTTAGGAATTATTTATAATCTATTTTTCCCCTGGATGGTAAGTCTTTCTATCGTCCTACTCTTATTAGGCCTTCCTCTTGATTTACTAGGATCTATGAACAACTGGGTTCATGCATTGAATGGGCAATGGACTCAATTTGTCTTGGATTATACGTATGGGCTATCCACCCATTACGACCTGTATATACATATAGGATTAAGTATAGGTCCCTTGCTTCTTTTTTTAGCCTTGATATTGATAATGGGGATCTATTTTCGTGAATCTAAAACAGATAAAATTCCTTGGAATATTGTTTAACCCTAGCTTGCATGATGGCGAGCCTCTGCGTGGTCAATCGGAGGCAAGATTGTTTCTCTGGTTTGAAAATCAAATCGTCAAGCACCCCCTACAAAAAATTTATAAGAACTTCTCAACAGATTCTCAAAAAACTAGCTATATGGCACAAATTAGCTTGCAGCCCCTGCTGCTTAAAAGTACACACAAACCTCTGTAATTTCAAAACAAATTAATTTATTAAATTTATTTTTATTAAAATTTTTCATTGTTTCACAAAATAACACCACTAAAATAAATAAAACACACATAAAAAACTTTTAATTATTTCTAATAATCAATATAATTTCCGCCTTTAACAAAGGAGTAATTATGTTCCATCTACATTTAATAAATTACGCATTAAACACCGAACATAGCTTTTATTACAAAAATGAACTAGACAAAAAATTATTGATCGATGAAATAACAGAAACTGTTTCTTCTCTTTTTTGTAAATTCCTGGACCAAACGTTTAGGGAGACACCTCAACCACGTCATCTAGTTTTTGATAAAAAAGTGACCTTTAAGGCTACAGATCATCAAATAAGTGATTTTAAACATAAACTAAAAGAAAAACTAATTCGTAAACTAGCTGGTGATGATTTAGATTTTAAAAGATTTACAACTACAGACAACACATTTGCGAATTCCATCTACGATCTTATGCAGGAATGTAAAATAGAGGCTCCGAGTCTAGACACCCAGCAAGATAAATCGCTACACAAGTCACAAGAAAAGCTTAGATATTTACAGGATCTAGCCCCTAAAAACTTAATGATACAAGTGACCGTTCATGATACTAAACGTATTAGTTTTGTATCAAAAAGCGATGAAGCTGATGGTTTTTATTTTTATTAGATTCTGCATGCTGATGGCTCTTAAAAAACTTTTTTGCAATAGTAATATGAAATTCTTTACCTTTTAATCGAGGAGCAAATCCATATTTTTCTCTTAGCTTCTCAATCTCAGGAGCATGAACTTCTAAAACGATATATTGAGCTTTAGCGTTCTTTACTGAGACAACTCTTAGAGGAATAAAATGAAACTTTTGGCCAAGCTCCTGAGGGTTTACATGATCATTTGCATAAAAGATACTAATGTGTGCTCCAGGAGAATTCTTTCTGCGAAAATAAGGGGGTTCAAGAAAACCCTCTTTTTTTATATCCAGTAGTGGATAAAGAGCATAGATGTAATCATCATCCACTTTTAAAAAAACATAACCATCTGGATTTCTCATCAAAACTCCTTCTTGTGGAAGGTGCTCGATTGCAAATTGCGTCACTCGTTCTGATTCAAGATGGACTTTATGGGGTGTGGTTTGACAAAAATTCAAAGAGATCGCCAACAAAGAAAATAACATCGCTACGTAATGTCCCATCTTGTCCCCTCTTATAAAAAAAATTGCAAGGGTTTATAAATCTAATCAGACTAGAGAAGTCCCCTATTGTCTTGCTCGATCTTACCAATCAATCAGGCTTGCCATTTTTACACCCCTTGCAGTCCTATTTATCCACTCATAACACTAAAAGCTTTTTTTAACATCAGTTCTTGCAAAACCAAACGAGATCGTAAAAATACTCTTTGTGCAATTACTATTATCAACAAGCGCTTTTTGTAATTGAAGCGACAAAGGCAAAGAATAAATAGGAAAAATTGAAGATAATTCAATGCTATGAAAATCCCTAATTGCTTACAAAGCTCATTTTAGTCAGGTTGAGCTCCACTCAATCATAGTTAAATCTTACAGCAATTTTAGAAAAAAAATGAAAACCTATTGACCTAAATACATATTCTAAGATAAAAATGTTCTTTCTGAATGGCGATCGTAGCTCAGTTGGTTAGAGCGCTGGATTGTGGTTCCAGATGTCGCGGGTTCGAATCCCGTCGATCGCCCTTTTTTTAATGGATCGTTCCTGTGTCAACCCTTGAAGCCATATTCCTCGGTCTCATCCAAGGCATCACTGAATTCCTCCCTATTAGCTCATCAGGTCACTTAGTCTTAATACAAAATTTGTTGGGCCTCAAAAACATTAAAGAATTTATTGTTTTTGATATGATTTGCCATCTTGGCACGCTTCTCGCCATTTTTATCGTTTACGCCAAGAGGATTCAAGCAATTATTCTACACGAAAGAGAAATGCTATACAAAATACTGTTAGCTTTACTCCCTCTCTTTCCTCTACTACTCATTTTAAAACCCATCAAAGCCGTTTTTGATCAACCGCAATACCTTGGGTATTTTTTTCTCTGTACTGCCTTGATTCTTTATACAGGAATTCGCTTCAGTAAAGAATCTTCAGAGGATGAGGGACCTAAACCTTCCTGGCGTGATGCTCTAACGATTGGTCTTTTTCAAGCGCTTGCCATTCTGCCTGGAATTTCAAGAAGTGGTTCTACAATTTCAGGTGCACGCCTTCTTGGATGGCGTTACGAACAAGCCATTACTTTTTCTTTTTTATTAGCCATTCCTACCATTTTAGGAGGCGTTGTTGTTGAACTAAGCCAAGTATTCCTAAAACCTCATGAGCATCCTCTCCCTCAATTGTCATGGGCCCAATATGCTGCAGGTTTCTTCTTTTCTTTCATTTTTGGATGGTTCTCTTTAATATTTCTCCAAAGACTAGCAACTAAACAACGTTTTATGTATTTTGTGTGGTATTGCCTCTTTTTAGGCATACTAACAACTCTGTATTTCAGAAATTTTTAAGGACATCATGGCAAAAAAGAAAGCTGCTAAAGCCGCTTCTCAAAAAATCCCTCCCTCACCTATGCAAAAAAGCATTTACGGAGTTTTAACGCTTGCCGGAGCGCTCTTAGTTTTTCTAAGCCTTGCTAGTTTTGCCTTCAATGAACATTCTCATCACTGGGTAGGTCTGGTGGGTTATTCTATTGGAATGATTTCCCATATACTGTTTGGAATTTCGAGTTACACAGTGGCTTGTTTTATCGTTTGGGTGGGCTGGAGACTTTTGCTGAATAAGCCGATCAACAGTCTGGGACTTAAAATGACATTTTTGTTATTGTCAGTTATATCTGTCAATATGCTCTTGAACGTTATTGAAGATGTTTACCCTATGGCTGGTACCTCGATCTATAAATTTTTCTATCCTGCACCCTGGTTGAACCGTCAAAAATATCATCTTGGTGGATCTCCCCTCTATTATCTCTATAAAGATCTGCCAACATTTAATTTAAATCGATTTATTGGGATTCCAGGTATTATCGTTTTATTTTCTAGCTTATGGGTCGCTAGCATCTTCTATCTCTTTAAGATCATGCCCCAAAACGTAGTCGCTAAATTTCTGCAACTTTTTGCAAAGCTATCTTTTGAATGGCCTCAGAAGAATCTGGAAAAAACCGATCTTTCTTTACAAAAGGCCACTAAATCAGAAGATCTAAAAGAGTCTAAAGAAAGCGATTTCATGCGTTACGTAAAATTACGTATTCCTGGCTTTACCCTAGGATCCGCCAAAGAGGAAGGAACTCTCTTAGAGCAAAATCATCCCGACTTACTGGCTATTGAACCTGAAATCAATCTAACTACACGACCATCGCTATCACGAAAAGGAAAAAAAGAGGAAACTTCTCACCCAGAACCAGTCGATCTTTTAAAAGAAGCCCCTGTATTTCCTCCTCAAAAAAGGAAAGAATCTTCGATTGAAACCCCACGCAGTAAACGAGAAGCTGCTATCACAGCTCAGCGTGTGCACAATGGGGATTTTACTTCCTTCAACCTTCCAGGAGCTTCTTTATTAACGAGTCCTAAAAAATTTGATCAGTCTTCGCTAAAAAAGGATCTTAAAAAACAAGCCGAGGTTTTAGAAGAGACTTTACTAAGTTTTGGAATAGAGGCAAAAGTGGGGCAGATCAATTGTGGTCCCACAATTACCTCTTTTGAAGTGCATCCAGCCATTGGTGTAAAAGTTCAGAGGATTAAAACGTTAGAAAACGATATCGCTCTGAATATGGAAGCCAAATCCATACGCATTATCGCGCCTATTCCTGGAAAAGCAGCTGTGGGAATTGAAGTTCCTAATCCCCAACCGCAAGAAGTTAGTTTTAAAGATATGCTCAGCCATTATCAGCAAAATCCAAAAAAATTCCATATCCCTATTCTCTTAGGAAAAGCTGTCAATGGCGACTATGTCATGAGTGATCTCACCAAAATGCCCCACTGTATTATTGCCGGAGCCACTGGTTCTGGAAAATCCGTATGCATAAATACTATTGTGATGTCCATTCTTCTCAATGCAAAGCCTGACGAAATCAAGCTTGTGATGGTGGATCCTAAAAAAGTGGAACTGACCCCTTATGCACGTCTTCCGCATATGCTAGCCCCTGTGATCACAGAACCGCATGGAGCTTGTGCTGCGCTACGTTGGATGGTCAAGGAGATGGAAAATCGTTATGAAATTCTTAAGCAAATAGGCGTTCGTAATATTGAAGGTTTTAATACACGGACTATCGACAAAGCTTTTGAAGAATCTCTAAATATTTCTATCCCGGAAAAGATGCCCTACATTGTTGGCATCATTGATGAATTAGCGGATCTCATGATGGTCGCTAGTAGTGATATAGAAACACCTATTGCCAGAATTGCGCAGATGGCCCGAGCTGTAGGGATACATCTTATTCTTGCGACCCAACGTCCCTCCCGAGAAGTTATTACAGGATTGATTAAAGCCAACTTTCCTACACGCATTTCATTCAAAGTCGCGAGCCGGGTCAATAGCCAAATTATTTTAGATGAAACGGGCGCTGAAAGTTTGCTAGGGAATGGAGATATGCTCTTCCTGCCTCCAGGCAGCTCACATTTAGTGCGGGCGCAAGGAGCTTTTATCCGGGATGAAGATATTAACCTTGTGGTCAAACACATTTGTGACCAAGCTCCTCCCAATTATGTGATACAATCCTTTGATGCCATAGGTTCTATCTCCTTAGATGACCCAAAAGGAGACTCCACTTTGGATGGACCCAGCGATGCATTGTACGACCAAGCGTTAGATATTGTTTTAAGCACGGGCAATGCTTCAACTACATTTCTCCAACGTAAATTAAAAATTGGTTATGCTCGCGCTGCTAGTTTAATGGACCAACTAGAGTCTCAAGGCGTTGTAGGGCCAGCCGAAGGAAGCAAGCCACGAAAAATTCTGGCCGCGAAACAAGAGTCTCGTGCAGGTGGAGATGATCTATTCGAAGACTTTGAATAGATCTTAAATTTAACATCCATCCAGCACTTAATCAGGTCAGTTGTATATCTATTGAGTGTTTTTTCTAAGAGTTAGACTCTTCTAGGCTGATTCAAACAACCCATCTACTAGTTTCCCCACGCCTCTCTAAGAAAAAAGCATGGCTTCTACGAAGAAATGCATGTTGAAATCAGCTTAGAAGCAAGATGGAGGCACAATCACTCGTTAGACTCTTCATTTTTTCTTCGATGAGGTAATCCGATATCAGGAACTTCAGGATTACTTTTCCAATAATCTTCCATGAAATTCCCTTCATTAATATTTTCAATGAATACCGCATTGAGATGTTGAAAATATCGCAGTTTCTTTGCGATTCGGTCTCCAATCTTTGCTAGGATTTCTTCTTGCCCTTCTTTTTCAGAACCTTCAAAATTCGCTTCAAGTCCATTGAGCTGTTCAACGAGTAACTCTTGCTTCTGTTGTAGCGGAGTAATCGCCTGTTCAGAAAATCCTTCCATTGAAATGTCTTTCAAAGCTTCTGCATTTGAAATGAGTTGATCAAGGACACTTTCCATTCTTTCGAGCACCTGAATTGCACTATCCATGGCTACCCCTTATTCGAGTTTTCATTAAGTATACCCATGAGTATAACATTTTATCATAAAATGAAACACAAAGTTTTTTATTGAAGAAAAAGTTTTTAACAAAAAAGCTCTCGCGTTTATAAGTGATTCAGCAGCAGTTTTCTACAATATCTAAAAGGATTATGGCTTGCTTATGCAATCCCATCTGTGATACAACATACGCCTCTAAAAGGAATTTTCGCATGATAGGTTTTTGTCCACTGGCTTCTGGTTCTAAAGGAAATAGCATTTATTTAGGCACCCCACAGCTTAAATTATTGATTGATGCAGGGTTAAGTGCCAAAGCGATTCAAGAGAAGCTCCAGACAATCGGTGTGGAAGCGCGCGATCTTGATGCTATCTTAATTACGCATGAACACACGGACCATATTCAAGGACTTAAAGTATTAGCTCTTAAGTATGGAATTCCGGTTTTTGCCAACCACGAAACTGCCAAAGGAATCGTTGAATATCTCCAAGAATGCCCAAAATTTAAAATATTTTCTACTGGCGAAACTTTTGAATTTGGAGATTTAGAAATTCATCCTTTTAGTATTCAGCATGACACTCTAGATCCTGTGGCTTTTACGATCAAATTAGATTCTATAAAGTTGGGTTTTTGTACAGATTTGGGATTTGTCACGTCTCTCGTGCAGCATCAACTGCAAGATTGTAATTATCTTTATTTGGAATCTAATCATGAACCTTCTATGGTGCATGCAAGTCCTAGACCCATGATTTATAAACAACGTGTTTTAAGTCGCCATGGGCACCTATCCAATGAGGCATGTGGACAGCTTTTAAGCCAAATTGCACATCCTAATTTAAAGCATGTGCATTTAGCTCATCTTTCCAGTGAGTGCAACACCACCGAAAAAGCCTTGAGCGTAGTCAACGGAATTCTAGCAAACCATGGCATTAATCTAGATATTTGCGTGGCACCGCAGCATATGATTAGTAAAGCTATTCATTTTTAAATCGCCTGCATTTTACTTACTCGTTGGATGTTCTCGATGCACCAAAGAAACTGAAGCTTGGTGAGTTGGATAAACAACGACATCAGCAATATTTACATGCGGGGGTCTAGAGGCTATGAATAAAACCACTTCAGCTACATCACTAGCCTCTAAAGGTTGTAGATTTTCATAAACTGCATCTGCCTTTGCTTGATCACCTGAAAATCTAACCAAACTAAACTCAGTCTCAGCCATTCCAGGGGACACCATCGAAACACGAATCGGACTAGAAACCAATTCCTTTCTCAGAGTATCTGTTAATGCTCTGACTGCAAACTTGGTCGCGCAGTAAATGCCTCCACCTGGATACGTATCATAGCTAGAAATGCTTCCCATATTGATGATATGTCCTTTTTTTCTTTGGACCATTTTAGGAATCACCTGTGCACTTACATTAAGTAACCCTTTTATATTTATATCAATCATCTCATTCCAATCATTTAAAGGGGTCTCCCACACTTTATTCAAACCTCTTACCATTCCTGCATTATTTATCAAAATATCTATAGAAGAGAACTCATCTGGAAGACTATTCAATTGTCGTATCACTTCATTAGCATTCGAGACATCGAGTTCTAATGAAAGCATTTCAGTTGCATATTTTTCAAATAATGTCTTTTTGAGTTTTTCTAACCGATCTGCACGACGGGCGATAAGAATTAACCGCGCACCTTCACGCGCAAAGCAATCAGCCATCGAAGCTCCAAATCCTGCGCTAGCGCCTGTGATCATGACTGTTTGATTTTCAAAAGCTCTTTTCATCGCTTATCCTCATGAATGTGTATTTTATCAACATAATTTCAAAATTGGTTACAGCAGAAATAGTCCCTGATTGTTATAATTTCAGCCCACTACAAAGCTACTCTGAGTATTTTACCATTTACTTTATTATGTATCATTCTTATGGTGATGAATAAAGGAGTATTTGTGGAAGCTTATCTGTATCTATTCATTGCGATTGCAGGAGAAGTGATAGGTACAAGTGCTTTAAAGGCTTCTTATGGGATGAGCAAACTATGGCCCTCCCTCATTGTAATTATTGGCTATAGTGTCACATTCTGGTCACTATCCATCTCTTTAAAAACATTGCCTGTGGGAACTGTTTATGCCATATGGTCCGGTTTAGGGATTGTGAGCATTTTTATGATTGGAGTCTACTTTTATCACGAAGAGTTTACACTTCTTCATTTGCTAGGCATGTGTCTAATTATCACAGGCATTGTTCTATTAATGATGCTAGCTTCTCCCATAAAAGATTAAAAAGTCCTTTTTTATTTACGGTGCTTAAAATAAAGATAAAGAAGAATCAGCAAAATAAAGGGAACGATAAAGTCTGTCCAAAGAGGCACTCCAATATTTCCCGGCGTGAGGTTCTGATGAATGATCGCATGATGTAAATGGTGAATCCCATCAGCGATGATCCAGACCGAAAAACCAATGACTGTAGCGGCCCAAAAGTACCCTCGATAGGCAATTGATAACAGTCCTAATACCGCGTACCCTAAATTAACATTCGCAAGCTGTTGTTCAAAGGGACAGGCCGGCCATCCTGTCAGTTGAGCGATATAATCAGCAAGAAAAGTGAGACCAAAAAAAGCCATTAAACTTGTCAGCCCCAAACTAAAAACAATCTGATAGAGAAGTAAAATCTCGATCACTCTGGGTTTTGTGCGTTGACTAGGAGAAAGACAGTAGATATGAATCAGGGATCCTAAAATCCCAATCACATAAAGACTTAAAAATAAAGGCATCTAATCCCCCTATTTGCATCAGCTGTATAGTTTCTTAACCCTCTTAGAGAATCTCTAAGGGATAAAAAGTTCAACACTGGTATTAATATTTTTCCATATATCTTGAACCAAACTTATTGATGAAAAATTTCAATGTCGACCAAAAAATCTGACGAGTGGGCGGTAAATGTTTTGTGTACACAGCACTATATTCTAAACACCCAGTAGCTCGCCGAATGGATTTAAAAAAAGCCGCTCCCGCACTTTGATTAAACAACAGCCCTTGTTTCTGAGCCTCCATGAGTAGGGCTGTATTTAAAATTCGATAGATGGTGTTACTTTCTGCATTATTTTTTTCGTACCCAAAAAGAGGACACATCATCACATTGCCTCTTTTATAATACCCTGCTATTCCTTTGATTTCTCCAGAAGACTTTAAGATTTTAAACTGCATTAATTTTTTTTCTAGAAGCATTTTAAAAAAGTGTAAATTGAATTGGGGTTGGAGTGGTGAATGATCGATCACATAAAGTTTGCTATAGAGCTCTAAAAGTTGACTATACTCTTCAGGCAACAATTCATCCTGGGAGACAATCTGGTAAGGATTTTCTTTCCATAATTTTAAATCGCTTTTAAGGACGCGGGCTTTAAATACCTCAGCATTTTTCGTATCCGTCACAAAGACATAACGACTAGCGATTAAATGAAAGCCTTCTCTAGATAAGGATTTCTTCAAATGAGAATTCGTAAGTTCATTCAATGAACGCCACATAATGGCATGGTGAGGAAAATGTTTTTTTAGTACATTTACAACTTGTTGAATCTGTGTTTGCGATAACCCCTCTGGATATAGATCCGTTGAAAACATCCAATTATTGACATATACAATAGAGTTCATACGACTTTTTCGACTTATTTTATCCAAGCCTCCAAGCATCTTGCCAATTAATGAGGCGATCATAGGATTTTTCACCAGGTTTAACGATTCTTTTCCATAAGCGATATAGTGAGCATAAGGCGAACAAACCCAGGAATTTGTATAATTTTCGGTTGTAGCTAAAACAGGAAATACGAAATCTGCGACTTTAATGACATAGGCATCTACATCAATATTATCGATATAGTAGGATACTTTATTTTTGATCAGAGGCAGTAAAAAATTGGCGGCATAAATTCCATCTATAGATTGAGGCCATTCAAGAGTGTCTATATTTTGTCGATCGTATAATTGTACATCATTCATGTGCATTATTTTGGCTTAATTTTTTAAGAAATCTCCGCTAAAACCCATACATAAATACTCACCTATAATTTTAAAAGTAATTTTTAAAACTTCTGAAATCCCTCGAGAGTTTTGAAGACTATTTATGAAATTAGTGTCTTATTAACAAGAGTTTACTGCTTTTACAGCGACTTGCCGAATGATTGACAAGTCAAGAGTAAGAGGGTAAGCAAGGAGCGGCTGATTATGTGATCAAAAGCGTTTTAGTAGACCACGATGATATCTGTTTTTTCAGGGATAAGACGCGCTAAGTCTCGTACGGTTGTCCCTCTAACTACGTGTAAAAATGAAAGACTTGCCTTTCTAGCTCTGCCTAAGATAATGTGACTGACCTTCTTTTCCTGGGCAATTTCAGAAACACTATGAGCCGTATGAGCAGTAATCGTATAAACAAATTCCATCGGCATGCGGGGCTCTCTGGCAATGATATAATCAAAAACCTTACATGCCTCAGGATCATCCAACCAATTTTTTTGATGATCACTTTCTGTGACGACCTTTTGCTCACGAATAAATAATATATACAAAGGGATTTGATGGATTTGGCTTTCCTCCAAAGCATATTCTAAGGACTTACTAAGACCTGTAATAGCCACCATCCAACTCTTATTAGTGGCAGAAGGAATAGGAACCAAAGGGGACTCAAGCGGTGCTCTAGTAGGAATTTCCGGTTTTTTTTGCTCTTGAGCTAAAGCTCTTAAAAGAAGACCCACTCCAATGATTCCTACAACAAACCCCCTAGCATCAGGTTTATCTACAAAGAGTGTTAACTCAATAAGTCCCATGATTAGACTCGTCCCAAACATAAATATCCTTTGAAAAAGAGTCATGTCTAATCGAAGATTGGTCGAAGTTGCCCCTAGGTTGACGGCAATAGCTCCCACAAATCCGATCGCATATAAATTGGCTAAACCTGAAACATCATTCACAAATGCTAATAGAGCGATAGGAATTAAAAACGCGATCCATAAAGAAACACTAGGCACGCCAAAACGATTAAGCTTTTGAAATATTTGAGGCATCTCATCGTCTCGTGACATGACAAAAAATAGAGAGCAGAGAGCAACAATGGCTGTATTGACGGCAGATAATAATAACAAAGTCACTACAATGCTTACTGCTCCCCCGACTATTTTTCCCACCATGGCACCAAAAAGCTCTCCTGCAAAAATTTCTCCCATATACCTTAACATAGAATCTCTTACATTAGGATTGTCCGGAGCACTCACATGCCCCCCCTCTACTATCTCTAGTCCAGGTAAGGCATTCATCGCGAGTCCCAATAACGAGGTAAAAAAACAGACTTCAAAAATCACGAAGAGAATCGCTGGGGTGGAAGTTCTATACACAGACGGCCTTTTATAGGAAAATCCGGGATCTAGTTTCATAGAGCTTGTCGTATTCGCAATCGCTTCAATACCCGACAAGGCTACTATGATTCCTACAAAGACGTTCCAATCTTGTCTCAAATTCCCTCCAGCTGGTTGTAAATGTTCAACAGCCAATGGAATAAAAGGAAGACTTAGTAAAGCTAAACAAAAAACAGCCGCAATCATAGGAACGGCAAGGGCTATCGCCAAATTCCCTGTTCTCTTTGGACCCAGAAAATTTAATAATCCGATCAACAAAATAGAACCCATTGCCCAGAGTTCGGGTTGAGCCACACCTAAATAATTAAACGCTGACAAAGCACTCAAAGCTGCAGTCACAAAATAATCTGAGATAAGAAAAAAGGCGCCAATAACTGATAAGACCTTCGAACGATCTTTCAGACTGGTATAGACTCCCCCTCCCGAAGGATAAAATTTACAGATTAATACATAATTAATTCCCACAATGAGTGTTAAGACGCTGACAGCCAAAATAAACCAAAAAGAAGCGTGGCCCGCCATGGCAAAAGCAAGTCCTAAGACATACGCCTTTGAAGTTCCTAAATCTCCATATAAAAGCCCTGCAGCTCTCCAAGAGTTTAGTTCCCGCGGTTGGGTAGTAATAATTGTTGTCATATTTAATTTTAAACAGGTTATATAAAACAGCGTGTTACATTAAAGAAATAATTAGCATGTTTTTTTATAAAAATGCTAGCGTTAGTTTTATAAACTAATCGATCGAGGCATGCATAAAATGATACTAACCACACCTTCGGGGGAAAATATAGAAGTCGCAGAGTACGTAAAAAAATGGGGAAGATCTGCTTCTATTGCTCTCCTTGACCCTACTTGCGAAATTTATAAATCTCCCCATATCGATGGAGTGATTGGTTATCGGTGCGAAGCTGGCAGCGCCTTTGTTTTTGGTGACCCACTATGTGAACAATCCGTTAAAACACAGCTTGCGCAAAGCTTCGATGAGTATTGTAAAAAAAATAACCAAAATGTTGTCTATACACAAGTTTCAGATGAATTTGCACGATGGGGGCTAGAGCATTATAAGGGCGCTCTAGTGCAAGTGGGTGAAGAATTTTTTGTAGATCCCCAGAATAATCCTACAGAAGGGGCGGATGCACGCATGCTCCGTAAAAAAATTAATCATGCCAAACATGAAGGTGCGACGGTGCTTGAATACACAGAGCATCGACCTGACTTAGAAAATGAATTTGAACAAGCGAAAAATCAATGGCTATCTTCAAGAAAAGGTCCTCAAATCTATCTTTCTAATGTTCAGTTATTTAAAGATCGTTCGAGCAAAAGATGGTTCTATGCTTTAAAAAACAATCGTGTCGTAGGTCTTTGCATGTTAAACCGCCTAGAGCTAAAAGAAGGTTGGGTGCTCAACTTGTTGATGGCCACCCCTGACGCGCCAAATGGAACAACAGAACTTTTAGTCGTGTCTGTCCTTGACATATTGCGTAATGAAGGATGTCACTACCTCACATTTGGCGTCGTCACAGCCGAAGATCTAGACCCTATTTTAGGTTTGAATCCGTTCACCTCTTGGTGCGCAAAAAAAGCCTTCAAGGGTGCAAAATGGATCTTTAATTTAGACGGTCGTCGCAAATACTGGGAGAAGTATAAACCCCAGGGTGAGAGCAGCCACGTTCTGTTCACACGGAATAAAATTTCCTTATGTGATGTTTTAGGTTTGATGAAAGCAATGAACGTAAAATTATAAGTTGTTGCATGCCTCTCTTAGAGAGGGTCAAAAAAGTAGACCAAAAATAAGACCCCTTTGTCTAAAAAGGGGTCTTTTCAAGTTACTTAACCTTTGGAATTTTAGGAACAAACTGCCTAAGATCGGGCATTTTAAAGTTTCCATCGAATTCCGTAAAGGGTAGCCATGTTTGGTTACGCCCAAAAAAGAAAATTTTTCCCCTGACAATTAATTTACCATCTTGATTCCATAGTTCAGCCCCGTATACTCTTCCTTTTTGCGGATCTAAAATCTGCCCGTCTACATATTTATTTCCTTTGTTTTTCAAATTCCATATAATATCTAAACCTGAATAAAAAGGATTTCCCACCACACCAGGAGCTCTCTCCTTGGGGTTATACATAGTTTCTTTGATCACCCCATTGTCGGCAAAGGTCCCTATGATACGCCCATAATATTTGCCTTGATATTCATATATACCAATCACACTACGCGCTTTTCCCGAATTTTCATCTATCGTCTTCCAAAACCCTACAACTCCTTCTGCAGATAATACCTGAAACATTGTCACCAAAATAAATACATAGACCAGACAGATTTTTTTTATCATAGTGACTCCACACCAATTTAAAATTTAGTCTTTTCATAACAAAATTCCAATTTGCGATAAATAAAATTTACTCTCTCCTCTCTTAGATGAGGGGCTACCTAAACATTCCGTTTGAGATCTCTGCATGGAAAATGAACGATTGCTTTTATTTTTTTTTTTATATATCCAATCAAATAGATGAATAAAACTAGGCAGGAGATCTTATGTTTAAAAGCATGCTTGCAATCAGCACACTCTTTACAATTTTTATATCCTCTCTCTCAGCCGAGCATGTGGTGTGGAGTGGAGCTGTGTCATCCAATGGGAATCCAACACAGGCCGTTTCATTAAATTTAGATAAAAAATATCAGATTGTCGCCCAAGGGACGATCAACTTAGGAAAATGGGTAGAGGGCGGACATCGGTTAGAAGATGATCCATGTTACGAATTTAATGCCCCGTCGGGTCCTGAAAAATTAAAATCTCTAAGAAACAGTAACGATATTCCGTTGAATGACAAAACCTTTAACCCAGAGCATCTGTATAAATCAGAACCTTTTGTCGCCAAACAAAGCAAGATTCATTTCTGGGTTTATGATCTAGATTATTCCGACAATACAGGTGCATTCGACGTGAAAATTGTTGAACTCGATTAGATCACTCAAACTGCGTTTTAAAAAATCTACACACCTCCGCGATCACTTGAAGTTGTATCCAAGCTCGATTGATACTCGCCTCATCTTCAAATAAAATGGATAGCTGATGCGTGGGATCCGCCTGATCTTTTTGCATCGCATTTAAATTCGAGATAAAGACGTACGGTCCTGCTTTGCCAGGGATCTGCTGATGGATGGACTGGGGAATATTTTTAGTAAGATGCTCTGCATTATTTTTAGATTTAACCCCTTGATCGGCATCCACACTCAGGATATAGATAGGGATCGTAATTTTTCTCAAAGTCATCTCATCAAACAATCCAGGCCAAGAAGGAGCCATGACAAAGGCTGCCTTAATTCTTTTATCTCGCCAATCTTTAGACATCTGAGTTTTATTCAACGTCGGTAATGCTTCATTAATTTTAGCGATTTCTTCAGCAGAAAAATCCTTAGATTCTTGTTTGAAATTTTTTAATTTTGTTGTTCTCCCCCCCGCCACTATGATTGCGGTCGTCCCTCCTAAAGAATAACCCACCACAGCAATTTTATTTAAATTCCCCCAACCGGATAAAGGACTTTTGGAAAACTGATCAATCATTTTGCTTAAGTCTAAGGCCCGTTGCCAGTGATTTAAATGGGCTTTCCCCTCTACCGTATCTCGATGCTGAATACCAAGCACTAAAAACCCTTGATGCGCTAAGCCTTGGATTAACCAGGAGAGTTGATGGGGATCTCCTGCATAGTCATGAGAAATTAAAACGATGGGCATTTTTGAAAGAGAAGGGGTTGCATTGAGAATCACTTTAAAGTTATCCCAGGGATTTTTAGACATTTTGCCCTCTAAATGCTCATTCACAGGATACCAAATAAGAAGCGTGCGATCTATTCTGTGGTAATCATCGAAGAATTCAATTTCTCTATATCCCAAGACTGGAAAAGACGTGACTAAGCGAGGTTGAAAGGCAGAAGCACCAATAGGCAAAAATAAAACTGCGAGTATAAGTGTTTGAATCCACGGATTTTTTATTTCTTTAATCTTTTTTGCAAAAGTAAAGGCAGCCGTGAACACAAAAATTATAATCGGATTTAAATGAAAACCAAAAATTTTACTAGAGTTTGAGCTGTCCGAAGCGTTGATATAACCTAAAAAAACAAAATTCAGCTTCATAGAGACCTCAACTGCTTTTTGCATTTATGACGTATAAAGTCAAAAAAAATCGCATGTACCTCCCAAAGGGAACACATAAACCTTCCATAAAGGTTTCAATGTATCTTTTCAATGGATAGAAACCATAGGCATTCAGAAGTTGATGATTGGGAATCTTTTAGAGACTTCAAAAGGACCGGTCAATCACGCAAGAATTTTATAAACTTTCTAAAGGATTGAAACTAAAGTTATAATTTTGTTCCCGCGTTAAAATATCTATCATTTTTTGGATATTTCTTTTCCCTTCATCTCCCCATCGATGTAAGATCACGACTTGCGAATGAAAAGCTTGATCAGCCGTATAATTATAAATAGGTGGAAGAGAGGTAAATTTAAATTGTCTAGAATTAAGAATGCGCGTCATCAATTGTTGATCCGAGCAGTGCAGATGATTTTGCTCCAACGAACGATGTACCCACTCTTGAACCATTAATGAATGCATAGAGTATACAATGACGCCCGCATTGTACATGATTTGGTCAGAAGCTATAATGCCGCGTTGTCTATTTAAATTTTGAGATAATTCATGTTCTGGAGCAACTGCAAAACCCGCTTCATTTTCACAAAAACTAAATAGCGGTTCAATTGAACCTCGAACTTGACAATCTAAATCTAGCCATAGAGTTTGATCAAAGGAGGATAGTTGTAAGGCAAAAGGTTTCTTATACCAGGTAAAACGCAACCCCCACACGTTAGGTTGCATTTTTTCCCATAGAAGAGCTGTTTCCGGATTCACTTCTTCTTTTTTAGACATGAATGAATCGTCTAATTCAAGTTTAATCACTTGACCACGCCTTCGACACCAGTTTAAAGCTTCATCAGAAAGGTCTCCAAAATCGACAAAAGTAATAGGGTGCGGGTTGTGCATACGAAAATGCATATACCACCAAGGAAGTAACCACTCTTGACGCTGAGAGGTACCTACCATAATCCCCTTATCACCAGATTTCATATTCATCTTATTTTTTAAATTTTTCGTTCCATAAAGGTTCTTTAAAACCTAATAAACCAAAATTTTTTCCAAGTAAAAACGGTCTTTTCACTAGCATTCCATGCGTATGTAGGAGAGCCAAAGCTTCTTGTACAGGCATGGTTGGAATTTTCTGACTTAGATTCATTTCACGGTAAAGAATTCCCGAAGTATTAAAAAGCTTTCGAATATCTCCTTTCTGATATTCAAGCATTTTTTTAAGTTCATCGATTTGTGGAGGAGTTTTAGTAATATCTAAAATTTTAAAAGATTGTTTCGTTTGCTCTAAGAAATGCAGAGCTTTTTGACAACTCGAACATTTTGGATAAAGATAGACCGTTATTTCCATTTTCAGTTCCTTTTGAAATAATTCAACCCTATTTTGAACACTTTTCAATTTAATTTCCAAGAGTTATATACATGAGAACGGGCGATAATTCCGGATTATCGGAACCTGTTTGAACAGAAAATTTCAAAAATTGATTTTCTAGACATCTTAAAATGTAGACAATGAAATGATCAATATTCCTTGCTATCGATGCTAAAAATACGATAGAGGAATTTTTAACCCATCAAGAATATCATTTATCAACAACTTTATGTGCGATCATGACTTCATTTGGAAGCGACAAAGGTGCTGAACGACATAACTACACCACTTTGTATTCCAAACTTTTTTATCCATGGAAAAATGAAAAAATTCATCTTTTTGAGCTAGGGATTGGGACTAACAACACGAATGTAGCATCTAATATGGGGCGTGAGGGTCAACCAGGAGCCTCTCTTTATGGCTGGGCCTTGTTTTTCCCTAAGGCAACTATTTATGGAGCAGATATTGATGAACGTATTTTATTTAAGGATGAAAACATTAAGACGTTTTATTGCGATCAACAAGATACTGCATCCATCCAAAAATTATTTTCTCAACCAGAACTTAAGGACATTCAATTTGATATTATGATAGAAGATGGTTTGCATGAATTTGAAGCACAGCTCAATTTTCTTAGAAATAGTCTTTCCCAACTAAGAAAAGGAGGTATTTATATAGCCGAAGATCTTACACCTTCATCCCAATTAGCATTTTTAGAAATACTGCCTGTTCTAAAAAAACTCTATGATCTTGAATACATGGATGTGATCAATCTGCCCTTTAGACTCAATCGCTATGACAATACTCTTTTGGTCATTCAAAAATAGTCCCAAGCACGTATCTCGCTAAAACTGCAGCATGCTGATTCCCGTCAGCAGAAGTAAGAGGCCATAAAGACGTTTTAATAGAGGAGTGGAGGTCGAATAAGCATATCTTGCGCCTAAAGGGGCTGTAAGCATGGCCGTCAAGCCAATAATCATAAAAGCAGGGAGATAGACATATCCAAAGCTTTGCTTCGAAATCTCTTGATGCAAACCTAAATAAATAAAGGATAATGCTCCTATAATTGCAATGAAAAAGCCTATAACGGCCGAGGTAGATATCGAATTTTTAAGAGGCCTACCATAAAAGGTTAAAAGAGGAACGGTGATAATACCCCCGCCAATTCCTAAAATAGAAGAAAGAATCCCAATGACAAACCCACTCACTATCATCTTCGGACGATTAGGTATCCGTCCCTTCTCCCTTTCGCGCACATGCGCCGTCATTAAAAAATAAACTCCAATCATACACAGAAATGCGCCAAAGAGGTTTTTAAGTTCACCCTTGTGAAGTAGATGAGCTATAACAGCTCCGGTAATGGCACCTAAAACGACTCCAGGGGCTAAAGACAAACAGATTCCCCATTCCACCCCTTTTTGCCTCTGATGGGCCCAAGCAGAAGCTCCTGATGTTAAAATCATGGCCGCAAGAGAAGTCCCAATAGCTGTTTGCATCATGCTTTCTGCTGAATACCCCAGACGATGAAAAGTCAGAACCAAAGCGGGAACCGCAACTAATCCTCCTCCGACCCCGAACAACCCCGCTATAAAACCCGCAGTCAGACCAGTTAAGACGTAAATGAAAATCTCCATATCAAAACTGATCATGATTTAAGCGCCTGATGAAAAATAATAGGTTAAAATTCACATTAAGGATTTTATGTTAATCCAGCAAGGCACAACATGAGGATTTTTCGTATAAAAATTATAAAAAAAATTGCTTATGTCTATGGCAATGTAAGAATTAAATTTTCTCAGTTAATTCCAATTTGAGGCAAATTTTTAGTTTGCCTCAATCGACTTAGACCTTTTTTACAGATATTTTTTCTATACGACCCTTCCAAAACAATAGTTCCTCTGGATTAAGATACCGGTCTAAAGCGATCTTGCAGGTGACTGAGTAGGACTTGGTGTCTAGATTAAAAGATCTAACTATATGAGTAACTTTTAAATTATTCATCGTCGTACGATATGTAAAAGTAATTTCATCTGGCGTTTGTGAAAGAGTAATAAATTTTATATTTTGATTTTTTTTCTCAGCTCTAAGTGATTTTTTTTTATTTTCGACAACTTGATCGATTTTTATACTTAAAGGTACCCTAGGCACATACTCTAGTTCTAGAACTTCTCTAACATCCGTGGCATCGCTATCTTCAGGCACATAGGATTCTAGGTTGTAACATCTAAAGGAGTACGCTGTAAATAAATTCCAATTTTTAAAATCTGAACCTAATACAAAAGGCGTCGGACGATAGATTGCTAAGGAAACTCCATCGACGACTTTAGATCCTTCATGCGCACTCATTAATAAGAGATCATTCTTAAATAAATCGATCCATTGCCGTTCATCTTGACCAGCTATTGGTTTAGTTTTGAAGATAGATATGTTGTGATAGCCCTTGTCTGTCACGAATACTCGACCGATTTCATTTTTACTCAAAATACCAGAATCATTGTAAGTGATAAGTGTATAAATAGCATCGGAATGGTTTTTTTCTAAGACTTTAAATGAGGGCTTTTTTAACGGAGATTTCGTATCAGCTTCTTGTTGTATACCTGCAAGCGCACTGTCTACAGTTGTATAGCTGGTGCCAAGAGTTGAATTTTTTCTAATAAATACAAAAGTTAATACTTCACTATAATCAGGAAAAATTTGATTAGATGGAGCTAATTGAATTTCGTAGGCATCCCCATTTGTCATCCTACTAAATTCTCTCCATTTAATCTTTTTTGTTAATACAACCGCTTCCTCTAAGGGAGCAATTGGACTTGATGACAGACAACTACACGTAAAAAAAGAAGATATGAGTAAATTTTTAATCCAATTCATTGCAATTCCTATTCTTTATTTCAGATAATATTAGGCAATATTAATTGAGTTTTATTGAAGATACGGGCCTAGAAGTTTTACGTAACTTAGTATTATTCTTAATTCCATGCTATCGAAACAATTTTGCCTGACACAAAATTCCTTACTTCCATGACAGTTTCTACACATAGGCATTATATTTCTAGAATTATGCGCGCCATTTAAAATCTTAACTACCATACTTCGTTTAGCTTAATCATTTTAAAAAATTAATTTACACTTTATAATTCTTAACCTACAATTCGTAATTATAAAGCGCGAGGTGGTACAATGATGAATATTTTTTTGGCTTCATCTTTACTTTTTAATTACATTCAAGTACCCGCTACTAATATCTACGAAGAGCCTTCCAATCGATCTGAACTAATTTCTCAATCTCAAATTTCTGAGCAAGTTCAACTATTAGATGCAGTCGAAGATTGGTATCTTGTTCAATCTATGCAAGATAATCGCAAAGGATGGATTCATAAAAAAGCGCTGATTGAACGTACTCATCCTTATCCCAGTGAGGAAAAAGGATTAGTCATTAAAGTCACAAAGCCACAGGCTCCCGCGTATAATCACTATCAAGATTCTCAGCCTGATATGCTTTTACCGTATGAGAGCTATTTAGAGGTTCAATCTTTGACAGGAACTGATTATCAATGGTTTGAAGTCATTCTCCCTTCGGATCAGATTGCCTACATACACCAAGAGAATATTTCCTTATCCAAAGAAGATATTTCAAAAGAAGAGATGGTAGAATTAAGTAAGCAGTTCATAGGCACTCCTTGCATAAAAAATGGTCGCACAAGTTTTGGATATGATGGCCCAGCCTTTGTACAGATGCTTTACCGCCAAATGGGCTTTCATATTCCCCTCACACTCAATGAACAGCTCCATTGGGAAGGCTTTAAACCCGTGAGCTTAGATAAGTTAACTCCTGGAGACTTGTTATTTTTAGGACATCATCAACAAGTCGAAGAAGTCGGTCTTTATTTGGGCCAAGATGAATTCCTTCGAGCCTCCCCTTCATTAGATCCTGCGGTTATTCATACCCAAAAAGTTTCAAACGTATCGTTGTTGAGTGCTCGCACCCTGCATTTAGACGTTTTTCATGACCCCCTCCCCTATCATCACCTATCCATAGACTCAAGCACAAAAAAAGAGGTTTTGCAGCCTAAAGAAAGTGAGAAGATTAGTGTTGTTGATCATCCAACTGAAAAAAAGGCTAATGCATTAAACTCTCAAAAACAAATTCTAAGTGCTAAAACCGAGAAAAACTCTTTACTCTCTGAAAAAATTGCCGAAGAAGTTGGAGAATTTAAATATTACTTCATCAATGCTGATAAAACTCCTTTAGTCATCTCTCCTATGAACGCTGACATTACTTTAGACTCTTTTAAAAACTGGGTAGAATTACATCGAGGGGGATTAAAGTCTTTATTATCCAATCATGGAGCTGTTCTATTAAGAGACTTTCCTGTGAAAAATGCTCAAGATTTTGCCTCCATTTTTCAATCCATTTTGGGACAAGATTTGATGGACTATAAAGGTGGAGAAGAATTTCGCACAAAAATTGCAGAACAGATTTACACCACTACCGAAACCCCCTCCCACCTCCAAATTCCCCTACATCACGAACTCTCTTACTCAAATTCTCCTCCTTCTTACATTTCCTTCTACTGTCAAAATGCGCCAGAAAAAGGGACGGGTCAAACCATCCTGGGTCGTACAGAAAATATCACACGGGCCCTTAAAGAGACCCCTGAAGTGTGGAATTTTTTTAAAGATCACACCCTTACGTATACTTCACGTCATCCACCCAACGGCAATTTTTTTACAGATATCAATAAAACGCATAAAACGTGGCAAGATGTGTTTGAAACAGGAGATCGAGCAGAAGTAGAACGCATCTGTAAGGAAAAAGGCTATCAGTATCAATGGAATAACGACTGGCTTGAAATAACACGTGAGGCTCCTGCTATCAAAAATCCAGATCAACATTTTGATTATGCCTATTGGTTCAATCAAGCCCACTTATATCATTCCAATCCTCGCTCAAGAGGAGGCTGGCTCAATCATATCCTATCCAGTATTCTCTATATGAAACCATCCACAAAACCTTATGACATCTCCTTAGAAAATGGAGCGACTATTCCTCGTGATATTATCTACAAAGTTTATGATGTGCTTGACCAACATACGATCAAGTTTGATTGGAAGAATCAGGATGTCTTATTATTAGATAATATTAAGATGCTGCACGGTAGGGCCCCTTATAAAGGACAACGTCGCATACTCGTCTCTATGAGTCAATAATATAAAATAGCATATGGGGAACTAAAGCATTTGGCATGCTTTCATATGTGTCTCTAAAGCCTCTAGAGTCTTTAGACTTATGTGATGTTCTATTCCTTCGACGTCTGCTGCTGCAATCTCTTCTTCAACACCAATATTCTTTAAAAACTCAAAAAGGATGTGATGTTTCTTCTTAGAAAACGCAGCCATCTTCCTTCCTTGATCAGTAAGTAAGATCGTTTGCTGCTCATCTTTTTTTAAATATCCATCCCGGATCAGCTTATGGATAGTTTTAATGACGCTAACATGAGAGATTCCCATTTCACGCGCAATATCGCACACTCTAGCCCTGCCTTTTGCCTCTATCAAATCCGCGATCAACTCCGTATAATCTTCAGCCACTTCCAGATGTCTTTGGAGACGAGTTTCTTTAAAATATTCTGCTCGCTTATTCTTAAGATGATCGTTATTCATACTCTCCCAATTTAGATAGCCCAGTTTTCCTATCGAGGCAAATTTTAAAAGAAGTCTACATTATTGTATCTCCCCAACAAAAAAAAAGCATCTTAAAAGGGATCTATAAAAAATGTAAGCCATCTTCTACTATAAAAAATATTTTCCGGCGAAATGTACTTACGAATCCCCTGTTTTTATCTTTTTATTAAGAAGTCGTACAACTTAAGCGTTTTATCTTGGGATTTTGATCCCTATTGAGTATAGATAAGAAAATTTAGAGTTTAACAGATCTACATATTATTAAGGAGTCAACGTGTCATCCCTATCTCCCCTTGTCCTTCATTCTCTGAACAGTCCAGCAGAAACTGTGGTACTGAAATTAAACCAACTACTGAATGATTTAAATTTGCAACTATTCTGCATCATTAATCATTCACAAGAAGCGCAAAAATCTGGACTAGAATTACCATTTGAACAACTTTTTATCTTTGGTGATCCGAAAACAGGGACCTTTTTAATGCAAGAAAATCCTTATATCGGTCTCGAGCTCCCTCTTAAAATCCTTATCTGGCAAGACAGTCAAAACAGAGCACAGATTGCCTATAAGAATCCTCTCTTTTTAGCTCAAGAGTATGGAATCAAACAACATATTGAAATATTACAAAAAATGCGTGATGCTCTAGATTTTTTAATCGAAAAAATGAGCGACCCTAAGCATGATAAAGAAAAAGACAATGGATAAAAAATGATCCAAAAATCAACAAAACATTAACTTAAGGCTGCTCTCCAAGAGATAAAACAACTCTTTTAAGTGCCTCGGGCTCTATACTGACATTCCCAGAAAAAACTGTATCTAAGGAATAAATAAGAAATAAGAGAAAAGCGATGGAAGCAGCTAAAATAGAAGCCATTAACATATGAGTGGCCATGCTCTCTAACCCAAAAAACCAGATAAACCCTACAATAAGAATTCCCCCCACCACTAATAGTAACCACATCTCTGTTCCTAAAGATTCTTCCCCTCCCTGCAAACGAGAGATGCGTGCTGACATGAGCTGATTTAGTTTATTAATAGATTCCTGGTACCAAACTGTTTGTTTGCCATCCGCGATATTCACATTATAGTAAGCTTGCCAAACATTTTGCAGAGCTTCAGAGGTATTTGGATGCGGCAACCCATTTGACATCGTATTCCATTCATCATTTAGAATGCTCTTCGCATATTTTTTAAGAGCCTCCCGTATAACCAGCCTGTCCGATTCAGAAAAAACAGCTGAATTTCTATAAAGCTCAGCCACATAGCTTGCTTCTACCTGAGAGATTTCTTTGATTTTGTCAAAACGTTGCTGCACATTCACAACGGTAAATCCCAGCAGGACAGAGTATAACACTCCCAGATTGGTAAATACAAAGCCAGCTACATCATGATGAACTTGAAGTTTTTTTGGACTAATTCTAGATCTAATAATAAGAATCCCACTAATGGCAAAAATCACAAATATGCTCACAATGCATAGAGCACCCACTAGCCAAGGAAATGACTCGATCAATTGAATGATATTCATATGCATGATGTACCTCATCATCACAATTCCTTACTAGTCAAAAAAACTATAATTTTAATTAAAATTTTGTGATGAAGGACAATAAATGGGTTTCGATTTTTTTTTAGTCCTACGGGAATTGAGCTCCAACACTTGATCTACTTTAAGAGAAGGAAAATATGGAAGATCTTTGCTTCTGGTCTATTGGCGACGGACCTTATGCAGCCATGCTACAAGCACTCGTAAACTCTTTTCACCAAGTAGGCATGGAAAATGATTTTCATGTGCTTTCCGACCGTCCTATTAAAGGAGCAAAAACCCATCTGATTCAAACCTTTGATAAGACAAGATTTCAGTATAAGATGGATTTTTTGATGAATCAAATACGTCATCTTCCTTATCGTTATTTTGTTTATATGGATGCTGATAGCTATTTTACTCGGAAAGTATTCAATTTGCTTGATTTGGTCAGCGATACACCTATGCATATCTTTTTGGAAACAAACCTACTTTCTCCCCAATTGAAGCGCAACTGGTGGGGGCCATGCTCTGTTGCAGAATACGTTAGATTGATGCGAGATAAAGGTATCACCCATGAGAAAATCTATAACGTAAACGGTGGGTTTTTTATCTTAGAAAAAGAGGTGATCCCTACTGTTTATTCTCTTATGCATGATTTCTGGGATTATGGACTGCAAAACAAATATGCTTTTTCTGATGAGCCGCCTCTGGCTTACGCCATGCACAAACTTACCAAGGAGACAGAAAAGCATTTACTCGTTAACCATTTGCAAACTTGGGCTGTAGATTGGAGGGGAGTTTTTTCAAATTTAGTGCCCTTTAGCACATGGTGGAACTCTATAGATTTTTTCACTCTAGAAAGTACACCTGCCTGCCCTGCAATCATCCATGCCATTCAAAGCAAAAAGGCGTTGCAAAGTTTGGGTGAATCTTTATGGAAAAACAAAGACTAAACCCAAAAGATCTCCCCATTTTTGTTTTAGGATAAAACTGAAGTGAAATCTTTTGCTGTAATTTCTGAGCACCCTCTAGTCCTTTGTCTATCATCTCTAAAAAAAATGATATAGAAATATTTCAATTTTCTGTTATGAGTGATATTTACACGTAACTGAGGTTTAACATGAAAAAAATGTTTTTATTTATTCCCTTATTCGCCACGTTTCTAACTGGTTGTGAAATGATCAATCAGACTAAATGGACTTTGGAACGCAATCGTCAAGCCATTGATGCTAGTACGGCTGCCATAGAAGAAAATGCTCAGGCTATTGAAGAAGCCAACAGAAATATTGAGGAAAATCGTCGTCAACTCGAGGCGATTAATAAAACCTTAAAAAAAGCTAGCCAATCCTAATCAGTCATACGGGGTGAATTCATGAAAAAAAGAATGTTGTTATGCATTTTCGCATCTATCACACTGACAAGTTGTGGTACGGTGAATGAACTGAACTCATTAATTAATCAAAGTTCAGATTCAATTGAAGCCAATACTTCAGCAGTCCAAAGAAGTACATTTATGATCCAACATAATGCTCAGCTTATAGAAAAAAGCAATAGAGCTGTGGAAGAAAATAGACGTTTACTAGAAAAAGTAAGCGCATCATAAATTGCTTTCACAAGAATAGACCCTCAAACTACATTTCAAAATAGTTTGAGGGTCTTGCATTAATCAAAATCTGCCTTAAAACAAATCTTTAGCGCTTTTTCTCCCTGTTTTATATGTCAAACAAGGTATGTTCAAACACATTGGAGAACCTATCCATTAGGAAATCACCTGCAAAAAAAAGTTGGGTTTAATTCCTCATCAAGAATTAAACCCAACGTAGGATATCTTAAGGAGTATTTAGCATCTAGATTAGTTTGTGATTGTTAATAATTTTTCGCGATCAACTACACTCTTTGGTCCAAACCAGAGACTCCAAAGGGCTTTAGCAAATTCTGGATTATTAATACTTCCGGCTTTATTCCCATTAATAACCACTTCAACGTATGCTGGAGGAACCCATCTTAAAATATGCTCATCACCTTTTTTAGCTTCGGTGTTGAAAAAACTGACAAAGGTGTTTATATCATTTTGAAGCTGACCTTTTTGAGCATCTGCTAGGGTATTATTAAAGGATTCTCTGTATCCATCCTGAATTTTTTCTGCAGAAGCCTCGTGCACCCACTTTAAAGTGAGTTGTTTTGCTTTATTGCTCTGTAAAATATCTTGAAACTTATCACCTTTTAAAGACTCCACTCCATCCTGCAGATAATTCGCTACGCTATAAACCTTCACAAAAAATTTTTTTCGAGTCGCCGCCCCAGTCGCTTTAAGAATATAATCTTTTCCTTCATGTTGAAAATTCACGGTAGCTGGGAATGTGACACCTGTGGATGGATCTCTAATTTCGCCTTCTGCACATAAACTCATACAAAATAAAGAGCCCAACAATGCTAAATTTTTAAATAATGAAATTTTCATAAAACCTCCTGATAGTATATTCAAATTATTTTTATCAGAAGTATTGAATATAGGCAATTACGGATGTAAGTAAACAACCGCTCTAATTAAAAAAGATGGGTTAGGAGATCAAAGAGATCTGCCAGCATCTGTGAATTTTAGGATCATGAAAATCAATCGGGAGAGTTTTGCTAGAAATATCTTTAATGATGCAGTGTTCGAAAAGTGTAGGATCAAATACAAACTTTCGAGAGTTGGTGCTAAAAAATATAACGCCTTCTTTAGCTAATAATTTTAATGCCTTTAAAAGAAGAGGAATATAATCTTGCTGAATATCAAACATTTGCGTCATTTTTTTAGAGCGTGAAACTGTAGGAGGATCGATAATGATCACCTCATACTTTTTGCCAGTCCGAATTTCTTTATCGAGAAACTTTAAACAATCGTCCCGGATGATCTCGTGTTTATCTGCAGAAATTCCATTCAATTCAAAATTTTCCCTTCCCCATGCTGTGTATGTATTGGACATATCCACACTTTTCGTATAACTCGCTCCCGCTAGAGCTGCATGAACACTAAAAGAACAGGTGTATGCAAAGAGATTCAGGACCTTTTTATTTTTGACGAAAGAAGCCACTAGATGACGAGTTTCTCTATGATCCAAGAATAAACCTGTATCTAAATAATCTACGAGATTCACTTTAAATTTCACTCCATATTCCTGTACGATCAAAGAGTCTTGGGAGGAAGCTATTTTTTCATACTGAGCTTTTTTCTCACGCCTTATTCTTGTGCGCCAGTAAATGGATGTGGGAGGAGCCTGAAATATAGACGAGAGGATCGTAGTGACTTCCTCCACTAAGGCTGGAGGAGGTTCAGGATTTTCTCTAGAACGAGAAAAATAATGGACACAAAAACGACCTGCGTAAAAATCAATCGCAAGAGGATAATGTCTTATCTCTCGATCATAGATACGAAAACAGTTTGTACCTGATCTTTTAGCCCACTTCCTAATATGGCGATAATTTTTTCTAATTCTATTTTTAAACGGTGAGCTCTTGTCTTCGCCGTCGGCGATCAGGGGGAGATCTAATGGATCTAAACTCATTAAATAGTCCTTTTATTGGAAAGAGAAAGACTTTATCTGAAAATTCATTGAAATTCAATAGATATGCCTAAGGCACCTTAACCTTCATTTTGATGAAGCGTCAGACTAAGAAGCAAAATCAACGCTTTATTTTTTATCTTGCGAGGTATTTCCTGCAAAAAAATGCGTGAAATTTTTTATAAAGATCCTGACGCTTTCTTTTTTTTACTTTTGTAAGATTTTCCTTCTGCATT
Organism: Chlamydiales bacterium 38-26; assembly: GCA_001897225.1. Classification (GTDB taxonomy): domain Bacteria; phylum Chlamydiota; class Chlamydiia; order Chlamydiales; family Parachlamydiaceae; genus Neochlamydia. The sequence continues at coordinate 212,940 of MKSK01000006.1, forward strand.
TTTTCAACGATGGCTTCGAGGATCCAATTACTCTTAGTCCGTTTTATTTTTACAGCCTTCAAGTCATAAAGATGATTTTCTAATCGTTCATGTAAATGTTCATAAATGCAAAAGGTAAAGCTCCTATATTTAAGATTTTTATTTAGTATACTCTCTTTAAAATAGTCCATCATAGTGTCTAATAAAAAATTCAATCAGATTCAATCAAAAACAATCATTTATTGTTACTTTCGATGAATAATGTTCCGCATCTGTGGTTTAAAAAATGGATGAGTTATTTTGCAAGAAAATCAATAAAAAAACTACATATTTAAATAAAAAAAACCGAAAAACAAATGGTTTAAAAACTATTTATTTTAAAAAACTTTTAGAATTTAATTTTTAAGATCCTCAAAAATGAATTCTCTGATAAGAAAACAACTGGGGTTACAACCCAAAACCCTACCTTGCCCCTATAAGACTTTGGTAAAGTTAGATGACGTAACAGTATACCTCTGTCCCTCATAGGGTTAAAGTAAACTTCCACTCAAAATTAGCATCGCTACAGAAAAATATATGACAATTCCTGTCACATCAACTATAGTAGCAACAAGAGGCGCAGATGAAGTGGCAGGATCAAATCCTAACCGTCTCAGAATGAAGGGAAGCATAGCTCCAGAAAGAGATCCCCATAAAACTACACCAATCAGTGAAAACAAGATAGTAAACGCAATCAATAGCCAATGGTCTCCATACATATTCCCAATACTTCCCCATACAACCACACGGAAAAATCCTACAAGCCCTAAGATAGCTCCTAAACATAGACCAAGCAGTAACTCCCAGCGCATGATGCGCCACCAATCACTAAGATGAATCTCGCCTAAAGCCATCGCACGAATAATTAGAGTCGAAGATTGTGATCCTGCATTTCCTCCGCTAGATATGATTAAAGGAAGAAAAAGTGCTAATACGACAGCCTGCGCGATCTCGTGCTCAAAAAATCCCATAGCAGTGGCCGTAAACATCTCCCCTACGAAGAGAATCACTAGCCATCTAGCCCGCTTTTTTATAAGCTCAACAAAGGAAGTTTCCATATAGGGCTCATCTAATGCCTCTGATCCCCCAATTTTTTGGACTTCGGTTGTATTGTCTCTTGAAGCGACGCGCAGTATATCATCTATCGTCACAATCCCTAATAAACGCATATGGTCATCAATAACAGGTAAAGCCACACGACTGTGTTCCCGAAAAACTTTAACAGCATTCTCCATATTATCATTGACAAAGAGGGCTAAGTATTTTTTATCTGAAATTTCGCTAACGATGGTATCTTTAGGATGAAACAATAGTTCTTTAAGCCTAATGTCATCAATTAACACGTCTTGGTTATCTACAATATAAATCACATCGATGGTTTCACTATCTTTTCCATACTTCCTAATGTGCTCTAAAATTTCTTCAATGGTCCAATGACTCCTGACAGCAATGTAATCGGTAGTCATCAAACGTCCCACACTGTCTTCTGGATATCCTAATAACTCCAGCGCTAGTAAACGCTCCTCTTTGGGTAATAGCTCTATGTATTTTTCTACAATTGCATGCGGGAGTTGTTCTAGCAAAGCAGTCCGATCATCAGGGGGCATAGCGGTCAGCATGTTTGCTATTTCTAAAGAAGGCAGTGCATGTAAAAGTTGTTTGCGGATGCGATCAGGAAGATAGTCAAAGGTTTCAGCCGCTTGCTCAGGAGTAAGTAAATGAAAGATAAATAGTTTATCTGAAAGGCTTTTCTTCAATATGATATCAGCTATCTCAAAGCCAGATAAAGGATGTAAAAGAGTTTGAAGTTCTTCACTCTTTTTATCCTTTAAGAGTTGATTAACCGAAGGCAGTGGGGTGACTTTCATTCCAACGTTCTTAAAAATTTATATTTGTTTAGATTACGTATTCCAACTAAGAAAAACCTACAGAAAATCTATAAAACCTCTATTGTTTATTGCCCTTGTCTACTATATTAATATTCAAATTACCAGGGGATTCATACATTTCATGGCCAAGGAAAAACAATGGGAAGTTTACATTATACAAACAAAATGTGGGAAACTTTACACAGGTATTTCCAATGATCTGGAAAAACGCTTTCAAGCACATTCCAAGCATCAAAAGGGCGCCCGTTTTTTTTACTTCTCTGGTCCGGAAAAGATTCTATACCGAGAATCTTTTCCCAATCGATCGGAAGCCACTAAGCGTGAAATATTCATAAAGAAACTTTCCAGAATAAACAAACTAAAACTTATTAACAGTAATTAATAACTACATATCCATTATTAAAGTCAACAAATTTATTAAAAAAATTTAAACAACATAAGATATATTAATTATAAAAAAATGATATAATAATTAATTGGAAATAATCTTGTGAGGTTTAAAATGCTCCATGCAGCCTGGAATGAGAACTATAGGGAAGTGACTCAAAAACTATTTGTGTCACGCAATCCTGCTTATCTATTTCTTACCAAAGATGAAAAACCCAGCGAATATTTAAAAGAATTACTCAATATTGACCACCTTTATGATGCCAATGATTCTCTGGAAGATATTGTTAAAAAAACCCAGAAATTTTGGTTACAAACTGTCCAAGGAGCTGGGGGTAAAGAAAGAATAGACTTAGTAGATGCAGATTTCATGATGGCGAGGAAAAATAAGGTATTAGATCTAACTAAAAATTTGGGTCTATTCGAACAGCAAATGCCTATTATTGATAATTATGACTACGCTATTTGTCTTGGAACTTTACTAGAAGATGTGCGAGTGCATTTGTATAATCTAGTCGAAGCCTGGAAAAGAGGTGTGTATTTTAAATCCATTGTTTTTCTTACAGGAGAGCGCTATCTCAGAAATAAAGAAGGACAAAATGAAAATATTGGCAATTTATTAAACCCTTCTTTATCTCCTCTTCCCTTTAAAAAGGGATGGACTCTACCGTCAAATGCTACTTATGAAACAGAGTATGATATGATAAAGCTTGTATGGGATCAAGTTCAACTCCCTGATGAAATGGAGTATCAGCTCAGACAGAACGCTACTTTTGTGAATGCTAAGCAAAAAAATAATCTTCGTCCTTCTACAAGGGATACTTTCTACAGCTGGCTAAATGCGCACCATCCTGCGCCCGGGACCGTATTGGGAGCTAGTTACCCTCTACTATGGACCTACCAACAACTTGTAGGCTTTAACGTATTGAGGACGACTTATCCCCTAGATATGATAGGTCCTGCTCTAAGGGAAGAAGATATAAAACGTCATGAAGAATATTTTCTGAGTATTGTTTATGATACTCTAGCCAAATGTCTTTATGAATTGTATTTCAGCAAGCATCAAACTTTATCAAATGTGGGTCATTAAGGAGAGTCTATGAGCACAAATATTCATCCTACAGCTATTGTCCATCCTGATGTTAAAATTGGCGAGCATGTTACAATTGAAGCATACGCCACGATTAATTCACCGCATGTTGTTTTAGAGGATGGTGTGACGATTAAATCGCATGCACATATTGAGGGGCATACTACCATTGGTGCCGAAACGATGATCTATCCCTTTGCCTGCATAGGCACAACAACCCAAGATTTGAAATATCGTGGGGAACGTACATTTGTTAAAATTGGCAAGAGATGTAAACTACGCGAATATGTGACCATTAACTCCTCTTGTGGGGAAGACACTTCCGTAACAATTGGGGACGACTGTTTAATTATGGCGTGCAGCCATGTCGCCCACAACTGCATCATCGGTAATCATGTCATCATGAGTAACGCGGTACTCCTTGCCGGTCACGTCATCGTGGAAGATTATGTCACTATAGCCGGAATGACTGGGGTTCATCAATTTGTTAGAATTGGGGCCCATAGTATGATTGGAGCTATGAGTCGATTGATGTTAGATTTTCCTCCTTACTTTATTGGCGGGGATAACCCTATACGCTTAGGGGGAATTAATCTAGTGGGTTTAAAACGACGCAGTTTTCCATTGAAAACACGCGTGGAGCTCTCCAAAGCATTCAAAATTCTTTATCGCTCTGATTTGGACATTGATAAAGCTTTAGATAGGATTGAAAAAGAACTAGAACCTTTACCTGAAATACAACATTTAGTGAGGTTTTGCCGTCAATCTAGAAGAGGCTTAGCAGGTTTTAAAAATATTGCAAATGATGAAGAAGGCCCTAATCTATCGGAAAATGAAAATCCTCTTCTAAAGAATGCTTAAGTTTATGACATAGAATCTGCTAAATAAAAGAATAAGCTCTATTCTTCATGATTATCGTCTAATTCTTTTGTTTTATGATAATGTGTACGGTCTACATTACGCTTTTCCATTAACCCTCTCTTGCTCGAACGACAAAAATCGACAAATTCTTTGATTTCGGGTAAAGGCTCCAATTCATCTTCAATTTTTTTTAACCCTTCTGAAAGAGTCAGAGGTGAACGAAAAATCCATTTAAAGGCTTTAAATAATTCACTGCGCGTTTTTAAAGAAAAGCCATGACGCTTAAGTCCAACAGTATTAACACCGCCAAACTTAAACGGACTTTGCCCCCCCACAAGGTAGGGTGGAATATCGTAATGAATAGGGCAAAATCCGCCTACCATGGCATATGATCCAATCCGGACAAATTGATGAACGCCGGTCATTCCTCCAATGATTGCATAGTCTCCCACAGTAATATGCCCCGCGAGTTGAACGCCGTTACTCATGATGACATGCTCTCCAAGTTTGCAGTTGTGGGCTATGTGGCAGGAAGTCATTATATAGCAATCATCCCCTACTTCAACGGATTCATTCTCTCCAGTTGAAGAGTTAATCGTTACATATTCGCGGATCTGACATCTTTTACCAATTTTCACATAAGTATTTTCTCCTTTATACTTTAAGTCTTGAGGTCTCGTCCCAATACTCGCAAAAGGATAGATGATAGAGCCATCCCCCACGGTGGTGTATCCATCGATATAGGCATGTGCCTTAATTGTCACGTTGTTTTCTATAACGATATGAGGAGAGTTAATAATTGCATAAGCTTCTACTGTGACATTATCTCCGAGAATTGCATGAGGATGGATGATAGCAGTGGAATGTATTTGATTAGGCATGTCGTTTTCTCCATTTTGCAATTAAAATTTTACTTACATCAGTATTTAAAACCTCACTATATATTTGTAAACTAAAAAACATAAATATTTAAAAAACAGTTATTTATGTAATATTTATCAATTAATCCAAAATACCCTATAATAGATTCATAGGATATATATAAGCTCTTTGAATAAAAGGAGTTCTTATGAAAAGATTCCAAGAAATTTTATTCAGTGTTTTCATTAGTTGCATCTTTATGACCGCTCCCCTATGGGCTATTGTCCCCACTCCCACAGGTCAGAAAATGATAGAGGAATCAAACAAAATCTACAGTGGAAATAAGTACAATATGACCCCAGAAAAATACAATCAATGGAGAAACTATAATTCAGAATGGGGACAATATTACTACCCTAATTATTATAGTTACCCGGGTTATTACAATAATTATTCAAATTACTACTATAATCCTTATGGAAGCTATTACCCCGCTTATGGGTACGAAAATTATTACAATCCCTATAATTCAGGTAGTTCTTTTCCTGATGCAGATAGAGCAGATGCTCTCTATAGGTATATCCAAAGTAGATAAAATTTAATTGTTTTATCTTTTTGAAAGAGAATATGTATGACTCTCAAGGTCGATGATTGCAAGATCTTTTTTTGCTAAATCATATTTCCAAAAGGGAATTTCTTGTTTTAATTTCTTAATGATACAATTTGTCAAGGCATAAGAAGAATTTACTTTCTCCTTAGAGTCTGTCGTAAGGAACAAAAGAGGCTCAAGAGAAGTCTCTGCGTTACCCTGCATTGCTAGATCGATATACGGAAGATCCATTAATTCTTCTCTCGCATGAAGAGAATTAAAACTCTGACACAAAATTTGCCAATCCTCTTCAGAATGAATTTTTAGATTTTCATCTCTCATGTTAAAAGCAAAAAGAGCTTCTATGAGTCTATAAAAGCTTGGAATTGTTTTTTTTTGATCGCTAATATGTTGAAAAGACTCTGTCAAACAGGTGTTAATTAACTCTAGCCCCTTTTGTATTTTGCTAGGATCAGATTCAGTATACTCAAATATCATCGCAAAATTCATACAGACGCGATCCCAGGCTAAATAAAGCACGAGGTTATGCATAAGCTCATAAGGGTTTTGCACTAACCGGTGATGAATTGTATCAAGCAATGGTAAAAAAAATTGATTTTGAAATGGGTTGTCATGAATCTGTTTTCTTTTTTTTTGGATGCTTTCAATAAGGAAATCTGGCTGAATCTGAGGTAACGCTTTCACATGAGTGAGACATTCAGCAAAGACATGATCGTAGACCTCAATAAGATAGTCTTTTTCTTTCTCCAGGGGAAGCAATTGGGTAATTAAACGATAAAGAGCATTTTTTTGGCTGAATGCAGGAAAGTTATCAAAAATAGGACCTCCCTCTATATATTCAAGAAAGGAGGGCCAGGTAAGGTGTATCTCGGGTGATGTAAGGTCATTGAATAGATTCGATAATACACTCTCTAAGCCCGCTGAATCTCTATTTTTTAAATTTTTTATCGTACTTTTATCTGGTATAATATGCATATTGCCTTTTCGCAGCCCATAACGGCCTATTTAGCAAATCATTTTTGAATGTGAAAATAGTACAGTATGACAAATCCTAAGTTATGATTAAAGAGGATTTATATAACGATTTATGAAAGAGAAGCGCCCACAAGCCCGTTTTGAATAAACGAGCTTGTGGAGCGTAGAATATTTTAAAAATTCATCCAGATTCTTTTATGCCAGTCTATCTATTTTGAATATAGCGATAGAGTGCATCAGACGACGCCTTATCTGGAAATGCCTGGGAAGGTGTAGGAGGTGGAGGAGAGCCGTAAAATCCACCATAAAATCCAGGAGGCGGATTATTATTGGAATAAGGGTTATTTTGATTGTAATAATACTGAGCCTGAGTTCCTGGATAAGGCTGTGGGGGTACGGCATAGGGATAGGGTTGAGCTTGAGGCTGAGGATACTGCTGAGCGCTGAGAGTGACCAAACTAGCGGAGGCTATAAATACACAAAGTAAACATTTTGCAATAATTTTCATAACACACCTCTTTTCTAAGATTCTCTCTATTTACAATATTATTATACCATATGACTACAATTATTTTTAAAATCATCACAGATTGTTAATATATAATTATTTGCATTATTTTAAAGACAGCAAAGAAATGCTATTTAAAAAATTATAGATTTCTAAAGAGTCCTGCTGAATAATGTCTAATTTTTAAGCCTCATGAGATCTTTAATTTAACTAAACCAAAAACTTAAAAAGCTTTTTTCATGACCTCATCAACAAATTTTAACGTTCCCTACTTCAGAAACCCATCCCCCCCTACTACAGAAAAAGTAAACAAAAAATCGGGAATCGCAGATTTTCAATATCATAAGTGGTTACAACGCACAACGCCCCATTTTCAGAATAAAAAAATTTCCAAAAGAAGAATCTTAAATAATGAATTAAAATCAGAGAATCTTCTGATTTACACATCCTATGAAGATCAATTAAAAAAAAATCTCCTCTCACCACAAAAGACTGTATCAGAGGAGATCACAGCAGAGGGCATCATCGACCTTAAGCAAGAATCACGTATCAGGGCATTAAATTTATTTCCTGCTGAAACACAAAATATTTCTTTCGAAGCTTATCAAAAATTTATTTACGATCTCACTCAGCACCCTACGGTGGTCCATTTAAAAAATCTTAAAGTAACAGCAGGAACCCAGATAATAAATGCTGAACAAAATCTAAGCCTTACGACGATCTACAGTTTACCTGACCTCGTGCAACTTCTCGTTAAAACTCCTCACATTAAAAATTTATCCCTTCAAGGTATTGCAGCTAAGGAAGGAGGAGAATTGTTCAAAACAATCAGTCTTCTTTCCGATTTAAAATCACTTGAGCTTAGCGAAGTTATGTGTGAAGATTTCGATCAATTAATTTATTTAAAGAAGCTTGAGAAATTAGAATTATTTAAAATGCGTGATTGTCCTTTTGTATCTGTAGAGCACCTCGAATTCTTAAAAAAAATGACATCAGTAAAAAAAATAGTCATTAACAATAGGATTCTTTGAACTAATATGAAATAAGGGCAGGAAGAGTACCCATTTGTGGAAAGTCTTCCAACGAACTAGGCAAAAAACACATTCCTTTCACCATGCAGCATGTCTTTTAGTGTTGCAAGCAAAGGCCTCTTTTGCAGATGCTCTAGGGGATATCTTGATAAAAACCGTTAGACTGGATTTCTTTCTTTAAAAGAGCTCTAGAAGACATTTCAATCCATCTTAAATTTTATTTTAAACAAGAATTTTCCTACAGATTTCTAACATATTTTTTAAGTTTAAAATAAAAAAGAAGTAGCCGAAAGGCCTGAGAGCTATTTTTTAAGAGGAATTTGACGACGTTTTTTTAAATCCATCCAGCTAAAGGAAAAATTTATATTGAGTTTTATTTCTAAAATCAGTTTAAACAAGCACTAAATCCATAGATTTTATTGGGGTAAATTTTGATCTCCACCAAAAGTTCTGATAATGCAACATTAACCACATAAGATTTTTACAAATGACTTTCTCCACATCCTTCAGTAGTTCTTTTTTGTCAGGGCCCTTTTTTAAATATCTAGCATTGAAAAAAAGTTTGCATACCGCCGATTTTAAACAGGATCAGTTTGAATTAAAAAAGAGTTTGTATCCCGATTTTGAACAGGATCAGTTTGAATTAAAAAAAACTAATAAGTACAAATTAATTGTTTATTCACCTGAATGTTTATCGGATATGGTAAGAAAAGTCCTTGCAGAATCGGGTGCAGGAGTGATCGGTAATTATACAAACTGTTCATTTACTACTAGGGTAAGCTATTGCAACGCACTAATCCAACGTTCGGATCTTGATCGTATTGAAACTGTTGTGAAAAAGAATCAATTACCTGCAATGATCATGAGCATTAATCAAAACAGTCAGTTGAAATATGAGATTGTCCCTTTGTATACACTAAAACCTAGTTTATCTTTAAAAAATTCTAAAGCCGAAAAGTTTAAACCCTTTCAAAAGTTTATACATATTTTGCGAAATAGATTTAAAATAGCAGATGATGAAATTTTCAAGTTAGTGGTGTATGCTCCTGAAACAAGCGCTAGCAAGATCAAAGAATTCATTAAATCTAACGATTTATTATATTCCTCTTTTTCTAACGAAGGAACAGGACGTTGGTGTAAAACAAAATCCAATGGTGCGAAAGGTCCTATCGATAGCGCCACAGAAGAGCGGATTGAAATAACAGTCAAAAAAACCAATATTCCTTACGTCATATCCAATTTAAGATGCTTTCATGAATACGAAGAAATGGGGTATGATATTATAAAGCCAAAACCCGTCTTTCCCTATGCTGGCTTCAACATGTCCGGTTTTAAAAAGAAAATGACATCTTTATTCAACTCTGTTTTACCAAAAATTATTAAACCTGTCTATTTAATTTCTAAATTAGAGAAAACACATCCACGCTCCAAAGCATGCAAGATTAAAAAGTCATCGAATGTTCAATTCATTATTTACACACCCAAATCAAAAGCCCCCTATATTCGTAATATTATCATGCCAAAATTTGCGCAGAGTATTTTTTCCATCCATGGAACAGGAAATAGCCCTGTTCAGGCTATGATGAAAATAGCTAATTCGCATACAGATCTAAAAAACCCTTGTGAAAAAGAAAAAATTGAAATGGTTATTAATGAAAAACAATATCCAGAATTAATAAATACAATTAAACAGCATTCAGATGGTATAGAGTGCGATGTTTTGCGTTTATACGAATTGAACAATGCCTCAACAAATTTTATTGACAACTCATATTTTTCTGACCCTACCCATAAATAAATCTAATGGGATGGAATTTTTTAGGGATTTCCGTGATTTTATCCTATAGATCTTATTCTATGCGTCCCTCGTATTTACTTTGGATCAAGTAAATGATCGTTAATGTAAATTAGTTGATATATAAAAATAATTTTGTTAAGATTAGCATTAATATTTGAAAAATAATCCACATATTTATTTAGTGAAAATCCATCCAGAAGTATTGCTATGTTCGTTGATTTGAGTCCCTTTCGCCATAAAAACTTTAGACGCCTTTTTTTAGGTCAACTGATCTCAGCATTTGGCACACAAATGACAGCTGTAGTTATTCCTTTTCAAATTTTTTTAATAACAAAATCTACGCTTTATACGGGTTTAATAAGTGGCGTGGAATTTATATTTATTTTCTTCTCTAGTCTTTTAGGGGGAGTGTTAGCGGATCGTTTTGAAAAAAGAAAAATTCTTATATGGGCAGAAGTCGGACTAAGTATTATACCTTTAGGCCTCGCATTAAATTCACTTTCCGCACAACCTCATTTAGGAATCATTTTTGTGCTGGCTGCTATGGCCTCCTTTTTAGGGGGTATCCATCGGCCAGCTCTTGAAGCACTCACACCACGATTAGTTTCAGAAAATGAAATTGCTAAAATCAGTGTTTTACTTCCCATTCGTCATATCCTAACGATGATTCTTAGTCCAATGATTGGGGGTTTTGCAATGGTTTCAGTAGGTGCTTTTTACACCTATCTTTTTGATGCTGTCAGCTTTTTTATTTCTTTACTCTTTCTTTTAGGAGTCAATTACAAAAAAATAAATACCAACAAAGAAATTATTAAAACACAAACCATCTTAGAAGAAATACAAGAAGGATACCGTTACATTAGATCTAGAAAGGAAATTTTCAGTAGTTATGCCAGTGACTTTATCGTCATGGTTCTATGTAATCCTGTGGCATTATATCCAGCCTTAGCAGCCGCTTTTCAACAAGAAAAATCCGTAGGATTACTATACGCCTTTCCTTCTGTAGGTGCTTTACTAATGACTTTAACCTCGCGTTGGACGCTTTCTTGCCAGAGATATGGGGTTTTCATTATTTGTGCGGGAGCCTTCTGGTCCCTTTCGTTAGCAATCGTTGGCCTATCTCCTGGCTTCAACTTAATTTTATTTGGATTGTTTACCGCAGGATTCTTTGATATGGTAAGCGGAGTTTTTCGAACTACTCTATGGAATGAAACAATTCCTGAAACTATCCGGGGGCGAATAGCAGGATTTGAGATGCTAGGCTATATGAGCGGTCCTCTATTAGGAAATGCTCTTCTAGGTTTTTTAGCAGATTTTTTAGGCGTTCAAGCGGCACTTTTTTGGGGAGCTCTGTGTAGTTTAATTTTATTAGCTCTCTTTAACTTTTGCATTCCTGCCCTTTGGAAATACAAAAAATCACATCATATCGAACAGAAACTTTCTTTACGAAAATCTAGTTAAATAGGCTGATTCTAACAACGCATCTGCTAGTTTATGCAGCAGATATAGAATCAGTCTTGAAATCCGGAGGTGGCTAATCCTCCGACAGCATTTTAACCTCAATTACATTTTAAAGGATCTTTTGTTCATAAAGGTAAACAGTTCGTTATTTATCAGATCCTTATGGGTCGAGCACATGCCATGCGGAGCGCCCTTAATCACTTTTAATTCGGCTCCTTGTATTTGTTTAGAAGAAAGCATTGCAGAATCTTCTATGGGGACAATCTGATCATCATCGCCATGTAAAACTAATGTGGGGATATCAAATTTTTTTAAATCTTCATTAAAGTCTGTTTCAGAAAAAGCAGTTATACAATCAAAAACTCCTTTTAAACCTGCTTGCATGCCTTGCATCCAAAATGAATCTCTCAGACCTTGTGATACCTGCGCATGACTCCTATTAGCACCATAGAAAGGTATACTTAGATCTTTAAAAAATTGAGAACGATCTCCAAGCACATTTACACGCATCTGATCAAATACTTCTCTTGGCAATCCTCCAGGATTATTAGAAGTCTTTAACATTATGGGAGGTACAGCACCAATCAAAACTGCCTTAGAAATACGTTTTGTGCCATGACGACCTATGTATCTCGCTACTTCGCCTCCTCCTGTGGAATGCCCCACCAAAATTACGTCCTCTAAATCAAGAGATTGAATTAGTTTCGCTAAATCGTCGGCGTAGGTATTCATTTCATTCCCCTGCCAAGTCTGACTCGAGCGGCCATGACCTCTTCGATCGTGCGCAATACAACGAAATCCCTTACTAGCTAAGAAAAGCATTTGGTCTTCCCAGGCATCAGCACTTAAGGGCCAGCCATGACAAAAAACAACCGGTTGTCCGTTGCCCCAGTCTTTATAATAGATTTGAATATCTTTGCCGTTTTCTTGACCCACTACAACGTTACTCATAAAAATCTCCTATTTAACTAAATCCTCTCACAATTAATGTTCCTTATCATGCACTTTTATTCTAGATCTCGGGTTTAAAATTAAACAAAGCACGACTCCAAGATACTCAGCCTTCTAAAATTTAATATTTAGCAATTAAAGCTATCCCCAAAATCATCAGCACTGCACCGCAAATTCTTAGAAGGCTAATAGAATGCACAGGCATATTTAATAATCCAAAGTGATCAATAGCTAACGAGGCACAAATATTTGCTGTGATGATCATTCCGTTAAAGGGTCCTGCCCCGATCTTATCAACAAATATCAATCCCGCAAAAACGGCTAAGGCACCAGCCAATCCTCCAAAAGGCGCCCACCAAGGCATAGAAGATAAGGACTCTACTGTAGGTAATGGCTTTGGCATAGCAGCAAATGCACAGACAAAAAATGCTAATATTAAAAGAAACGAAACTAGACTGGCAAGCCAGGGATTTTGCAAGGAATTTCTTAGTTGCGCATTCATAGAATTTCCTAGTGCTTGCATGCCCCCTGCTATTACAATAAATGGGTATAGCCAAAATGAATTCATAGATTTCTCTCTTGTTATTTTTATTGCAGAAATAGAAACAATAAAATTGAATGTCAAGTCATAATTGAAACAGGAAAGATTCTTGTCCTTATCAGTACATCCTCAAGCTCGGTATTTTTCTGCAGATGACTGTAAATAAAATACCGAGCTTGGTAGATAAACATTTATTTTTCACTACTTCGATTTGTCTTCGTCAACTGCATAGCTAAATCTCGCGCTAATGCCGTCATTGTTAAGGTTGGATTCCATGAACCACTTTTAGGCCATAAGGAAGAACCCGTCACATAAACATTTTCAATACCTCTTAAACGATAGTCGAGATTAACTACAGCACTAGGATCTGAATCTTCACCGATATGCATAGTCGATCCCTCATGGACCAAACCAGGTACACGAATTTGCTCACGAGAAGGCCGCAGACCTTTACGCCAGGAACCTATGCCCGACAAATCAGGATGCCAATATTCAACCTGTGTAGGACCTTTGGGTGACAAGACTTGCTCAAGAGCTTGAAAGGTGCCCTCATCCATCGTTTCCCAAGTTAAGGAGTCAGCTTCACTTTCTACTACTTGTAAAGTTGCATTTGTAGTGACATCGGCATCGTTATTACGACGGAACCAATTATTTGTATTATTGTTATGGATTTCTCCAAGCACAGCGCCAACAAAAACCACATAATCCTTTGAATCTTTTAGCTGTTCTGGAGATGCAGTAGCCACAACATCTGGCATGTGTCGTGCAGCATTCTCCGCATTTTTTTCTGGATCACGATCGGACAGGGCGGTTAATTGGATGTGGTATTGTCCTTTTTTAGCATCAGCACCTGCCAAATAAATGGCAGCAATCTCTAAATCTCCAAGATCATCTGCAAATTTAAAATCTTCTCGAGGGATACGTGCAATAATTGAACTTATAAAATGTGCAGTAAAACGTTTTCCTGCATTTACTGCCTGGGGAAATGAATTTAAAACTAGTGTAGTCGCCGGAAGAGTACCCATTGCCAGGATCAATTTAGCATTATCAAGAGCGACAATCCCACGGCTCGTTTCAAGGGCAACAGCCTTGTTATTTTGCTCAAGAACACGTTTAACCACGCACTCTGTAACAATTTTTATTTCTGAACCTTTTCCTGTAGCTGCCAATGCTTTTTGACGATCAATAAGCTTAAACATAGGTCCAGGCACTGCAAATTTTACAAAGTCGATATTTTGATTGCGTCCATCTACAGCTAAAGGAGCATGCATCACTCTTGTTGCAGAGGGTATTTTATGTAGGTTTTTTTTTAATAAATCGAATAGTTGATCTTGTAGTTCGCCTAAAACTGGCCTCTGTTTTTTTATAATTCCTTCATCGCCGCGATCAATCTGATTAGCTGGAAGTACATTCAGCAACTCTTCAGCCTCTTTAAAATGACGAAAAGCAGCATCTATAGTCTTTTTAGGCCAACCACTCATTTCATTTTCTGTGGGTCGAGGACACCAACCACTCCACATAATTGAACGGCCACCAAAAAACGGGACAGATCCATGAAGCCATTTAATATATTTTGAATTCCACGTTTTTTCAGAAACTGTCCAAGGAAATGTTTCGGATAATCCTCCTAAAACTTTTTGGTAGGGCACAGGCAAGTTTTGAAAATGCTCAGGAAGAAAAAAAGGTCCGCGCTCAAGGATTAAAATACGTGCATGTGCATCGATGGCCAGCACTTTTTCCACAAATCCTAAAGAGGCAAAAGAGCTCCCAATGACCATAAAATCAAATTTTTCTTCTTCTCGAATTTTTTTCCATTCTGTTTTAGAAACAAAAAACTTATGATCCATGACACTTTGAGGATTAGGTTCTTGAGGACCTGGTGTCGGGTATCCGCAACTAAAGTTCGGAGATGAGGTTGCCGTTCTTATTCCATGAAGTTGTTGATTAGAGGGTTTTGATTTTATAGAAATTTTTCTAACCTGTGATAAGGATCTAAGAAAGCCACTTTTAATAAAAGTGATTCGATGTGCTTTCAGTGCACTAAAATTTGCAGGACCATGCCTTTCATCAAGTATAGAGGCCATGTTTGCTATATTAGTAGGGCCTCTCTTATGAATAATAGAATTTATTAGGGAACGCGTCGCTTGATATCCAGTGCGAATTTCTAGCATAAAGACTCCTTTTTTAAGGGATTTGAAAGCTAACAACACAAGACTTTAAAGAACAACTAGCAGATTCAAATCTTTTTTAGAATGCAACCAACTATCTTGTCAACCCTGCATGTTTACTTAACTTACGATAGGACAGATTTCCGCTCATGTGTCGTACATAAAAAGAGAAAATTAGGCCTTAAAAGACCTGTGGGGATCAAATGATTTTTTTCTATACTTGCAATAAGTCAAAGAAGAATTGAATTCACAATCTAAGAATTAAGAGGGCCACTCCTTCATTGAAATCGACACAAAGGATATATAGCGAAGAATAAGGTTCCAAATATTGTAAAGTCCGTCTGTTTATCAACATCAATAAAAGGGACACAACAAAGTTACACTAGGTCTCTAACCCAAAATTTTGTACATTTTATAATTAATAAACTTCATCCCCCTTAAGATTTTAATTTGCTCTTCTCTCAAGACATATCCTTTCGCTAAAAAGAAGGGTTTAGCAGTAATGCTTGATTCAGTATGAATTTCTTTTAGATCGAGAATTTTAGCCTTTCTTTCTATTTCATCTAATAGTCTACTACCTATTCCCTGATTTTGAAAATTTTTATGCACATAAAATCGATGTAAATAACCTTCCCTCGTTAGATTAGAAAATCCCAGGACTTTTGCATCTAAATCCGCCACATAAGCATAACTATCTTCATAGGTACTGTAAATATAGGGATCAGGAGCCCATATCTTTACTTGTTCTTCCGTATAATCACGGCAATTAATACTACGCACAGTCTCATAGATAAGCTGTCCTATTTGCCCCCCATCTTCTTGCTGAGCTGGACGTATGGAAATATTGTTTAGAAAATTTGCTACCATATCGATTAGAGTCCCCTATAATTAAGTCACCATACAACACTTTGGGAATTAAGAGATTTATAGTTAGTTTTGCCACCATTCAATGGGATGGTGCAACTTTTTTTTATTCTTGCATATCTTCAGGTCGTTGATAAAGTGCGCAGTATTTTTTATCTACTTTGCCCCTGAGATAGGCAACACAATTTTCATATGGAACGATCAGTTCAATGATATTTGTCTGTAGTTATTCGCCGTCGACGACTCCTTGAGGCAATGTAGAGGTGGGTTTCAATTTTTCTTCAGCAGCCATACGTACAATTTTAGGTTGAAACTTACCTAGTGTATCAACCAAATTTTTTTGCTCTTCCATGACAACTTGAATAGACTTATAAGCTTGAGGAGCTTCGTCCAATCCCCCACCTATTAGATCTATTCCATGTTTTAGTAGATACTCGTTATATTGCTGCTGAGTAATGGTTTTTTTTGCCTTGGTGCGAGCCATTTGACGCCCGCTTCCATGTGAAGCAGAGTTTAATGCATCCGCATTTCCCTTGCCTACCACTAAATACCCTGGGTCTGCCATAGTTCCTGGAATAATACCTAAAATGCCTTTTCCAGCAGGAGTCGCTCCCTTACGGTGAACGATAGCTTCCTTTTCTATACCCTCAATGATTATCTTTTCTCTCCAAGCAAAATTGTGATGATTTTCCACACAGGCAATGGGAGATATTCCGACAGCCTTACTTATTCTTTGGTGAATCACATGATGATTGGCGGAGGCAAATTCACCTGCAAGTTGCATGGCATCCCAATACTCTTTCCCTAGGTCGCGATCAAGAGGCAGCCAAGCTAAATGTTTCACAGATTGATCCAATTCCGTCATTTGTTCCATAGCAATTTTCGTATAATGATTAGCTATCTTGAATCCGACTCCTCTGGAACCACTATGAGAAAGCAAAGCAAGATAGTGACCGACTGCAAGATTCAATGGATTTTCCGCATTTAAGATTTCTAACTCACCCCACTCAACAAAATGATTTCCTCCCCCGCTTGTGCCGATTTGATAAATTGCAGTTTGTCTCAATGAACGTGTCAATGAAGAAAGTTCCCAGTGAGATTTGTCTAAAATGGGATGTTCAATTTTACCATCATGCACACCAGCGGCTCCGGAACCGAATATAGTATGATTTAAAAGGGCTGAATAAAGATGCTTATATTCAGAATTTTTAGGATTTTTTAAAACTTGCGGGGAAGAAGGATAGAGGGAAAGCATCATTCTACAAGCGATGTCAACACCAACAGCATAAGGAATCACAGAATTTTCTGTCGCTAAAACTCCGCCAATAGGAAGGCCGTATCCCATATGAGCGTCAGGCATTAAGGCCCCAGCTACTGCCACCGGTACGCGAGCAGCTCCTTCCATTTGTGTGATTGCTTCTGGTTCAATATACTTTTCTCCCCAGATTTTATACGGCACCGGAGAGGTTTTTAAGAGCAAACTTTTTCGTATAGAGGCAAGTTTATTTTCTATATTTTTTACAAAAGCAATCGCTTCATTGGGGCTTTCTGCTTTATACTGATGCCAAGCCTTACCTTTCTCTATCGAAGTAAGCATGGTTTGATTTAGTAATTCTTGAAATTCCTTAGGGGTCATACACACCATTTTTTTATTTAAAAGTCAAACACCCGTCACAAAGTCCATAAAAAAAACTACAGTAAAATCCATTTGTTGTACACAAAACGTATTTTACGTATACCCTTGCTCTAATAATTTACTCATAGAAGGGTGACAAGCGAGGAGAACATCCTCCCACAAAATGTAAATTCTCTTTTCGATTCACAAAGAGAATTCGATGTGCTTCGTTAAATTCCACCCATTCTAATCTATTGATTTGATCATGGATGACTTCTTTTGGAATAGATTCAATTCTTTGGTGATTCCCTAATAAAATGTCGGCTATTTTTTGGTGAAACACCACTAAGGTGACCAGTGCATGGTAATTCATCCCAAGACCGACCAACATCCTTCTAAAATCTTTTCGAAGATTCGTAGCGTCCCAAACCACCTTTTTGTGGTGTGCTAAATGATATTTTAATTCTTGTTTAGCTTTTAACAAAACCTCTGGGTTTTTGGACTGATCCCCTTGATTTTTCCCCAATGCTTCTCTCAGTTTATCGAGAGAAAGAATAACATAATCCTTAAGATATTTTTGAATCCAACTAGATTTTCCTGATCCACTGGGTCCCATTAAAATGACTAATTGCGGAAAAGAATCTAAATAAGAGTAATGTCTTGCTACTGCTTCATGAGGAGTAGAGATTAAACCCGCTTCGAAGTCTCTTATGGCGTTACCATATATAAGATCGCGACAATCGGGAGAATAATTTCGCAGTTCCTGTTCAAAAAATCCTTGCCATTCTTTATAGGGGTGCATTTTTTTCCATAATTCGTACTCTTCACAATAAAGCCGAAATAAATGTATCAAATCTAATTGACCTTCTGGATCTACACATTGACGCCCTAACATATCTGCTTTGGCCATGTAATACAGAAGCTCCACATTGGCTAATCGCGCGAGATGATAATAAGCGGCTTTTGACGCATTTTTAATAACCAAAAGCTTTGGCATGTGATGATAATAAACCAAACTAAGCACCGAAATCACCATACTATAGGGTATGTCCATGTCTAACATTCTATAGGCTAGATAGGACGCTCCTTCTGCCTCATGATGAGGAGCCACTACGCGTATGACTGAATGAATTTCCACCTCCTTTGTAGTCCACGTTTTACCGATATCATGCAAGACTGCACCTAATATCAAAGAGAGCTTTTGATCATTCGTCAAATGAGAGGCTTCGGTTTCGATCAGATCGTAGCAAGAGTCTAGGACCATTTGCGTATGTTTAAAAACATTCCCTTCCGCATGCCATTCTTTATCTTGAGGAGTGGAATGAAACTGTTTCATCTGGTCAAAAATAGGACAAAGGCTTTGCAGAAACTGTTCTAGGCAAGGGCGATCTCCTGCAATAACTTCATACAAAAGCTGATGGATAGAATCCATACAAGACCCTTTTCTCTACTTATTTTCTATCAATTTATTTGGAATGAGTTCTTTGTACATCCAATGCTCCCCGGTTTCATCCACGTGACCTTTTCTGACAAATTTGGCCACGCATTTATTAAAATGATCAAAATGAAAGCCCTTCACTGGACGTACCACATATCCTTCACAATTTTGTGGATCTATTTTAATTTTCTTAACCGCATCCTCATTCCATATACCTCTATATAAAACCTCGGGTGTGGACGCCCCTAATAACTGCGCCCAATCGCAAGTCTCGTCCCAGTTCAAACATTCATTACTTTCATTCCATACGGAAAAAACATAAAAATAACTTTTTAAATTCTCATATTTGATTGTGTGTTGGGCATACATATTTTCTCCACAGATGCGCCATCCGGAAGGAATTAGGTGATTAATTCTTGCATGAAAAGCTTTGATCCAACTGCGAGAGGGATGATAGGTGGTTTCCAGAGAGCGTGCATGCATGCCATGCGAATAGATTGTGGTGTTTTCGCCATCAAGTTTTTCTGTAATTATCACTTCCCTATTATAGAAAACTTCGGTAGAAATCAATATGACATCATCAGCCAAGACTCCTAGAGACCAAGGCAAATGTCTGGTACGAGGATATTTAACTTTTTCAGTGTTCATCATAACTTATTTAAAAACAAAAGAGACAATTCTAACACGAACAAGTATTTTAGACATTATCGATTGCAAGGTTGTGTCAATGATTTCTAAAAAAATTTGCTTGAAAAAGAATATAATACTAAGTATGATTAAATCTTAATTTACAGAAGGTATCTTTTAATGCGTTACTTAAAGTCTATTTCCCTCTCGTTCTTCTTCTTTTTTAATTTACCCATGAGGCGGGAGACTTATTGACGCTTGTAAAAATTGACAAGTGTACATAAAACCCCGCCAAAAGCGGGGTTTTTTTTTGCCCTAAAATAGCCATTTTTTAACTTTTAAAACAGGATTTATTCATGAACCCTACATTTAACAGACGATTTAAAAACAAAAATCAAGGAGCTGCAAACCCACCATGCATATTAACAATATTAGGAAACCAAGATGAAAAACCTCCCATTAAACACTTATCATAATCCTTGTCTATGGCTAAGTAAAATCTCTTGCCATCTTTCCATCCATTCCTTTTTTTTCTATTCCTTAAGCGTTGCACGCACATCCTATTTACTCTTTTTTCCTTTTTTTCGATTTAGCTCTTTTTTAGCTAGGGTGATCCCCATCTAAAAAATACGTATTAGTTACTTTGCCTATTGTCACAACTAACTTTTGATTTTGAAGTTAGCTTTTGCTCAAGGCCAAGCTTTTATAGAGACAATTTTAAATAATAAAAAAAGAGTTTATAATGCACCCTTTAAAAAATTCATACAGTCACACATATGCTAAACACCAGCGTGCTGCTGTCGATTTAAGTTTATCAGAAAATCCCTTAGGACCTTCACCAAAGGCGACCGCGTCTATCATAAAGGCTGCAAAAAGCCTACACCTTTATCCTAATCAAGAAAAGACCTTAATCAACTTACTTGCGCAACATCACGACATTACAGAAGATATGATTTTGTTGGGTGCTGGAGCCAATCAGCTACTTGAAGATTTCCTTAAAGTATTCGCTTTAAACAAAAATATTATTGTCCCTTCAGCCACCTTTCCCGAATCTGTGGCTTGCATGGCTACATTAAATGGTTCCGTGAAGATTGTCCCTCTGCATAATGACTTCAGTTTAGATCTTCATGCATTACGCGAAACCTGCACATCTGATACAGCCTTCATTCATCTCTGTAATCCCAATAATCCCACTGGAATTTGGACCGAATGTGGTCAACTATCTGAACTTGCGAAGGTGTCTCCCGTACCATTATTAATTTCAGAGGCTAGCGCAGACTTTGTGGAACAAACCCTTATCAATCGATCGTTACATCCCAATATCATCGTCATACGATCATTTTCAAAGGCGTATGGTTTAGCAGGCCTTCGTATTGGTTATAGCATTGCTTCACCAGAGAAAATCGCACACATGAAGTCCAATTTACGATCTTATCGGGTAAGTTCTCTAGCAATCGATGCCGCTATAGCCGCGTTACAAGATCAAGAATATCTTCAAAAATCTATAGCCTACATCTTGCAAGAGAAGGCGTGGCTAATGGACGAAATGCGCGCATTGGATTTTAAAATTATCCCTTCCCACGGGCAAACATTCATTGCCCAAGTACCTAAAAAATTCGGCAATGCCAATCATTTCTGCAACATCGCAAAACAATATGACATGGCTGTGGTCAATTGCTCATTGTATGCAGGTTTAGATCAATATATTCGTGTGAGTCCACAAACACACATAATAAATAAAAAATTCATTTTAATCTTAAGAAAATTAAAAGGAGGAAAATAAAATGAATATTAACATAGCGGAAGTGTTATCACAAGGCTTGTCTGTCTTAACATACAATGGGAAACATATAACTCTCCCAAAAGATCATTCTTTAAATATCTTCATGGGTATAGGTCTATGGTCTGTTAGAGATGGCCTAAGCAAGGGCTTGCCTGTAGATGTCATGCAAATGTTGTTATCAGCTGCCCTCATGAGATCTCAAATCATGGAAGCTAATCCAGGGAGATCATCCAAAGTGATTATATTAATCGCAGATAGTATGGCTATTCGTGAAGGAGCAGAACAAGATAAAGTTTCTCTACTAGTAAGGATATATAAAAAAAGCTTAGAAACTCTATTAAATTTACTTAATATAAAAGAATCTTCTGAAATTACTCTATCCTCTGAGTTAGAAAACTTTAGTGTATATAAAGATGTTCTCCAATCCATTGAGAATTCAAAAAAATTAAGACAGCTAAAAGAAGAAGATAAAGTCCATTATGCTTATACCTGCACCCAAACGGCTATTAATCGCTACATGAATATCCATGCGCAAGCTGGAATCAAGCTAGGTTGGATTTTCGCTGAATCTAGCCAGCAATTACAAGATCGATCCACAGCTCAATCATTAAAACACTGGGATGAATTAAAATTCGACCGATGGTGTGAAGAGGTTTGCCAAGACTCTACCATGCAATATTTGTATACAAAAGCAGGCTTAAAGCAATCACGAAATGATAAAAAAATAAGTGTCAGCGAAGGTTGCCCTTATACTGCCTACCCAAAGGATCAGCGTTACATTGTACGCACAAGCGATAAGAAGGACATAAAAACAATTTGTCCCATTCAAAAACGGACAGCCTCGCAATGGAAAGGTGTTGCAGTGGTTTGTTCGAACCTTATAAAAGCACACTTAGTTCATCGAGATCTTTTACCGGAAAATTGCATCAAAAATAGCAATGTCATTGGTACTATATACAATATGTTAAATCATTGGGCCAACCCACCAGATCTTCCTATGAGGATCATTAAAGACAATTCTATTCTTTCACCCTCTCAATCTTGCCACCTGACCTTTGAGGATTCTTCTAAACAGACAACGCATGATTTAACTCACCTGATGGAGAGCCATGATGCATAAACAAATCGGAGCCGTCCTACTTGTAGCAGGAACCTGTGTAGGTAGTGGAATGATCGCCCTGCCTATGGTACTAGCTAAATTAGGCATTGTCCCCAGTATCCTACTCATGGTTATCATATGGTTCTTCATGTATTACACATCGCTAGTCAATCTGGAACTCAATTTGCAGGCAAATCATGGGCTTGCTTTAGGAGCATTAGGAAAGCATTTTTCAGGGAGAGCTGCAGAATTAATAGGGACTATATGCCTTAAACTACTGTCTTATTCTTTGCTAGCTGTATTTATTTATGGAGGATCCTCTATTCTTCAAGAATTAGTGGCGTCAAAAATGTTAGCCAAATATTCGTTTAGTACGATTGCAACAGGCTGTACGCTTATTGCAATGGGCTTGCTTTTGTTACCCATTCAATGGATTGATTATTTCAATCGTTTTTTATTCGTAGGTTTACTCGTTGTGGTAGCTATTTTAATTATAGGTTTAGCCACCACCATTCATTGGTCTGAATTGCCTTTATTCTCGCAACACTATGGAACTCCGTCCGTATGGGTAGCTTTAATACCCGTTGTTTTTACATCTTTCGGATTTCAAGTCATCTTTCACACCTTGACCAATTATTGCAGCAAAAATTTAAACATGCTTCGACAAGCATTTTTATGGGGAAGTTTAATCCCCGCTGTCGTTTATATTGTGTGGACATGCAGCATCCTCAGTGTGATATACCAAGATAATCCCCTTTTCTATGACCAAATGGTCGCAGGAAAAGCTGAGGTGGGCGAATTAATCCAAGTCCTTAGTGGTATTGCTAAATCGCAATCTGTTCAACTTTTAATTTGGGGGATTTCCTTGCTTGCCATTGCGACTTCAGTCCTTGGTGTGGGGGTTGGTCTTTGTGACTCAATTAAAGGGATGTTAGCCCCCAACATCACCCGCCCACGGTTGCTAAACCTACTAGCTTCTGTTGCTACCCTATTACCCGCTTATTTAGTGGTGATGTACGTGCCTAATGCTTTTATCACTATATTGGGTTTTGCTGGGATGATTTTGGCTGTAATAGCGATTTTATTACCGGTTTATCTATTTTGGCAAATCAAAACAGAAAGATATTACTACTCAGAATTAAATAAACAGTCTTTGATTCTGCTCTCAACAGGTGTTGCAGGAGCAGTTATTATTTGTGAGATATTTAATATGTTGTAGTAAAAGGATGAGCAAAAAATGTGTAAACTTGTTCACTCACGTTCAAACGACCATTGGGTCGAATTGCCTCCCTGCAGATAGCCTCAGTGCTATCTGCTGATTTTGAAGATGTCCAAATGCAACTGAAAGATGGGTTTATGCAAAAAGACCAAATATATTGACAGGTTTTGAAACTTTCTTTTGCCAAATTTTTTTTTATTCTTCATCTAGCTTTTTAAATCTTCAGCGCTTCTTAAAATTGCTTAACATCAATCTTTGACAAATTATTGGGCCAAACCCAAAATTTGTCAAAAATACAGGTACTCCTATTGTCGTATAAATGTCCAATTCAAAGGATCTCCATCTTTGTAAGGCATATATCCGTGAAAAACACGCGGATCGCCATCAAACACCAACGGCAAAAAATAGCGGTCGCCTTTCCACATAGGCAATTCCCCCATCTTTTCCAAAGACACCCATTCTAGCAATCCTTCGTCGTTTTGCTCATAAGGGGTACCTGCAAAGCTTTCAATTAGAAAGATAAAACCAAGCCAATCTTCACCAGCGGGACCAAAACCTGTCCAATTAATTGTACCGCGCAATTTCATGAGAGTGCATTCTATCCCAGCTTCTTCTCTTATCTCGCGCTGCATACATGTCACGACATCTTCGTTGGACTCCATTTTGCCACCAAGGCCATTGTACTTGCCGTGGTGGTGATCGCCTTTGCGAGCATTGCGGTGCACGAGCAAAACACGCTTATGATCCGGTGACAAAACATATCCAAGCGTTCCCAAAATAGGCTTATAAGGCATAATAACTCCTTCTGTTAGATTTACAGTGCAATAGCATATGTTACGCCAAAGAAACTCACAATCTTTTCGTAACTCACCTTACGCAAAAAGAGTGACATTTGGGCTGAAGCGAGTTTTGAAAGAAGTCTTATATCCTGGAGTAGTGGAATGGATAGTGTTTGGGCCCTTTATATGTTGCAACAGGATCCCAATATTGAAATTGTAGTTTGTGTACCGTAAATAAAATGTTTGATCGTGTCACTATGCATGGTGTGCGAAGTGAACTTCTGAAAAAACAAGCTGCAAGCATAGGACTTCCTTTAGATATTATTGAGATTCCGTATCCTTGTAATAATGATGAATATGTGGCAATCATGAAAGGATATATCGTGACTGCCAAAGAAAAAGGTATTGAATGTTTTGCATTTGGTGATCTATTTCTCGAAAATGTTCGAGTCTATCGAGAAGCTCTTCTTCAGGAGACTGGAATTACTCCCTTATTTCCTATCTGGGGTATTTCAACTAAAATGTTATCAAAGCAAATGGTAGCTAGTGGACTAAAGGCGTTGGTCACATGCATAAATGCAGATCTATTTTCACAAGAATATGCAGGAAGGGAGTACAATAAATCTTTTCTAGAAGATATTCCCAAACACATAGATCCTTGTGGTGAAAATGGTGAGTTTCACAGTTTTGCATTTGATGGACCTATGTTTCGATACCCAATAAAAGTGGTTCGTGGTGAGACTATTCGCCGAGATGGTGCTTTTTTTACAGATTTGCTTCCATCAAAATAATGTGAATACAAGATCTTTATGAAACTCTCTTCAGACAACTTGGTTCATATGGATTTCAAAAAATAAAACACCCATATTTAACATACAAATATTTTTTTTGTTGAATGCCAAAGAACGTTAAAGATGATGTGATAAGTCAAAGACTTATCACATCATCTTTTCTATATTTTACCAATTTAATTCGTAGCCAAAGCCTTTCTATAATCACTTATAAGATACTAATGGTTGGATTTTGAGATACAATTTTTCCTTAATAAAGAGATTCCAAGCATCATCCAACAGTTGTTGTTTTGTATCAAAATCGCCCCTTTTCGGATCCCCAACATAACATTTACCTTGACCAAAGTAGTTCCGATACCAGTCTTGCAAAATTGTTTCAGAAATACCCTTTTCATCTTCTGACACAAGAACAGCGACTTCCTTTAAAAATTGTGCAGCAGCAAAGTACGGAGTCAAAATTTCTTTAGCTTCAGACTCTTTGGAATCCACTTTTAATTCTTTAGCAAAAGCTTTTGAAGATGCACGTAATCCAGACAAAACAATGATTTTTTGATTTAGTAAAAGAGCGTTGCAAGCTTGCCTAAACGATTGAGCACCTCCATCTAGCATTAGAAGGCTATCAAAGATTTTCTAGATTTCAAATAATTGATTTGCTTTAGGAAGCCATTGACTAGTAAAAACGGTCAAGTAGTTCACCAAAGGTATGACGTTTAGCTTCAGTGGTTTTAAAGTGACGCCCCTCTCTAATCGCCGATTCAGTATCCTGAATCCACTTTTTAGCTGCACTTTTGTTTGGAATGTGTCACATTCATGAAGATGCCCCGAAAACGCACTTCGGCATGATAGGTAACACAACCATCTGCTTGTACTTTAAATGAAATAATACGCTATATATATGCCAAGGTAATATACATAGTTTCCTTAATGCTGAAATTACGCAAATTTTACGCAGTTGAAGAAAGATTTGGCATGTTTTTGTCACATTTGTCGCAAAATATAGAAATTTGTTTAAAACATCATTTAACGAGAAACTCTCGGTAGTCTCTGCTGTCAAAGCAAAAAAAATATGAAAATCTGGAAAAACAGAAAGCAAATAGAAGTGGATATAGGATAAGATTGCACTACTTTGCTGCAGTCAAGCACGTAAAATTTGCGTAAATGAGGGAATTTGAGGTAATTAATTAGGGGGATAGAAGTGAATCCTGGATAAAGTGTGGGGGTGGTTGGACTCGAACCAACGAAGACAGAAGTCGAGAGATTTACAGTCTCTTGCCATTGCCACTAGGCGACACCCCCTAGAGATTGCTGACAGTAGGAATTGAACCCACAACCGTCCGATTACAAGTCGGGTGCTCTACCAATTGAGCTATGTCAGCGTACATTGCCTATCATGTAGGCGTTAGATAGCGAATTTATAGCAAATCGCTTAGATTAGGATCAAGCGATTTTTAGCAAAAAACAAAAAAAAATCAAAATTATAATCTTTTGTTGTGACCTGGATTTTGGGCTTTTTAACGCTTTGAGGCTTTTCAGAACGTTAATTAACTGATAAATTCTCATAAATTTAATATTTTAGCATAAATCTGATTTGGATGTGTAAAATTAAGTGATAAAAAACTCCTTCGAATAAGAAGGAGTTTTAGGATGAAGTAGACGTAGATAAAGGGAAATTATTCAGACTTTTCTACAATCCCCTGTTCAGCTGTTGATTGAGAGGGATTTTCTTTCAAGGGCAAGGTAGGAGGCTTTTGTCCAAATGTTTTAGAGATTGAAGATCCAAAAGTTCGTTCTATAAGATTAGGGACAGCCGGCTGGTTTAGCCACTTAGCGGTCAGCTTTTTTTTGGTACTGGTTTTTCCCCAACAACAACTTTTATATTTTTTTCCTGATCCACACGGGCATGGATCGTTGCGCCCCACTTTGTCTATCATATGTGTCCTTTGACTAATCAGGTTATGAGCTTATAATGAATATTTTAGAGGTTTATCCCTTTTCCACGTCCTTGTTTGTTATTGAAATTTCCTCTAAAGGTTTCTCTCAATGGAAAATGGCTTGACTTAACCTTTACAGCTAGTATAACTTATTTGGTAATTTTTTAGAATAGAAGTTAATAATTTATGGAAACAGACTCTCAAAATAAAGTAAAAATCCTTGATCTTATTAGTGCAAAAAAAACTCCATTAGTTTTTGAAGATAAGAAAGGCAAGAATCCTGAACATTCAAAAAATAATGAGCCTCATATTCCGCTTGCACAACCGCCATGGTCCGGATTAGGAAAAAGATTAGAGAGTACTTTTCGTAAAGCGCTCTACGATTTCCAAATGCTTGAAAACAATACGAAAATTGCTATAGCCTTATCGGGTGGCAAAGATAGTTTAACCTTACTCTTCTTACTAAAAGCGATCTCAGGCAGAGGTTTTCCAGAACTGGATATTCACGCTATTTTGGTTAACGGGGAATTTTCTTGCGGCGCAGGAGTGAACGTAGACTATCTACAAAGCATTTGTGATAAACTCAACGTTAACTTCATGACTAGAGAATCCACACAAAAGCTTGATACGCTAGAATGCTATAGCTGTTCTAGAGAAAGACGCACCCTGCTCTTTGAAGCAGCGAAAAGTGTAGGAGCCCAAACCATTGCCTTTGGCCATCACAGGGATGATAATGCTCAAACTGTTTTAATGAACCTCTTGCACAAAGGGGAATTTGCGGGTAATTTACCCAAAATCCATATGCAAGAATATGGAGTCACTATTATTCGTCCACTCATTTATATTGCTGAAAAAGATATTCGCCAATTTGCCGAACAACAGGGATTTATGCGCATCATGTGCAGATGTCCAGTCGGCCAAAACTCTATGCGAAAAAAGGTTAAAGACCTTATTGAGGAGATTGAGGTCCTCTATCCGCACGCCAGAGAAAATATCGCAAGAGCAGGCTTAATATATGGATCCAGCAAAGCTTTAACCCCTTAATTTTCGCTTTGCTAAAAACTAATAAAAAATTGATGCGGTTCCAAAAAAAATAATTTTTAAGATCTCCCTGTTAACAAGAATTATTATTTACTTTTGTCTCTAATCCCCTTACACTTTTGTTCGAAAAAAAGGAGCAAACAAGATGTCTTATTCTACGCCCAGCGAGCACGAAAGTCGAATCAATATCCAAGGTGTTGAAATTGCGCTAGGATTTCCGGACAACTTTAATTTCCAATGGATTGGTCAAAAAGATGTATTAGATCAGCTTCTGGCTGCCTGGCTCGTGATTGATGAAAAAGACATTCCTTTGAATCCACGCCTTATTGGTAAACCCGGTGTAGGGAAAACCACCTTAGCTTACGCTGCAGCAAAAAAACTTGATAAAGATGTTTATATATTTCAATGCACAATGGATACTCGTCCCGAAGATTTATTGATTACACCCGTTGTGGATAAAACAGGAGGCATTCGTTATGTGGCCTCAGCGTTAGTCACCGCGATGATCCGCGGAGGAGTTTGTATCTTAGACGAAGCTAACCGCATGAGTGAAAAATCTTGGGCTTCTCTAGCCCCTCTTCTCGATACTCGACGTTATATTGAATCTATTGTAGCGGGTTTAAAAGTTTCAGCCCATCCCGAATTTCGTATTTGTGTCACGATGAACGATGATGCTTCTACTTTTGAAATTCCTGAATATATCCATAGTCGCCTTCAACCCCAGATTTACCTAGATTTTCCAGAGGCTGAAGAAGAAAAGCGTATCTTAAAAGAAAATCTCCCTTTTATAGACGAGCACATCATGGATTATGTCATTAATTTTTTACAAAAAGCTCATAATAGCAATGAAAACTATACCATACGTGATGGAATCAATATTGCACGTTACGCAGCTAAAAGACTGAAAAGTCTCAATGGCAATAAAGTGAATGTAGACAACTTACTTCGTCAAGCTGTCCTCATGACTTTAGGAGACGAAGCTCTTATTCACTTAATGTAAAAGTCAGAGATTCATGGAACCCTTCTTCATTCAAAAAGGTCATGTGTTTGCCGTCCCTATTCTCCATTACAAAATGGAGCTTGCGGCTCAGGTGCGTATGGCCTTTGAATTTTTAAAACCGGACTGTGTCGCTGTTGAGTTACCGGAAACCATGCAACTGCGTATGCTCCATGCCGCTTCACGGTTGCCAGACATTAGCTTAGTGATGGGTTATGACCAAACACACTCCCCTATCTATTTTATGTGTGAACCTTGTGATGCAACTTTTGAAGGCCTTAGAAGCGCTTTAGAAGCACATGTGCCAGCTTTTTGTATTGATTTAGATGTGGATTACTATCCTGATGTTAGGGAGCACATGCCAGATCCTTACTCTATACAAAAAATAGGAATGAAATCCTATTATGAAGCCTATAAAAAAATCCGCTCTACGTCCCCTTTGCCTCCTCACGAATTAGATACAAATCGTGAATTATACATGGCCAAACGGCTAAAAGAATTATCTTTTACGTATGAACGCATTTTATTTATTTCCGGTATGGCGCATATAGAAAACGTATTGAAAGAAGTGGATAGAGACCATTACCCGACTTTCCAACATGCACAAAGAGACCCCATTGAACTCCTCACTTTAACAGAACAATCCACGCAAGAAGTCATGGCAGAGTTTGGTTGGATGAGTAAAAACTATGAGTTATCAAGGCTTTCTTATCCCCCTATAGATCCAGTAGAATATGCAAGAAGTTTCCCTCCTGATAGGCAAAAATTAATTTATGATTTATTCAAAGCTGCCGCAGAAAAATATGTACAAAACACTGGCAACAAATTTCCTGGGTATAATTTACGCAATATTATGAAATTTTCGCGAAATTATGCTTTAATCCATGATCAATTAATGCCAGACCTTTACCAACTTCTAAGTGCTGCTAAAGGTTGTGTAGATCATAATTATGCCTATGAAGTTTGGAATCTTGCGACAGACTATCCTTACAGGAAAAATGTAGACCAACTGCCTGAAATTGATTTAAGCATCGAAGACGTTTGGGGCGCTAGCAAGATGATTCGCTTTCATCTTAAAGAAAAAGGGCGTAAAAATTTTTCCTTTCATCAGCGTCAACGCAAAGATCGGACTAAATTTCATTTTCATCCTCCAAGCATGTTTAGCATCTGCTCCTATCCTCCTGAAGATATTATTATTGAAAAATTCGGAGATTTTCTTAAAAAAAAGGGAACTCAACTTTTGCGCGAAGAAGCTGCGAGAACTCTACCCTTTTCTTCGAGCTTAGAAGATGGTTTAGACACTAAAGAAACCATTCGTCACTGGCACGAAAAAAAACTTTATGTAAAAGTGTCCGGTAAACCGCCAGGAGGCGTGGGATCGGTCGTCATGATCTTTGACGAAGATTCCTCTCAGATTGAGGAAAAGCATCACGAAAAATTCCCATGGAAAACCACTTGGTTAGGTGAACATAGTCAAGAATCCGATATGGCTTTTTATGCCACGCCTCTTTCCGCTAATGTCGTTGGGCCTGGCATCTCTCGATGTGAATATGGAGGATTTATGATGTCCTATCCACCTCGCCGCATGTTTGATATTTGGTCTGATCCTGATTACGAGGAATGCCAGTCGAAAGCTGAAATTTTATTAATGGCTGCCATTGACTACGCCGTAAAACCTTTAGTCGTCTACGTAGCGAATAAACCGCCGAGAAGTCTCTTAAAAAGTTTTGCTAGACGCTATGGAAAAAAGGTAGTTTACATTCCTGTGGGTCAGCTCTCTCCTGTCACTTTAAATAAACTTCGCGTCTTCCACGTACTGGACGGACATGATAAACGCGAAATTGCTGGAAATTATATCTTTTAATTGTGGTATTTAGATGTTGAGGACATTTCAAGACATGATCGCACGCGAGGTTTACTGAAGCAATTTTTTTCGTGCATACTCTAACATTTCAGAGACCACCTGTAATCGATCAATCAGATCAGGCGTTAAGCGTAAATCTAAATTCAGCTGATGAACTTCATGCTCTAATAAATCAAGCCTTGCCATAAACTCGTTAAGTTCACTCTTCGAGGGATTTTTAGACATATAGATCGCATCATATAAACTAGGGACTTCGTGCTCTAAGTAAATCACTTGAGAAAGTACATCCACTAGATGCTCATGCTCTTCCTCACCTGTTGTATCAGGAATGGACTGATTGATAATTTTATCAATGGCATGGAGGGCAGCATCAAAAAATTTTTCTCTTCTTTTATCCACTTGCGACTTCCAAAGGGCAATCTCATGTAAAGGAAGATCTTTAGGCTTAGTTCTTAGATCATTTAAACTTTTTAAATAAGGCTCTAAACGCATCTCTAAACGTTGTGCTAAGGCAATTTTTTCCTCTTCATCTACAGCGAGAGCATCGAGCATATGCTCTTGGTAATCGTTAATCACTTGAATGTCTCGATCGATAACCTCAAGAAAGTCATCAATTGTATAGCGAATGATAGCTTTAATGATGGATTGTTTGTCGCCCATTTTTGAACATATCTGGACCCATAACTTAGCCTTTTCAACCCATTGGCTATATCTTTGATATCTTTTGGCTTGTTGCAAGACAGATCCAGGCTGCTCAATAGAATTATGCAGGCGTGAAACTTCTTTTATAATATTATCAATCACTTCTTCGACATATGCAAAGACGTCCGGATCTACCTCTTTTCTAAATTCATCCTTAATCATACGAAGTTGTTTTAAAACAGAGTTTGCCGTTTTCTGTAGATCATGAATACGCCCCATTAATTGAGGTTCACGGGGAGATTTGGTCTGAAATTTTTGAAAAGTAGAGCGTATGCGATCAACAAAACGGTTCAATAGACTTAAATTTTTATCTTTTGGTTCCTCAGAATACTGTTTCCAGTTATCGGGTTTGTTTGGGTCCTTTTGTACCATAATCTTAGTCACTGGATAAAAATCTTATTTTACTGTTTAGTTATTTTTTTTCACAGTCATTTATACCGAATTCAAAACAATTCGGTCTATCCTGAATTTCGTTTTGAGGCCGCGGAAAGTCTCTTGATCCATTATACCATTCTATTAGAACGGTAAGTCGAGATCATCGAGTCTACGCAAGTCCAAGCGAACCAAAAGTTGAGATCACTTCGGTATATCATTGACTTAACATTTAAAAATTCGTTATGCTTAATGCTCTTCTTTCTACGAATAAAGGATGATAATGAATAAGCGTCCCAAAATATTAATCACAAACGATGATGGAATTTTTGCTCCTGGGATTCGCCATCTTTGGAATTCCCTCAAAGATGTAGCTGATACAACCATAGTAGCTCCAGCCTCTGAGCAATCCGCTGTTGGATTAAGTATTACCTTACGCAACCCTCTGCGCATCCATCAAGTGGAGTGGCCCGGTCAAACAAATGCATGGAGCATCACAGGAACACCAGCAGATTGTATAAAAATGGGATTAAAGGTGGTTCTCGATACTAAACCTGATTTGATCGTTTCTGGAATTAACCGGGGATCCAACGCCGGACGTAATATATTATACAGCGGCACTGTAGGTGGAACTATTGAAGGAATCCTGCAAGGTATACCGGGCATTGCGTTTTCTTGTTTGGATTATTTTGATACGAATTATCAAAAGGTCGAGTCTTATATTCCCAAGATTGTGGAATATATTCTCCATCATCCTTTACCTACAGGCACTCTATTAAACGTTAACTTCCCGGCTAATCATCATGAAATTCGGGGTTGCAAGCTGACGCGTCAAGGCAAAGAGTTTTGGGCAGATGACCCCCATGAAAGGAGCCATCCCGCTGAAGGACATACGTATTATTGGCTGGGCGCCAAGCTCCAACAATTTGATGAGCATGAGGATAGCGATATTTCCTGGCTTTCAAAAGGTTACGTAGCAGCCGTCCCCGTGCATGTCAATGAACTCACAGACCTAACACACTGGCAAAAGGCAAAAGAGCACTTTGAAAATGTTTTGAATTAGGCACCCATAACGTCCTTTATTAAATATCGATGGCAAGCTTAATTCTTCAAGACTGCCCTATATCTAATTTTGTTTTCTCTAAGCTTATCTAATGCCTTGTTTATCTCTTGCATTTCAAAGACTTCAATCTGCGGTTTCACACCCTTTTCTACTGCGAATTGGAGCATTTCCTCTATGTCATGTCTGCTACCAATATTGCTGCCGTGCACTCCCTTGCGACCACTAATCATAGGGAATACTGGCAAAGTGATTTTGTCTTGGACACCCACAAAACAAATAGACCCTTTAGGTCTTAAAAAATTTAAATAAGAGGACCAATCTAACGGCTTCGCGATTGTACAAATAATTAAATCTAATGAAGCTAACAAGTTCCTTGCTTTTTTGTTATCTAAACTTGAAACAAACTCATCTGCCCCCAATTGTTTAGCCTCTTGCTCTTTCTCCGGAGTAGAAGAAAAAGCGACTACCCTAGCTCCCATGGCTTTTGCAAACTGAATCGCT
Source organism: Chlamydiales bacterium 38-26 (assembly GCA_001897225.1). Taxonomy (GTDB): domain Bacteria; phylum Chlamydiota; class Chlamydiia; order Chlamydiales; family Parachlamydiaceae; genus Neochlamydia. The sequence continues at coordinate 246,775 of MKSK01000006.1, forward strand.
AGATGTCCTAACCCTCCAATACCTATGATGCCTACAGCTTTAGAACTATCTATATGGTGGGTTTTTAGTGGCGAATAAACAGTCACTCCTCCACAGAGCAGCGGAGCCGCATATTCAGAGGCTAATTTTTCAGGAATCACAAAAGCAAATCTTCCATCTGCACGAATTGAATCTGCAAAACCTCCATTATGCCCTATACAAGTAGCTTCCTGCTTCGCACAAAGATTTTCTTCTCCTTGTTGACACCATTCGCAATTAAAACAAGAAGAGCGTTGCCAACCAATCCCCACTCTTTGATGAACTTTTAAGTGCTGAATTTTTGATCCTACGGCAGTGACTATTCCTACTATTTCATGACCAGGCACGAAAGGGTAACGACTTACTCCCCACTCATTATCAATTAAACTTAAATCGCTGTGACAGATTCCACAATGCGTGATTTTAACCTCAATATCCCAAGGGCCCAGCTCGGAGGGATTATAGTCATAGGGTTGAAGAGGTTTTTTAGGTTCTAGTGACGCATAGCTATTAATCATAATTTCTCCTTGTAAAGCTTCACCCTAAAATTTATTTATTTTTTTTTCAATATACATCTATGTGTGATGCGATTCAGATGTTCCTGCGTCTCTCAAAATACTTAAGCTCATCCTTACCAAAAAAGCACTCTATCCTTTAACGGATAAACTTCCTGCAAAAGGGCGTAGATTTCATCGAGAATAAAAATAATTTTTTATAGAAGAGGAATGGTTACTTGTATCTTCGCCCCTTAGATTGTTATAAGGCTGCGAGAAGTAATTTAGAGAACATGTAAGGAGAATAGGGAGCGGTTCTTAAATTAAAAGGGATTTACTATTAAGAGTTTGTTAGGGTTATTCCATCTATATTAAGATGGGTGGATTTTAACTTAGCTAGAATGCGTCTTGAAAAAGACGCGGGAGACGGGCTATATTAAGATGGGTGGATTTTAACTTAGCTAGAATGCGTCTTGAAAAAGACGCGGGAGACGGGACTTGAACCCGCAACTTCCGACGTGACAGGCCGGTGCTCTAACCAATTGAACTACTCCCGCTAAGTCTGTTGGGCGCAACAGGACTCGAACCTATGACCACCTGTGTGTAAGACAGGCGCTCTACCAACTGAGCTATACGCCCTTAAAAATTAAGCATTCAACATACACTTTTAGAGAATTTCAAACAAGCGATTTTTTATGATTTAAAAAAATTAAAAGAAAACCACTTAAATTTAGAGACTTACAATAAATAATCACATTCCTGGTTTATAAAGATTTCCTGGTATTTTATACATTTAGTGGCTATTTGCCAAATGAGTCCTATATCGTGTAATTTTTTCTGTACATTTATTAATGTTTCAGTATAATGATGTTAACATCAACCCCCCTAATGTAATCATTCAAAATATCATGCATGCAACCACAGCCCCTACTACAAGATCGATAAGCGCAGAGCTCATCAACTACATCTTTTTAATTACAGGCGCTTTCCTAGCGGCCTTTGCCATCCATGTCTTCCTCATACCGAATCGGTTGATTGACGGTGGCATCATCGGTGTTGCAATGATTTGCGCGAATATTTTTGGAACAAAATATCTCGGTTATTTCGCTCTAGCCTTCAATCTTCCTTTTGTCTATTTGGCTTATCGCTACATTGGGAAAGCTTTTGTGCTTCACATGTTTTTTGCTCTTTTATTTTTTGCAGCCTCTATTTTTTTTATTGAAAGCTACATGCCTTGGGCAGAATTTAAAGGAGAGACTTTAGAGGTGGTTGTTATAGGTGGAGCCATTTTGGGTATTGGTATCGGCCTTATTATTCGTTATGGGGGTTGTCTAGACGGAACAGAAATTTTGGGCATCATCCTCAATCGCTTAACGGGATTTACTGTCGGCCAAGTAGTGCTAGTCATTAATATTTTTGTCTTTGGCGCAGCTGGTATTGCTTTTAAAGATTGGCACCCTCCTTTATTGTCCCTCATCACCTATATGGTAGTAAGTAAGATTATGGATGTCGTCATCGTGGGTTTCGATGAAACTAAATCCGTGCTGATCATTTCTTCTAAATCAAAAGCTATTGCAGATTCCATTGTTCATGAATTGGGTCTGGGTCTCACCATCATGTATGGCCGTGGAGGATTTTCCGGTGATGCACGAGAAATCCTTTATGTCATCGCAGAACGTCTACAATTAGCGGAGTTAAAAGAGCTTATTTACAGGGAAGATCCTGCAGCATTTATAGCGATCGAAAATCTCCATGAAGTCGCTAATGGTAACCAAGCAGGCAAGTACAAGAAAACCCGCGTCAGCGAAATTGTATCAAAGATTTTTCGTAATAAGAAATGATCGTAAGCCTGGAAGAAATAAAAACTAAGGCGTATGAATTAGGTTGGCAGGACGTAGGAGTTACACAAGCTTCGATCCCAGAAATAGACACGACTGCTTATAAAAACTGGGTGAAAGAAAAATGTCATGCAAGCCTTGCGTACATGGAAAAAGAACTCCGTTGCACCCCGCAAGAATTTTTTCCAGGTGCTAAGTCAGCGATTATCTTTGTGTCTTATTATAAACAACCTAAACAGGATTTTCTGGCTGATAAGGGTCTTATTGCGTCTTATGCAAGAGGCAAGGATTATCACCTGATCCATCGAAAACGGCTAAAAAAATTTATTCATTGGTTGGAAGAACGGGCACAAAAACAAGGGATAGCGAAAGGCTTTAGCGACTCCAGTCCAGTGTTAGAAAAAGCCTTGGCTGTACAAGCAGGACTTGGATGGTTTGGAAAAAACACTTTGTTAATTCATCGACGTTATGGAACGTTTATTCTCCTTTCAGGAGTCTTCACTTCGCTAGAACTTCCTCACACTATACTTAGCACACACAATCCTCGCTGCGGTTCATGCACCAAATGCTTAGATGCTTGTCCCACTCAAGCTCTGACTTCTCCTTATAAATTAGATGCAGCAAAATGTCTATCCTACCACCTCATTGAATCTAAACAACCCATCCCAACCGACGTGCAAGAAAAAAACCCAGGCTACATTTTTGGATGTGATATTTGCCAAGACGCGTGTCCTCATAATATTAGAAAATCCAATTCTACCTCTTTAGAATTTGATCCTAAAAGTGGAAACGGAATCTATATAACCTCTAAAGACTTAGAGCATTTGAAACTTCACCCTGAACGACTCTTTGGCACTCCTCTTCAAAGAAGAGGGGTTGAAGGCTTACGTTATAACGCCTTGACATTGAAATGGCAAGAAAACGGTCTTTAATGATTGACTCCCTCCTAATTTTTTAGCCCCATCTATAGAAAAATTGATCACCATAAGCCTGCTCTTAAAAATCTCCCTTATTCCTTTTTACATTCCAAGCGAATTTCGAAAGAATTCTATTTTTTATTTGAAAATTAATTTTACATTCTTAAACTCGCAATTTTAGCTCATTCGTATGGCAAAAGGAAACTGTATGCTCAAAGATAACGTGGAAGACGAAGCTCATTTATTTACAACCGACTCATGGCGTGTATTTAGGATTGTTTCAGAGTTTGTGGATGGTTTTGAAAGTATGACAACCATTGGACCTTCCGTCTCTATTTTTGGGTCTGCTCGCCTATCACCTGAAAGCCCTTACTATAAATTAGGGATTGATGTTGCCGAACATGTGGCCAGAAAAGGCTTTGCCATCATAACAGGAGGGGGCCCTGGAATTATGGAAGCTGCCAACAAAGGGGCTCAGATGGCGAATGGAAAGTCTTGTGGATTGGGCGTCGATTTACCTTTTGAAGCAGACTTAAATCCCTTTATCGATCGTAAATATCGACTTAACTTCCGTTACTTTTTTGTACGTAAAGTGATGTTTATCCGTTATGCGCAAGGATACGTATTTTTACCGGGAGGCTTTGGGACAATGGACGAGCTTTTTGAAGCTCTTACTTTAATTCAAACGGACAAAATTCATCCCTTCCCTATCTATTTAATGGGGAAAGAATACTGGAAAGGGCTGATTGACTGGATGAGATCCACCATGCTAGGAGAAAGATGTGTCACTGAAAACGATCTTAAATTGATCACCATCACGGATGATCCAGAAGAAGTTGCTAATGGCATAGAAAGACACTATCAAAGAGATCGGGCACAAAAGAATTTTTAAAAGAAGAGTCTCCCTTCTACTAAAAGGGAGACTCTTCTTATTCATATTAGTTAATCACTTTTCCTCGAATATATTTATGATTCGCAATACAAATCAAAATATTGGGGTTTGAGCCTCGAAACCATCCATCATTTGTCCCTACAATGACAATGTTATAGCGCCCAAAACTTTTCATCACTCCCCCATCAAACCAATTAATACTCCAGATGGAGCCATCTTCTAAACGAATTAAACGGGTTTGATAATCAATATCTTCAATCCAATGCACATGGATATCTATATTAGGATCGTTAAAAACAGGTGTGAGTTTCATTTTTGCTTTCACGACGTCATGTGTATCTAGATTAATGATTTTATAAGGATAGGCCCAACGTGTAAAAATATTTTTATTAGGCGCGATAACTAACGCATGATGGGCACTCCATGTTTTAACTTTATACTGGCTCCAACCTATCACCTGCCAAATTGACTTATCTTCTAATTCAATATCGCTTCCGTCTACTGAAATATTAAGTGCCTGATGATAAGCTGCACGATGTGTCGTGGCATAGTAAGAGGCCATGATTGCAGAAAAGTCATTTTCGACTAATTCATCATCTTCCCCAGAAAAAAGTGGATGCTCCGACGCATCCCATTGAGATTTATCTTTTTCAATCTCTTCTTCTGCTAGATCTCGTTCAAAACCTTCCACATCCTCACCCTCTCCTCTTGGCATCGAAGAGGCTTGAATCATTTGGATGACTTGAGGATCAAGCTGAAGTTCTCGAGCGTGTAATGTACAACCTAATAAAAATACACATAGAGTCGAGAGGCATCGTTTTAAATTCACATATTTCATTTTTAACCTCGATGGTATGGCGTTAATTAGTTAAAGTAGTTCTGAACCACAGATGTAGGACGATGATTCCCTTCTGCAGAGGGGTTGTGGCTGTGGCCAAATGACATGGTAGGCCCTGCATGCGTAGGCCTTGAATACCCTCCTGGAGGAGATGAAGGAGGCGTATGATGTGGATGAGGTCTATCAGCTTGCGGGCTATGCAAAGGATATTTTGAACCTCTCCTCTTTAGTCTTGGTTCTAAAACATCCATTGGGTTAGATGAGGATGGAACAAATGAAGGGTTTGTATCCACCCATGCACGATTAGGCTGAACAGGAGTAGGCCTCTCCACACTTGTTGGGCGCATAGAGGGGCTTGGACTCGGAACAAAAGAAGGGTGGGTATTTAAATGAGCTTGAGCATGAGAAGTTCTTCCGGCTGAAGTAAAATTTGGGCTCACGTTAAAATTAGTCACGTTCATGGGGCCTTTTATTTTATGCGGAACATAGCGATTCACACGTCTTACGGCTTGTACCCAAACGTTGTATGCGGGGCTTTCCTCTGGGGGCCTGTGCTGGATGAGATAGGCCCGACGCTCATTCCAGTATGTTCTGTCAAAGGAACAGAAGCAGCAACAAAATAGGGTTAGCAATAAATTTCCTAACCAATGTTTTTCTAGTGAATATCTCAATCCACGAGGGGATTCATTCAGGATTTGATAAAAACGCGCATCTACCCCTACGTTCACTTCTACTTGAGAGACCATGATTTCATCCTTATTTAAATTTTTTCTTAACGAGCCACACAATCTGCATGCACATATTCTAATGTGTTAAAATGTACTAAAATATTATATGAAGGTGAACCAAAATGTTCATCCACACCAATAAATACGATATCTCCTACACACATTAATGAGGCTATATAAGAATCGCGCGTATCCACTTCCCAATAAGAACCATCATTCAAACGAATCTCATAAAAATAGCAGCCACAAATCATATCAAAAATACAATCTATCCTTTCTATCCAAAGCCTTTGCCCCATAAAGTAGGGATCCCCTACAATGACTTCAATTTCCACTAGATTCACAGGAACAACTTCACCTGTTCTCTGACTGACTAGCAGATAATCAGCAGCATCAAAGATTGTTCCGGGGCAAATGATAACCTGATCGTTCCAGTACATCCAACGACGCACGATCTCCCAATCAGAAGAAAACCAAACCTGCCATATACTTCCATCATTCAGTTCAATACGATCGCCTAATGGAAACGTTTTATATAGCCCATGTCCTGCCATTGGATGAGTCGTCATATACATGTCATTAGACACGAGTTCTCCCCGCTCATTGCCGTCATCCGCAACCTCTGCTCTCTTATGTTTTAGGGCTACCCGCTCTTCTTCACTTAATTTTTTGGATCCTGCCGATACCGTCTGTGTTTCATCTTCAGCAACTTCTTCACTATAACAAGGGACGACGAGAAAGCTAAGAACAAGCGCCACGCTCATTAATTTTTTAATTAGACTTTTCATATTTATCCTAGGTTAATTATTTAATTCGAACCGGTTGCTAAACCTAAAGTTCTTGTATGCCGATAATATTTAAAACTTCCTTATTAAGGCCTATTAAAGATCGTATAAATTTTCAACAATGTCTTTTAAGACCTCTATGAAACTTGCGACTTGTTAAAGGAAGTTATTATAAGACTTTGAATATTAAGCTAAAATGTAAAAAGCAGTTCATGCTATTTATTGCTTTTTCTGTCCATGGGAGAAGTAAAGGACTGATGTTAGATAGACATTGGCTTAAATAAGTTTGATTTAGAATTGATTCAAAAAAAAAACAGCCTGATCGCAGGGGCTAAGATTTCTATTATGGATTAACCAGGATCCATAAAAGAAACACGCAATCACGGTTTCTGTGATTGCGTGTTAAGCTTAAGTTGAGTTTCAACAGTCGGCTATCCTTTAATAAATTCACATCCTTCGGCAATCAAACTATCGATATATCCTAAGTGAAAATCTGAAGTTAAGAACTTTTGATCTTCTAACATATAGATATGGAAGGGAATTGTTGAATCTACTCCTCCAATATGGAATTCACGCAAGGCACGTTTACCAACGGCAATCGCATTTTCTCGATCTTTGCCTCGGACAATGAGCTTAGCAATCATAGAGTCGTAGTTCGGAGGAATATGATACCCAGAGTAGCACGCACTATCTACTCGTACGTGCGGACCCCCTGGAGGTAAATAATATTCCAGACGGCCGGGTGAGGGAGAAAAATTCTTGGCTGGATTTTCAGCATTAATACGAAATTGAATGACATGCCCCTCAAAGTGGATATCCTCTTGCTTATAAGCCAGTTTCTCACCTCTAGCAACTTTAAGTTGTTGAACCAACAAGTCAATACCGGTAAGTTCTTCTGTCACCGTATGTTCAACCTGTATACGGGTATTCACTTCCATGAAATAAAAATTATGATCAGCATCTAAGAGAAACTCGACAGTGCCTACAGAATGGTAATTTGCTTCTTTTACCACATTGATGGCAGCCTGACCAATTTTTTGCCTAAGTTTACTATTCAAAAGCGGGCTAGGAGCTTCTTCAATTAATTTTTGTCTTCTTCGTTGAACTGAACAATCCCGTTCCCCCAGATGGATGTAATTTCCATATTTATCTCCCAACACCTGTACTTCTATGTGGCGAGGATTGATGATCATTTTTTCAAGATAAACTTCTGGATTTCCAAAACTAGCCTCTGCCTCCGCTCGAGCAGCGGGAAACAAGCGAGTGAACTCCTCTTCATTATGAGCAATCCTAATTCCTTTTCCTCCGCCGCCAGCCACAGCTTTAATAAAAATAGGGTACCCTATTTTGTTAGCCTCATGAAGGCCTTCTTTAAGATCGCTCACAATACCTTCAGAACCCGGTATTACAGGACATTTAGCCTTTTTAGCTGTCGCCTTGGCTTTGGCCTTATCCCCTAAAAGCGCAATAGATGTAGGAGAGGGACCAATGAAGTTTAATCCACAGCTTTCACAAATCGATGCAAAATTGGCATTTTCGCTGAGAAAACCATAGCCAGGATGTATGGCATCGGCTCCAGTAATTTCGCAGGCTGAGAGAATATTAGGGATTCTAAGATAGGATTTAGGTGAAGGAGCTTCTCCTATACATATTGCCTCATCTGCATGCAAAACATGCAACGCTTCGGCATCGGCCTGTGAATAGACAGCAACGGTTTGAAGACCCAAATCATGGCATGCCCTAATGATTCGGACAGCAATTTCACCACGGTTAGCTATAAGAACTTTCTGCATATGATAATATTTTTAGGTAACTCGAAAAAGTTTTGTTCCAAATTCAACAGGATGTCCATTTTCTACAAGTACTTCAGCTACAGTTCCTGTCACTCCAGCTTTGACTTCATTCATCACTTTCATCGCTTCAACAATACACACCACGGTATTTTTATCAATTTTATCGCCTACCTTTACAAAAGCGGGGTCATCAGGCGAAGGAGTGTTGTAAAAGGTCCCTACCATGGGTGAAGTCACATAAATAGCGTTAGTTTCTTCTTTAGGACTTTGCGAGGAAGCCGCTAAAGGCGAAGTACTCAAATTGGCCTTGCGAAGAGCTTCATCCGTTTTATTAAAATTTTCTTCAGGAAGCTCAAATATTGTCTCAGGGACTTTGATAGCTCCCCCATCTCCACGTTCAATTTCTATTTCGAACCCTTCTTTTTTAATGGTCACCCGTTTTACACCCGTGCGCCCCATCGCTGCCATTAGCTCTTTAATTTGTTTTAACTCCACAAAACCTCCTAAACCCTCTGAATGTATTCGTATGAACGTGTGTCGATCTTGATGATATCCCCTGCTTCAATAAAAGGCGGGACGTCGATTTTGGCTCCCGTTTCTAAGACAGCCATTTTAGAAGCATTTGCAAGAATAGATTTGTTTTCTCCTCCCTCTACCTTAGCCACCATCAGCTCTAGAAACTGAGGAAGTTCAACAGCAAAAATAGTATCGCCAAAAAATGCGGCCTTAACTTCTATCCCTTCCTTTAAATAGTTAATACTGTTTCCTACTATATGTTGGGGGATAAGGACTTGATTGAGATTTTCAATATCCAAAAAAAGATAATCTTTACCTTCAAGATAAAGGAACTCCAAACGACGCTCCGTTAAGTTAACATCTTTGATGGACTGATTCAATTTAAAATTTTTTTCAATCACTTCATTAGAAGTTAAATCCCTCAATTTTGTTTTTATAAAAGGAGCACCTTTGGGTACTGTTACTTTTACACTCGATTCTACACGGAATAATTTGTTGTTGAGGGAAACTGTCATTCCCGGATTTAACTGGTTGCTCATCACCATAGACGTCACTGTCCTTGAGTAAAATTTGTGCACTTGTCAACAGTTTAGAAAATGGACATTCAAAAGTCAAACAGATAACGATTATCCACCTCGATGGCCGACGATTTGGTCACCATGTAGCTTTTTAGTCCAAGCTTTGTCCCTAAATTTGGGTAAAATCCATCACTAAGCTCATGATTATTGTAGGGTGTTTTTATAAGAACCGGCCTGGTTAAACAGGTTCTTAATTGCTCTAGTTAGGAATTAGTTTGCGGAAATCAAGAAGAGATTTGAACATGAATTTACAGGCTTTACCTAAAAGGGTAAGCCCTGTAAATTTTTTATAACAAACAGGAATTATGCAAAACGAAGAGATTGCACAGCTTTTTTCATGTCAGGCTGCTTAAATAAGTACGTCCCTGCAACTAAGACATTCGCACCTGCTTCTACACACTGTTTAGCTGTTTCTTGATTAATTCCTCCATCCACTTGAATATCAAAAGGAGGCAGCTTATCTTCTGCAGATCCTTTTTTGGGTGTAATTCCCCCCAGGCGAATATCCAATTTAGTCACACAATCGCGCGTGAAGCTAATCTTATCTAATACTTCTGGCATAAATTCTTGGCCCCCAAATCCAGGGTGTACTGTCATCAACAAGATTAAATCACACTTATCAAGATATTTTGGTATCATAGACATGGATGTTTCAGGACAAAATGCCAAACCAGCCTTGACGTTACATCTTCTGATATAATCTAATGTTTCCTCTACGTCTTCTGTTGCTTCAAAATGAATGGTAATGCTATCAGCCCCAGCTTCCACGAACCTTTCAATGTAGTCAAAAGGATGATAAATCATTAAATGCACGTCCAAATACATGGAAGTCGCTCGATTGATAGCTGCTACTGCGGAAGGTCCCATGGTAAGATTAGGGACAAAGTTACCGTCCATGATATCAATATGCAAAGAATCTGCTCCCGAATCCTCGATTTTCTTTGCAGTGTCTGCTAGATACCCAAAATCTCCGGCTAGTATTGAAGTGGCTACTTTAATTTCATTTTTTTTCATTATATTATCCTGTCAATAATTCATCTATTGTTAGGTTAACGTAAAAAAATGTGCCTGTCAAGTGCATTAACCATCAGAAATAGGTGGATAACTTTTTGAAATTTCGAAAGATATACACTATAAACTTCAAACTTTATTAGCATTCAGCTATACATAGCGAAATAATCCCATTAGCAAAAGTACATCACATGAAAATTAACTCTAGTACTAACACTGTCGCTACCGGCTTAGCAATGTTCTCTATGTTTTTTGGGGCTGGTAATGTCGTTTTTCCACTTGGACTAGGGCAATATGCGCAAAACCATAATCTCTATGCCATTTTGGGAATCCTGATTACAGCGGTAGGTGTTCCTTTTGCAGGTTTAATAGCGATGACATTATTTAATGGGGATTACAAGAAATTTTTTGAAAGAATAGGGGTAACCCCAGGTTTTTTGGTTATCACCATTATTCTAGGGCTTATTGGACCTTTTGGTGCAATTCCAAGGTGCATTGTACTTTCTTACGCGACACTTAAGCCCTATCTATCAGAGTCGTTTACCCTACCCTGGTTTAGTATTCTTTCCTGCATCGTCATTTTTATATTTACCATTCGAAGAAATAACATTATTGATGTCTTGGGGTATGTTTTAACACCTATCCTCCTGATCACCTTAGCCATTATTATTATTAAAGGAATCCTTCTATCCCCACCTCTTGAGCCCTCCGTTCATTCAAAACTGGATGTTTTTATCAAAGGAATCAAGGAAGGTTATCAAACAATGGATCTCCTAGCCGCTTTCTTTTTTTCCTCTGTTGTTATTTCTTGTCTAAAAAAGGATATCGACACTACAGATGCTCAAAATTACAAAAAAGTGATTTTTCTATCATTGAAGGCCAGTGTAATTGGAGCGTTTCTGCTCTCAATTGTTTATGTAGGGTTTAGTTTTGTCGCTGCTTTTCATAGTCAAAGTTTGATAGGTATTTCACAAGGTGAACTTCCTGGTGCTATTGCCTTGCACGTCTTAGGTCCATACGCAGCTAGCATAGCCCACTTAGCCGTTATTTTAGCATGCCTAACGACCGTGATCGCCTTAACAGCTGTTTTTGCAGATTTTACCCATCAAGATATTTTCCGCAGTAAACTTAATTATGGCTGGTCCTTAATCCTTACACTCACCATAGCCTTTTTTGTATCTACTTTAAACTTTACCGGCATTGCTAATTTCCTCTCTCCGATTTTGCAGGTTTGCTACCCCGCTTTGATTATGCTTTGCTTCGTAAATATTCTTTATAAGTTATACCATTTTTCATGGGTAAAGACGCCTGTATTCATAACGTTTATTTTTTCTTTAATTTTTTACTTAACGTCACAATGAGGCAATAAGAAGGTATGTCCTAATTCATGCAATCCATTATTTGTCTATTTTGAAAAGACTCTTAAGGGGTTAGCATCTGCGATACAGAATTTTTTATGATCGTAAAAAACTGCTCCTGACGTTCAAGATCAGCGCAACGAAAGATGAATCCATTATAATTAACTTCTTGGACAAAGACATATGTGGAAGCTATGTCAGAAGATTTTGGTCTTAATTCTGATAAGTCTCTAAGAACTTCGTCTCGATTTAAACGCAGTTCTGACTTTACCACGACATATGCATAATTAGAAGTAGATAAAACCCGTATGGCATAATTCAGCGAGGGATCTAGGATAATATCCAGTGTTTCACAAAAAAGAACAAAAAACTTCTTTAAAACTTCAGGTTCTAATACGGTTCTTACAACCGTTGGCATCATAGAAAAAAAGAAATTTTCTAGCACCAATTCATTAAACTTAATTTCATCTTCGATTAGACTTTTTGCCTGCGCGAGCAATTCATTTTCTTTTGAAATAATGCCGCCGTTAAAATCGCGAAATTCCCCAATAATCCTTAGTAATTCAAAAACAATAATTTGGCGAGCTTTATTTAAATCAATTGAATGATCTCGTCGTATAAACTCATCTTTATTTATTTTAACGCGGAAAACAGTGGCTTCTTTTATGTATTTACTTCTAAGCACACCTAATGACTTGCAGCGCTCATGCACATAATCCAAAATACTGTTGCTTTTTTCAAAGAGATCCTTAATAGAATCTTTCCCTGGCATCGACACTCTAACAACAATAATTGTAAATATTAATTTTGAATACGTTTGTTCATCAAAGTTAATGATCACTTGAGGTAAATCACGTAAATATTTAACTTCAAGGCTTAAGCTAAAGATATTCCTCATGACTTCTTCTTCATTGCGAGGCATAAATACGGGGTGTACGATTTGTTCAATACTGTCCATCAAATCTGCCGGCAAGGATTGACGTAAACGGGTAATTTCTTGGTTAGTAAATTTTTCGTCATTACTTTTTTCAATTTCTAGATAGAGAGTACAGAGATTCTCAGGGGCGCGTCTACTATCTAAAAAAGAATTTTCTATCAAGAGTGCGGTAGGAATTTGATTTTGTATAGCACGCATCAAATGCCGTTTTTCAAATACTTCCTTATCACGTAAAAAATTAAAACCTACAATAATCCCTAGGACATGTTTGTTTTGATTGCGGAATTGTATCTCAGATCTAAAAACCTTCAACAATAAACGTCTTTTACTTTGCCCTGGTGCTCTATTAGAGAGAGATTTTCTAAAGAGATACTGAATTCCAATAATGCGGCTCAGATGCCTACTCTTTCTTTGCGATTTAAATTCATCTCTACACATCACTAATACATGTTGCATTTCAGTGAGTGTATCGAAATCAAAATACTGCGGTTTACGTTCAATTAAATAGGCAATGTTTTCCTGAATGACTGCCGTTTTAGCGTCTGTACTTAATCCTTTAACTTCAAGAATTCTTTTAGCATAGTAAGAGGACTCCATGCCTAAACGAATTTCTGATTCAATGATCGGAAGATTGGCCTTAATTTGATCTAAATCAGTTGGGGTATCTACATTAATAATCATCTTGCAGACCGTATACATAGTCGCGCCTGCGCTCGGGATATAAAATTGAGAAGAAAAAATCATAGCCACGGGCAAACGTCTTCCTGGTGCCAGCCAATTAGATAACATTTCTATAAAAAATTTAAGAGAATGTTTTTGATATTTCCCAAAAACATAAAAAATTAAATGACCTGGAGTTTTAGCAGAAACCAAACTTTTAAGGAGAGGCAATTCGCCCTCAAAATCTCTTTGATCGAAAAAACCTGTAGGAACAATATTATATAATATTTTATGGATTATATCTTTGTACGCTGCGGTATGATGAAGGTTATCCAGATCAGAATTTAAAACCTTTATTTCAGGTAGAGGCTTGTTCTCATGCAAACATTCATCAATCATATCAACAATTCATTAATACTTATTAATCTTCTTCTTCGAAAAAAGGTCCATTCAAGGATCCCTGGTCATTATAAATAATCGTGCTTTTATTATCTTCAGCACTCCCGTAGGTAATAAAAGATCTAATGTTTAAAAGCTGATTGTTTTTTTCGGCTAACCGAATGCAGCGAGGATGCAGGATTCTACTTCCTTTACAGACTTGATAGGCTTTTTCATAGTCTAGTTTATCATAAAAATGAGCGGATGAGTGATTTTTAGGATCTTTATCATATACACCTAAGACATCCTTAAAAAACTCTACTACAGTAGCTTTTAAGGCAACCCCTAATGCTACCGCTGTGGTATCAGATCCCCCGCGTCCTAATGTTGTGATTTCCCCTCCCCTACTTACTCCCTGGAATCCTGCTACAATCACAATTTTTCCAGAATCCAGCAAAGGTAGCACACGCATGGGTCTTACGTCAATAATTCTAGCTTCAGTATGCTTAGGACAGGTAATGATCCCTGCCTGGCTTCCCGTAAAACTTAAAGCTTGATGACCCTTAGCTGCTAAGGCCATAGCCAAAAGAGAACAACTCATTCTTTCACCAACCGTCACTAACATATCGTACTCTCGACGAGGAGGGTCTGGGTTGACTTTGTTGGCCAGGGCAATGAGTTGGTTGGTTGTGTCCCCCATTGCACTGACTACTACCACAATTCTTTGATATTCTTCCCGTCTTGAAATAATAATTTCCGCTACACGAGAAAAGTGCTCAGGAGTAGCCACCGCTGCCCCGCCAAACTTCATTACAATAGTTTTCATAACAAAAATTATCTTTAATTATTAAATACAGCCGCTACACCAGCCGTATTTATAAAAAAAAAGCCCTCTCTTGTCAATTTAAATCATTTAATTACAAAGACGAAGAAAACATGTAAATCTAAGAACATTATATAAATCTTAAAAAATGCAAATTTTTTTTACGATCGATCCTATTAGATAGAAGACAGGCTCAAAATATGTTTTATAGTATCAGAAAGATTCTTGATATTTTTATCCCCTCATGGCATAATTACATCTTGTAAAAGCCTTCTGATCTATATTAGATTGAAAATCCTTTGTTAATCTCGCTTTCAGCGGAATTTCTTACTACTTTTTTCATCTCTCAGATTCATTATGTTTTAATATTGCAATTTTTCTTTCCTATCTGATATCCTAACGGCATTAGTATGAAAATAAGGAGTAACCTTTAAATGTCTAAACACCCACAACACACTTGGAACGAGAGCAAAATCGTAGATGATGTCTCTTATCAAGAAAAAGATGCAGAACTTTTTAAATCTTTATTGGAAGGACAATCCACTTCCACTAATACGGAAGACAGCATTGCTTTAATTCCAGGAACAATCCTCAAAGGTAGAATAGTAGAAATCACGAAAGATCACGTCGTTGTTGACGTTGGCTTGAAATCTGAAGGCCTAGTACCTATTGAAGAATTTTCTGATCCTTCACACGTCGTGCTCGACGGAGAAGTCGAAGTTCTTTTAGATCAAGCCGAAGACGACAATGGACAAATAGTTCTTTCTCGTGAAAAAGCTGAGAGAATGCGTCAGTGGGAGTACATTCTTGAACATTGTGAAGAAGGATCTATCGTCAAAGGACGCGTCCTCCGTAAAGTTAAAGGCGGCCTAATGGTCGACATTGGGATGGAAGCCTTCTTACCTGGATCCCAGATCGACAACAAACGCATTAAAAATCTTGATGAATACATTGGTAGAACATACGAATTCAAAATCCTCAAGATTAATATCGAACGCAAAAACGTTGTTGTTTCAAGACGTGAGCTCTTGGAAGCTGAAAGAATCTCCAAAAAAGCTGAACTCTTAGAAAATATTAAAGAAGGCGATGTACGTGAAGGTATTGTCAAAAATATTACCGATTTCGGGGTATTCCTTGATTTAGATGGAATTGACGGTCTGCTACACATTACCGATATGACATGGAAGCGTATTAAACATCCTTCTGAAATGGTCCAGTTAGGCCAAAAACTAGAAGTGATGATTTTAAGCGTAGATCGTGAAAAAGGACGTGTTGCACTTGGCTTAAAACAAAAAGAGTCTAACCCATGGGATCAAATCGAACAAAAATACCCACCTGGAACACGCGTAAAAGGTAAAATTGTCAACCTGCTTCCTTATGGTGCGTTTATTGAGATCGAACCTGGTATTGAAGGTCTCATACACGTCTCTGAAATGTCTTGGGTAAAAAATATTACAGATCCAAGTGAAGTGGTTAAAAAGGGTGATGATGTAGAAGCTATTGTCTTGTCCGTTCAAAAAGAAGAAGGTAAAATTTCTTTAGGGATCAAACAAGCTGAACACAATCCATGGGATGATGTAGAAAAAAAATATCCAGTAGGCACTAACGTCAAAGCTGAAATCCGTAGTTTAACAAATTATGGAGCTTTTGTTGAGTTAGAGCCAGGGGTAGAAGGCTTAATTCATATTTCTGACCTAAGCTGGATCAAAAAAGTTTCTCATCCTTCTGAAGTTCTAAGAAAAGGTGATGTAGTCGACGCTTGCATTCTATCCGTAGATCGTGATAGTAAGAAAATCACATTAGGGGTGAAGCAGCTTAGCAACAATCCTTGGGAAAGCATTGAAAAAACTATGCCAGTGGGTTCATTAGTTAAAGGTAAAGTCACAAAGATCACCGCATTCGGAGCTTTTGTAGAGTTAGATAGCGGTATTGAAGGTCTTATCCATGTAACAGAACTTTCAGATCAAGCATTTGGCAAAGTAGAAGATGTAGTTGCAAAAGGCGACGATGTGACAGCTAAAGTCATCAAATTGGATCCTGAGCATAAAAAAATCGCTCTTTCCATTAAAGAATACTTGATTGATCAAAATCAAACCAGTCACGATGATATAGTTTTAACATCAAGCAAGCGTAAAAAGAAGTCTTCTGAAAAAGATAAAGAACAGAAAGACGAAAGAGAAGATAGCGACGAATAAATCGATATCAAAGTCCGCACAACTAAGTGGGTAGTAGCTACCCACTTAGTTAAACAACTCATTTATACAAATTAGTCTTGTTGTGAGTTGCTTTACAAATCTTCTTTAATATATAACTCCTACCTTAAGAATTTGAGGCAAAAATACGATGAATAAAGATCTCATAGCCATATTTGAGTACTTAGAAAGAGAAAAAGGCATTAAACGTGAAATCGTGATCAGTGCTATTGAAGAATCTCTCCGTGCAGCCGCGCGCAAAAGTATAAGCGGAGCCTCAAATGTTACTGTGACCATTCATCCAAAGACAGGCAACATTGATGTTTACAGTGAAAAAGAAATTGTGGACGATGTAGAAGTTCCTGCACAGGAGATTTCGCTTGATGAAGCTCGCGAAATAGATCCAGATTGTCAGGTAGGCCAGTTTATAGATGTTATAGTCACTCCTAAAGATTTTGGGCGTATTGCCGCACAAAAAGCTAGACAAATCATCACGCAAAAACTACGGGGCGCAGAACGTGATGTCATTTATGAAGAATACAGACACCGCGCTAATGAATTAATCTCGGGAACAGTGAAACGTTTTGTTCGAGGAGCGAATATTATTGTTGATTTAGGAAAAGTAGAAGCATTAATGCCCATGAAGCACTACCCTAAAACCGAAAAATATAATATTGGCGATAAAGTCCTGGCTCTGCTCTTAGAAGTCAATGACACGGAAAATGGAGGTGCTGAAGTCATCTTGTCACGAAGCCATCCTGAATTTGTCCGTCAACTCTTGATCCAAGAAGTTCCAGAAATTAATGATGGAACAGTTATTGTCGACAAGATTGTAAGAGAAGCAGGCTATCGCACAAAATTAACTGTACGCTCTACAGATAATAAAGTAGATCCTGTGGGTGCTTGTGTGGGGATGAGAGGAGTTCGTGTTAAAAATGTAGTCCGTGAACTCCACAACGAAAAAATAGACATCATCCCTTTTTCGCAAGATCCCGTGGAACTTTTACAGAACGCCTTGTCCCCTATAGAAATTAGAAAAATCAATATAAGTGAAGATGATAACACGATCTCTATTGTAGTTGATGACGAAGATTTTGCTGCAGTAATCGGAAAAAAAGGCATGAATGCAAGGTTGAATAGTGACTTAATTGGCTATGACCTAGAGGTTCAACGTATGACAGATTACAATCGTACAATGGCGTTACAAAGAACTGAATTAGCAGAATCGGATGATCCAACTCTTAATGAACCCTTAGAAGAGTTAGAAGGTGTCAACAACCTAATTTTCCAACATCTTATTGCCGAAGGGTATAATACGCCTAAATCCTTATTGATAGCAACTCCAGAAGAGTTAGCAAAAATACCCGGCATTAGCCTAGATACTGCAGATAAAATAATAGAACAAATTAGAAAAAAAAGGATAGAAAGCCTTGGCAAAAAACCTGAAGCTAACGATTAAAAATACTCAAATTGCTGAAGCCATCAATTTAGGTAAGCTTAAAAGCAAAATTGCAAAAAAGCAGGAAGAAACTGAAGAGAAACCTGCTAAGAAAAACGCACCTGCTAAAGCTTCTAAAAATGAAACGGTAGAAGCCACTAAGACGCCCCCAAGTGCTGTTCCAGCAGCTAAGGAAGAGGCCCCTCCTCGTATTCGAGCTCGTTCAAAATCGGCTTTTGCTGAGGGTGCTGCACCTGAGACTAAAGCTAAACCGACACCTGCTGAAGAGACCACAGAAAATGAGCCTGAAATTATCACAGAAGAAACTGAAATAAAAGCTCAGAAATCCAGTGAAGAATTACGCAAAGAAATTTTTGCTGAAGAATTAGAAGAACTCTCAGAAAAAAAAGCGATAGAAGAAAAACCTATCTCCTCTCAGCTACTTTTTGAGGAAGAGGAACAGGTGACGGAAAAAGAATCTCCTGTTGTTTCTGAAAAACCCCGCGATGAGTCTCAAGTGGTTATAAAAGAATCTACAATTCATAAACAAGAAAAAGAGAAGGAGAAACCTCTACCCGTTAAACGGCCAGAGCCAGCCCCTCTCTCCACAAAGCCTGCCTACGAGCATGTAAAGCTAGGTCCCACTGGACGCCACGTTAAAGACCTTTTACCTAAGAAACCTGCACCGAGACCTCCTCTAGCCGCTCCGTCAGCTGCTAAACCCAAATCCGAAACAGAGACTGCTGCTGATAAAGAAAGCGCAGATAAAGGATCCAAGGCTAAATTCAAAGCCAAAGAAGGTCCTGATTTTGTGGAAGAAGAGACTGTTGTCAAAAAAGGACCTCCTGCAAAAGCTAAAGAATTTAAGGATTTAAAGCCAACTCGTAAAGGTGATCAAACAAGAACTTTTGATGCACGTGACAGACAAGGATTACGCTCTGATGATGATAACCAGCAATGGAGAAAAAAGCGTAACAAACAAGTCAAGTATGTTCAAGAAGATACCACGATTCGTCCGACCTCACTCACTATTCGCACCCCCATAAGCATAAAAGATCTTGCTTCCGAAATGAAGTTAAAATCCTCTCAGTTGATTTCTAAATTATTTATGCAAGGGCTTGTAGTCACTCTCAATGACCTATTGGATGATGAGACGACCATTCAGCTTTTAGGGCATGAATTTGGCTGTGAAATTACTATTGATACCAAAGAAGAGAAGCGGATACGTATCACAGATCAAACGGTCAGTGAAGAGATTAAACAATCTACTGAAGATCAGTTAGAAATTAGAGCGCCTGTAGTTGCATTTATGGGCCACGTTGACCACGGTAAAACAAGTTTAATTGATGCCATTAGAAGTAGCAATCGTGCCGCAGGTGAAGCGGGCGCAATTACTCAGCATATAGGTGCTTTCAAGTGCAAGACAGCTGTAGGCGATATTTGTATTTTGGACACACCGGGTCACGAAGCTTTCTCAGCTATGCGAGCAAGAGGTGCGGATGTCACGGATATAGTAGTTCTCGTAGTTGCCGGTGACGAAGGTATGCGCCAGCAAACTGTTGAAGCTATTCAGCACGCTCGTGAAGCAAAGGTCACTATTGTTGTCGCCATCAACAAATCGGATAAGCCTAATTTTAATCCAGAAACTGTATACCGACAGTTGGCCGAACAAGAGCTATTACCAGAAGCTTGGGGTGGACAAACCATCACCGTCAATTGCTCTGCTGTCACTAAAGAAGGCATTAATACGCTTCTTGAAATGTTAGCTTTGCAAGCTGAGGTTTTGGAACTAAGAGCCAATCCTAACAGTCGTGCACGTGGAAGAGTTCTTGAATCCGAAATGCACAAGGGAATGGGTGCAGTGGCAACCGTCCTCGTACAAAACGGAACCTTACGGATTGGAGACTCTCTAGTTTTTGATCAATACTGGGGACGCGTGAAGACCATGCAAGATGAATTCGGACGTAATGTCACTGTTGCGGGCCCCTCAACACCTGTGTCCATCACAGGCCTTTCCGGATTACCAGAAGCTGGTCAAGAATTTATTGTGGTCAAAAACGAAAAAGAGGCACGAGAAATTGCAGAAGCTCGCATGGTGGGCATGAGACAGAATAATCTTTTGAAAAAGAAACTGTCTATGGAAAACCTCATGCAACAAGCTTCTGAGCCTACTAAAAAAATTCTAAACGTGATTTTAAGAGCTGACGTGCAGGGATCCCTAGAAGCTCTAAAGGTCGGATTAATTAAAATACAATCGAAAAAAGCTGAAGTTAACATTATATCAGCAGGCGTAGGCGAAGTATCCGAATCTGATGTTGAGCTTGCCTCTACCTCAAAAGCTGTGATTATCGGTTTTCATACTCAAATCGAGAGTCATGCTGACGCCCTTATCAAACAATCCGGTGTGCAAGTAAGAATGCATGACATCATTTATCATGCGATAGACGATGTAAAAGTTCTACTTGTAGATCTGTTAGATAAGATTGCAATCGAGACAGACCGTGGAAAGTTCCAGGTAAAAGCCTTGTTTAAGTCCTCTCACTATGGTCAAATTGCTGGAGGTGTGGTCACGGAAGGAGTGATCAACCGTAACCATCACATTAAAGTCATTAGAAAAGGTGAGGTCATAGGCAAGTCTTCTATATCTTCCTTAAAACGCGTCAAAGAAGATGTGCGTGAAGTGCAGAAAGGCCTTGAGTGCGGAATCGTTCTCTCTAACTTCAGTGCTATGCAAGAAGGCGATATTTTTGAGTCCTATGAAGTGACATACATCACACAAGAATTGTGAGATTCCTAATAAAAAGATAAGATATGGTTAAACAGAGAACAGATCGATTAAATTCATTACTCAAAGAAGTGATATCTGAAGTCATTCGTAAAGACGTGCGCAATCCGCACGTCAACGAACTGATGACAATCACTCGAGTAGAAATCACAAAAGACTTACATCATGCGAAAGTTTTTGTAAGTGTGATTGGTGATGAAGCGGCCAAAGCAGAAACTATAATGGCCCTTCAAAATGCAGCTGGGTTCATTGCTGTCACAGCCTCTAAAAAAGTGGTGATGCGTTATTTCCCTGAGCTGCACTTTAAACTTGATGATAGTGTAGATAAGCACATGCGTATCGAAAAAATTCTGGGTGAAATCAGTAGTGAACGAGAATCCAGAACACATGAAAATGAATAATTTTGTGAATAGTAGCGAAGAATGTCAAGGGGTTTTACTAGTTGACAAGCCTGTTGGAAAAACAGCCTTTAGCCTAGTGGGGGCCCTTAGACGTTTACTAGGTGTACGCAAGATTGGTCACGCAGGTACACTGGATCCCTTCGCAACAGGTGTGATGGTGATGCTCATAGGTAGATCCATGACAAAACTGTCGGATCGTTTTCTATGTCAAGATAAAGAATACCTTGCGCAAGTACATTTAGGAATAGCTACAGACACATATGATTGCGATGGCATGACACTCTCTACTTCTACTGCTGTTCCAGATTTAATTCAAATACAAGAGAGTCTTCAACATTTTCAAGGGGAAGTTCAACAGATTCCTCCCATGCATTCAGCAAAAAAAGTTGATGGAAAAAAGCTTTACGAACTAGCCAGAAAAGGTAAAGTTGTAGACCGAAAACCTGTCCTTGTAAAACTTAAGACTGAAATTTTAAGCTATCAATATCCCTATCTGAATATTTCTGTTAAATGTTCAAAGGGAACATATATCCGTAGTATTGCCGATGATCTCGGAAAATTACTAGGTTGTGGAGCCCATTTATCAGCCCTTAGACGTACAAGAAGCGGGGTTTTCAAAATCGAAGATTGTATCGATGGACAACTCTTATTTAATCAACCCATTGATTCTTTAGAAATTAAAAACAAACTCTTTTTTCCTGCAAGCCTGTAGCTCATCTTCACTCATTTGAGTTTAGCCTTTCGATAGATGAGAAGTTCTCTCAAACGTGCGAACTAATTATATCCTCAGGTGAAATCTTGCAAATTGATTAAAGAGATTCTTTCTTTTCATAAAAATAAATGATTTGCTAATTTTTGATTGTCTCCCAATAGCATTTTTATTTATGTTGTACTGCATATGAAACTGATTCGAGAATTCCCTACTACGCCTCTATTTTCCACTCCCTGTGCAATGACACTAGGTAATTTTGATGGAGTACATCTAGGCCATCAGGCTGTCATCCAAGAGCTTTTAAAGACCTCTAAGGAACAAAATGTACCCAGTGTAGTTTTATCGTTTGTTAATCATCCCGCAGAAGTTCTTCGACCAAACATGCCTCTATATCGGATCCACTCACTGGATCACAAAATTCGCCTCATTGAAAAAATGCAAGTAGATGCACTCCTCTTACTCACTTTTACCAAAGAATTTTCAGAACAAAGTGCTGAAGAATTTATCCAACAATTGCAAACAAAAATACCCTTTTCCCACTTAATTTTTGGATGGGATGCTACCTTAGGAAAAAATCGCGCAGGAGGCGAAGATCTGATGCGAGATCTAGCTCAAAGAAAAAATTTTCATGTAAAATACCTGCCTCAATTTACATTAGATGGCATTCCCGCATCCAGTTCACTGATTCGACAGCATCTTAAAGCAGGAGAGCTTAAAGCAGTAGAAAAGCTTTTAGGTCGTCCATATAGCATTTATTCTACTGTTTATAAAGGGAAAGGGAAAGGAAAACAACTCGGTTTTCCAACTGCAAATTTAGATGTTCAAGGATTGTGTTTACCGCCCCAAGGCGTTTACGCGGTTTCAGTCCAGATCGGTAGCATATCTTATCAGGCAATCGCGAATTTAGGGGTGGCTCCGACCATTCGAAACGATCAAACACCTGTACTCGAAGTACACATATTTAATTTCAATCAAGACCTTTATGAGCAAAAGGTCGAAGTTATTTTTAAAAAATTTATAAGACCTGAAGTGAAATTTAAGGGGATAGAAGAATTAAAATCGCAAATTCAACAAGATATTTTAATCGCACAAACCTCATTCTAAAGCTAAAACCTGACAAGCTCCTCCTATCCTTGATCCATGTTCAGGTACATTTGTGCTAAAAGAGAATAAGAATATCGTCTTAAAATTTTTCTTCATTAGAGCTTCCTTCGAAGATTTAATCAGAATCCAACTATTCGTCCGATCAGCTCTCGACCGTTGATATAATAGACATTAAAGTCATGTGTTTGTTTGTACAAATTCCTCCAGATAAAATCTAGAGAATACCAATATTTTAATTTTTATTAATAAGTATTCATCAATTACACATATAAGGATTGATGATTCTACTTCAACTAATATATTTTTTAGTGCATAATATCCCGCTTTCTTAATAAAAAGAATTTATATGGAACCAAAAACTTCTACCCATTATTTTTATACGCATAACGATTCAAATACTGTCCATGTATGCTATGCCAATAAAGCACCTATTAGTGATTTTAGATTAAAACTCTTTATAACCCTCCCTGAATCTGCAAAAGAAAAAAGAACTTATAAAGCTGTTTATCTAAATCAAACAAAATTTTATGTGCGCACAGATAAAATGGAGCGATTTATTGTTTCTCTATTAAATGATAAAAAATTTCAGGTCATTGGTGAAGTTAAAAATTTGTTAAAAGATGAGTTATTTAAAATTTCTGAACTAGAAAATGTCATCTTTTGTATAGAAAAACTTCTGAATTATAGTCAGCATCTTGAAAGATTGGATGAATCGGCTGCTAAAGCTCCTGAAGAAATCGATATAGGAATGATAAAAAATGCTTTAAAGGCTCTGGGCGCTTATAAAGACCTGATAAAACCTTTAGACAATTTAAAGAATATTTCTACTATACTCAACCCGACCAAAAATAGAATCGATCAGTGGCTTGAAAAATGCGCAGAACCCAAATTTAAACTAGAGTACGAAAGTAGAAAACCTTGGATCGACTTAGTGGAACAAGTCGTAAAAAAATCCCGCAGCCAATGGGAGTATGAGGATATTCTAGTCATCCTACATCTACATGTGCTTAAACAAAGCTACGGTCGTCTTTGCAAACGAGTAGAAAGAGTAAAATGTTGCACAACAGCTGACTTATCCTTTTTTAATAAAATCCATCTCATTAATTCTGTCGCACGAAAATTTAGCCACCTTTCAAGAAATAAAGTGATTGGATTGGCTGCTAAAGTCGCCCAAGCCCGGCGTGCTGGTTTGTCTCTCATCCTCTCAACTATCAAAAGCACACCGGTCGTGGAGTACCCTAAGCATGGGGTCCAATCAATCTATATTTCTAATGAGGGAGTCATCAAAAGTTTAGATCCTAAAGCAGAAAAAGAGGAATTACAGCTATTTCAATCTTTTAGTCTCTTAGAATCTGAGACAGTACCCATTTATGCTTTTAAAACAACAAGTCTTAGCAAATTGAATATATCGCTGGATGTACTAGCTCCTGAAGATCGACGATTTTCCATCAATGAATTGACGCGTGAACAACAAATCCACTTTACGAATCGTAGCACGCACTCCTGGTGGACAGGTCTTTTAGAACAAAGACCTGCAAATTTTGATGCGTATCATTATTTTTCTTCACAGGTTTTTGAATTAAACCTTTTGAAGAATGATACCCTTCCTATATCTTTTGAGAAATTGATCATTCACTACCAAAAGGGATTGTTTTTTCCTGATCAACCCATTCGATTAAGGGGTGAGTCTGAATTTCAATGCCTTGATTTATTTTTAAAAAACACTAAAAAAAATGGCTATTGCATTGAAGATGCTGTAAAAATTTACTCCCAGGTTACATTAAACGAGGCTTTCTTTACTTTTCATCAAGAGAATGATGATCAGCTAAACCTTCTGAAAAATTGTGAACGTCTTTGGTTTTATAAAAATCCCTTGAATCAATGGGAAAAGGTTTCATTTAAAAAACTTTATCTGCTCTGGTCATGCGGTCATATCACATCAGAAACTTGGATAAAGACCGATCAAGAGACAAACGTTGAGATGTTGATAAAAGAAGAAAAGATCTATCAATTAGAAGCGGCCTTAAAAATTCCTCCACGACTTATGGTTCCTGAATTGATCGCTCAATCTAGAGATAACAAAAGTTTTGTACCTATAAAAAATTGTATAAGTAAACCCTACATAGATAATCTTATTGTTTTTGATGAAAAAAAATTTCATCTTTATAACCATATCCTTTCTCGTGCCAAAACAAGTCCTAATTTCTATAAAATATTTTTAACTCTATTCTTAGGATTTGGGGACTATCATCAAAAAAATGTGGGCTTTCAACCCAAAAAATCGAGAGGCTACATAGCCCTAGAGATTTATCGTTTCTCCACAGAAAATTATAAAAATCTCAATTTATTTGAACTTTTAAAACTATTTTTAAATAAAGAAATCTCCCAAGAAGAACCTATAGAAATCCAGTCACCAGAAGGTTTAAAAGTTGCAACAACCATAAAAGAGCATCAAGATCTTTATGAAGTCTTATGGCAAACCTCTTGGGATTTGGTTATTTTTGATGGAGACAGAGTGACCATTGAAAGTGAAACGTTAACAGAATATGAGACACAAAAGGGGTTATGGACAAAACTCCCTATTAGAAATTTCTTTTTGCAAATTGCTTCATTTAAAGATCACAGGCTAAGTGTAAGTGAAATCAATCAAATCCTTGCGCTTCTTCAAAAACCGATGACTCATGACATCTATTTTGATAAAAAAGGTTTTATTTGGAAATTTATCAAAGAAATGGATCATGAAAAATTAACAGACTTGATTTTAGATGAAATCAATGAAATAAAAAACACATTTAGTTACTATTCAAAATATGGGGTTGATCTAGATATCGAGAATTTAAACCAAAACATAGCGGAAAAACTATGTCACCTTAATCAACACCCCCTCTTTTGGTGTCATATTCAAAACCTTCTTTTAAAATACGGAGATAAGGGGTGGTCTAAGCTTGAATTAATCACCCTCGACAATCTAGAAGCTCGTGAACTTCGTATCAAAATTGTAAAAAGTTTGCTTCCCCAAGCCTCTTGGAGTCAATTAGATTCTTATTACACAAGAAAAAGGGCCTGTTTTCTTTATTTGGAAGCCTATCATTATCTTGTCTCCCTTGATTCAAATTCCATCAATCTGAGCGTCCTTCCTGATCTGAAAAAAATTCTAGAAATTCCAGCTCTACCCTTCTCAAATTCGAAACGAGAGGAATTTTTACAAATGATAGATCTACTAGAACAATCATCTAACGATAGTGAACTACCCAATTTTATCCAAATCTTACGCCATGCATATGCCCCTACGTTACAAAAAATAGCCAATGCGATGTACCCTTTATTAGCAGATGTGATGGAGTTGATTTCCTTAGTAGAGCCTAATGCAGATGATTTTTCTAAAGGGGAAAAGATTGGAAATTGCTCTTATCCCCTCGAAGAAATTATAAAATGCTTGCCAAATACGCCAGAAGCAAACAGGCTTAAGGCTTATCTTTTAAGTAAAATAAAATACGATAAGAATAAAAGCTTCTTTGGGTATTGCTCAATTTAGCTCTAAGCAGCGCAAAAGAGATTCAAAGCTTAGAGGACGACATTCAAATACGGAAAACTGGTTTGAATCTTTTCTAAACCACTTGTAGAAATGATTCCACCACTTAAAACAATCTTCTTTAGGCTGGGTCGGGCGCGTATTCCTTCTAAAACCCCTTTGTCTGAAATCCCTACACAGCGAGAAAGATCCAAGACATATAAATATCTACAATGTGTCATGAGATCGATCAAGCCCGCATCTGAAATTAAAGTTCTAGAAATATTTAAGATGGATAAATCAGGCGATAGTACACCTATTTCAAAAAAACCGTCAGGAGAAATTTTATGACAGTCGGTAAGATCTAGTTCAAATAAACCTGGAGCTGCTTGTAAAATGATTCTGAGTTCTCGATCGCCAATTTGAAAACAGCGCGAAATATTTAAAGCCGCAAGTTCTTTAAAATACTGTAAATCTCCCCACATCATAGGAGGAATATGATCATTACTACTTAAATCTAATTTTTTAAGGCGCGGACAACTTTTAGCTACAATTTTCAGAGCCTGACTGTTGACCCACTTACAATGCGACAATCCTAGTTCTCTAATTTGCTCAGGAAGGTCTGTTAAGTAATCGGAAAAAATCTGAGAATCACGAAGATCTAAGCCGACTAATTCGGGACACTTATTCACGGCGATTTTAAAATTCAAATCGTTAAATAAATCTTTAGAAAAGATTAAATGCGTGATGTACGGAGAAAGTAAATCAAAAATTTCGATGGCCGAAGTGTGAAAAGATTTAAATTCAAACGCTAAGAACTCGACGGGGGTTTTGTGTAAAAAGTATTGGGTTTCCTGGAGATTAATAAAATCTATAGATGCATCTTGAAGAAGTTGTAATGAATTCACATGAGCTTTTACTAATACATCCCTGACAGTATAACGATCTATGTATCGACAAAGAATTTCTTCACATTTTTCGATGAGGAAAAAAAAATTCCAGCGAGATAAATCCTCTATCATTTTCCATAATTCTTCAGGGGGGGTTTTCCATAAATCCTTCAATTCACATGTGCTGATATATTCATCAAGCATCGTCAGTAGATAGGAGGGCATTTCAGAAACATTCAGGAAACGTTGAGACTTTCCTCGACACTCCTGGTTAATGCGCCTTTGAAAATAGGCGCTGTGTTGACTTAAAAGAAAACTATTGACCAGATACACATTCTCACCAGTCTGAAGAGATAGGTCTCGTGGGATGTAATCCCGCAAAAATTTTTGTATAGGGACAACCAAAGGAGAAAAAAAGCTATCTGGAAAGTTGCGGTTGATATTAGTATCTGTCACCCATTCTAAAATTTTTACAATCATTTCACGATGCGTTTCAACCCAATCCTTTTCTTCTGCTATTTGAATCAGGAAAGAGACGAGTTCCGCAGGATGAGTCACTAACTCCTCTAATAATCTTTCTTCAGTGGAATAGATTTCATACTTTTTTAAATGGGAGGGAAGTTCCATATGCTGATTCACCTAGTTTATCAAAAGTATAGGCAAAAAGGTTCTGTAAAAACAAGTTAAAAGCTAGCTTGTGAACCTCAATCGCGCATGAAAATAGCAGACTTTTAGTTTGCATTGAAGATAAATACACAAAGGCCAATCATCTGATCAATCCAGGTTTAGGGGTCTGCTGAGCTTAAATTCCTTGCAGTTAATTTGAAGTCTTTATTAATCTCTACTGCTTTAAAATATAATATAGAGCTAAAACTCACCCTTACAAATCTAAAACAAAGACTATACATGACTTCTCCACTCACATCCACAGCAGCTCTAAACCTACCCAATTTTTCTCAAGTCTCCTCTTATTTGGATCTAATCCATGAAACTCTAAAAGCCCTCCAACAAGATACCGGATACTTAAAAATAGAGTTTTTAAATGATCAAGAGGTTTTTTATAAACAGAACGAAAGAAAATGCGCAAAAGAGACTGCAATTAAAAATCCATATGCCAAAGAAACTGAATATAAATATCTGCATGCGAATATCGTCTGTAAGCGTTGGATAGCTACAAGAGCTCCCATAGAGCAGGATTTGGAGAAATTTTGGATTTTGGCGTTTTCTCACAATCTTATTATAGTAGATCTGACTAATGCATCCGATAAGAGCTTAAGGTACGGGGGTCCTATCAATTATATCCCTCAAACAGTTTCAGAAAAGCGCAAAATCGGAGATGTGCAAATCCAATTAGAGGCTAGAAATACGAACCATCTAATTACTGTTGATACATATAGTGTAGTGTTTGAGGGGGAAGTAAAGGTTCTTAATCGTATCCATTTCTCTTATTGGCAAAAATGTGAAGCCATAGGCATTGAAGATTTAAATGAATTAGTGGATACAATCTTTTCTTTAAAGGAATTAATTAATGACTCTTGCAGATTCGAAGCTTTAATTCATAGCTACACCGGGAATGGAAGAACAGGTACATTAATAGCAGCTCTTGAAATCAAAGAAGCTGTCATAAAAAACAAAATAAATCGCCATAATTACCTTTCTAAGATTTATCAACTTATCCTTGAGATGAGACTGGATAGAAATGAAAATATGGTGGAAACTGTAAGACAGTTTGAACTTCTATGTAATTATGCAGAATATTTATTAAAATCCGCAAAACGCCCCTAAAAAATGATGGCTAGCCTACACTCTAGCTAAGAGCCCTCTATGAATTTAAAATTCGCTGGAGATCTGTCATTTACTCTCATACAATTCACTTGGGAATAAAAGACCGGGTTGTTAAAATGACAGCGGTTTAAGATGAGGCACTGCATGGACAAACACTGGTCGGAAGAATGGAAAAAAAAATATATTGATCCGCAGGATTTACCTAGTAAAACCCGCGAAATTCGTTTGCAAAACAAAAAAATTGCCACCTTGAACGGATCGTTTGATTTGATGCACGCAGGCCATTTGCATATTATTTATGAAGCTTCTCAACAAGCCGACATCCTAATCGTTGCCCTAAACAGCGACCAGTCTATTCAAAAATATAAAAGCCCCACTCGTCCCATTATTTCACTACCCTATCGACTTCAAATGATGAGCGCGCTTTCTTTTGTCACCTATGTCACTTACTTTGATGAAACAACGCCCTTAAAGATACTCAGTGAAATTAAACCCGACGTGCACGTCAACGGGTCTGAATATGGAGAAAACTGTCTAGAAGCAGAGACCGTCAAATCTCATGGTGGACGTCTGCATATTGTTCCTCTCATTCCTGGCTTATCTACCTCGCAAATTTTACATAAAATCGCTGCCATACAATCTCAGGGAGCTTAAGATGCGCTTAATTGGCACATTTAAAAATCAAAAACAAGCTTTGGAACTTTCGGAATATTTAGAGCGTTGCGGGATCCAAACTCAATTAGATATAGAGACTAATACAGACTGGGGAAGCCAAAATTATGGAGACCCTATCTGCAATCTTTGGGTGATTGAAGAGGAATACATGCAAGTCGCTATGAATAAAATGGAGGAGTACCTTGAAAATCCTAAAGAAGCATTAGCAAAAGCCCCTCCCCTCAAGAAAAAATGGATTTCAGAACCTCTCAAAGAAAAAATTAAAGAGGCCCCTGCTAAGCTTAAAGAAGCTCCTTTGAAGCTTGTGCGTGAAAAAAAACTTAAACAAGCAGCCCAACAAAATTTCGGAACCATTACGACTGCTATATTATTTATTTGCACAATTTTATTAATGATTTCCGTTTTAAGCACCCCTATCTTCAAACAGATTCCTGAAGGAGTCCCTCGAAATGTTATTCTAACACCTCCGATAGAAAAAGCCCTTATGTACGACTATCCCGAGGCATTTACAATCATGGATAAAATCATTAAAGCCTTTGGGATTGAAAGTTTTCAAAATCCTGCAACAATGTCTTCTCAAGAACAGTTTTTAATTAACAAGTTCAATCAAACTCCTTACTGGAGAGGCTTTTACGAAAAAATAGTGGCACATTTTTCCAATGAAAATGCACCTTGGGATATGAGTGCACCTATGTTTGAAAAAATCCGACAAGGCGAATTTTGGAGAGTGCTAACTCCCATTTTTTTACACTCTGACATTTTTCATCTATTCTTCAATATGATTTGGCTGATTGTGCTGGGAAAACAGATGGAAGAAAAGTTGGGTCCTATGCGCTACATCTTATTCATTGTAATCACAGGCGTATTTTCTAATACCCTGCAGTATCTAATGAGTGGTCCCAACTTCTTGGGTTTTTCAGGGGTCCTCTGTGCCATGCTGATGTTTATTTGGATGCGTCAAAAACGGGCAGCCTGGGAGGGGTATCAGCTGCAATCTTCTACCTTTACCTTTATTATGGTCTTTATTATTGCGATGTTTGGGATCCAACTGGTATCATTTTTCTCGGAGATCTTTTTACAAGCCGCTTTTTCACCAGGAATGGGAAATACAGCCCATCTTTCAGGTGCTTTTGCAGGTGCCCTACTAGGACGCATGGATTTTTTTGCCTATCAAAACCGTTAAAGTATAAATGCATTATGACCGTTCGAGATATCGTGATTTTAGGCTGCTCAAGCCAACAACCTACACGTTTAAGAAATCACGGAGCCTACCTAGTCCGTTGGAACGACGAAGGATTACTCTTTGATCCGGGGGAAGGAACTCAAAGGCAATTTATTTTTGCCAACGTAGCACCTACTGTCGTGACGCGAATTTTTGTTTCCCATTTTCATGGCGATCATTGCTTAGGTTTAGGCTCAATGCTTATGCGCCTTAATCTCGATAAAGTCACCCACCCCATTCATTGTTACTATCCTGCCAGCGGTAAACGCTATTTTGATCGTTTGCGCTATGGAACGATTTATCATGAAATTATTAATGTCATCGAACATCCAGTTTCCCAGCCTGGCCTCGTCCATGATGATGGAAAGTTTCGTATCGAAGCTATAGAACTAGAGCATGGTGTCGACAACCTAGGTTGGAGAATTACAGAACCCGATACACGCAAATTTGATCGCATTAAGTTACAATCCTACGGTATTAAGGGACCTATGGTGAGAGATTTAGAGGAAAAGGGTTTTTTATTAGTTAATGATCAAAATGTGCGGATTGATGATGTCAGCCAAATCAGAAAAGGCGATAGTCTAGCTGTCGTGATTGATACACGCTACTGTCAAAACGCCATTGATATTGCACGCGATGCTGAAGTTCTTATATGTGAAAGTACATATCTTGAGGAGCATGAGGATTTAGCTCGCAAGCACTATCATTTAACAGCTCGTCAAGCTGCGACCATTGCTAAGCAAGCTGGAGCGAAAAAGCTTATTCTGACGCATTTTTCCGCTCGTTATCAAAATCTAAGGCCTTTTGAAGAAGAAGCTAAAGCGATTTTTCCTAATACTTATGTAGCTGATGACCTCCTTACATTTCCCTTTCCCAAAAATCACTAAGATGTATACACATGGAGTCGATTGTACAATTAATGAGGGGTGGAAATGTTGGTTTCAACAGCCTATAAATTTTTAAGACATCTAGTAGTCGTCAAAAACGCATCAGAGCATACAATACGCAATTATGCAATCGATTTAAATGCCCTTAAAGCTTACTTAGAAAAACGTCATTTTAATTCCTTCCCCATTGCGAACACACCTAAAATTCATAGTAAAATGCCGGAGCCCGCTTCTTCTGACCCCGATCTCCCCCTCTCTACTATTGATAGAAAAATCATTCGGGGGTTTTTGGCTGATTTAACTACCTCAGGGGCAAATAAAAAAACAATCGTGCGCAGATTATCTTCTGTCAGGACATTTTTTAAATATGCCTTTTCTCAAAAAATCGTTCAATTGAATCCAACAGAAGATTTAGAAATCCCCAAAATAGAGAAAAAAATTCCCACATCTCTCTCCTATGATCAAGTTCTAAAAATTTTTGAACTTCCAGACTTACAGACTCTTCTTGGATTTCGTGATCGCGTCATTATGGAGCTTTTTTATAGCTCAGGGTTGAGGGTTAGCGAACTAGTTTCTTTGGACAGAAAAGATTTTGACCCCAAAAATTTACTCGTTAAATTAAAAGGAAAAGGTAAAAAAGAAAGGGTCATTCCTATCACAAAAAATGCAGCGAATTGGATTAATAGATATTTAGAGCATCCTGATCGGTATTGCTCACTTGATGGACATAAACCTCAAGTAGATCCGCAAGCCATTTTTCTGAATAAATGGGGGACACGTCTCACGACTCGATCCGTGGACAGAACTTTTGATACATACTTGAAAAAAAGTGGCCTTGCAGGGAAAGTCACCCCACATACTATCCGCCATACCATCGCCACGCATTGGCTGGAAAACGGCATGGATTTAAAAACCATTCAAGTTCTTCTGGGTCATTCCGCTCTTTCAACCACGACTATCTACACTCAAGTTTCTACGCAATTAAAGAAGAAAGTTTACGACCAAACGCATCCA
This sequence comes from Chlamydiales bacterium 38-26, assembly GCA_001897225.1. Taxonomy (GTDB): domain Bacteria; phylum Chlamydiota; class Chlamydiia; order Chlamydiales; family Parachlamydiaceae; genus Neochlamydia. The sequence goes on from MKSK01000006.1 coordinate 279,955, forward strand.
AGACAAAAAAAATCTATTTCCCCTGCTTGAAAGTCAAGGATTTAGGCGCAAGTCGGGTTTTAACCATTGATTTATTTTTTCTAGAGTTAATCGAATGGGGACAATGCAAGAGCCTTGTTGAGTTAAATCCACCACATCAAATTTAAGCTTTTGATAAAAAGGAAGAGAAGATTGTAGGGCATCTGCGCTAATAGACTTCTTCTTTTCTAAGGCCCTAACAGATAAATATTGAATAATTTTACTTGCAGCCCCTTTCACTCGTGTAGAAATCGATTCATTGACTGAGCAGCGAATATTATCAGGGTGCGTACAAAGCTGTTCAAGGACAATCTCTTTTTCTTGAGAATCATTGATTAATGCAATCGCTTGTATACGCTTATCATTATCCTGACATATAACAATCCGTTTTTTTCCTAATATATTCCAATGCTTCATCTCGTCTAGAATGTCTTTTAAAACAGCCCCACAATACTTAAGATTTATATAAGAACTCTCATCTTTAGAGATTAATTTCATCTTGGATTTTACAGCACGTCTCCACTCCTGAACCTCAGAGCGTAACGACAAAATTTCCTTTTTTAAATGGATCTCTTTTGTGTGTAAATACGATTCGATTATGGTATTTTGAGAATAATATAATGGATTCATTTGTTTAAAATAATTAATTTATTATATATTATAACAAAACAACAATTAACAATAAATAATAAACTAAATAACAAACAAATTTTAAATTTTAATTATATTAAATCAAAATTATAAAATTATATTAAAGACATCTTGATTCAATCTATTTCCTTTGAAAAAATAAAGGATTGCTCATGAGATATATCTTTTTAAACCGACTTTCCTCTATAACCCCTTCATTTCGATAAGATTCTAAGCTATTTTTTTGGTTGCGAGTTAAGAGCTTTACATCTACAATGCTTTCAAAATTCAACTCTATAAAATCCATGATTACATTAAATAAAGTTTCTAAAAGTTTTGGTACTCGCATTCTATTTGAAGACGTGACAATGACATTTAACGCAGGTAACCGATATGGTTTAACTGGTCCGAATGGTGCAGGAAAAACGACACTACTGAAAATCATCATGGGCTTTGAAGAACCCACGAGCGGATCTGTCACCCTACCTGATCGCGTGGGAATTTTGCGTCAAAATATAGAAGCTTATAGAGATTACCGCGTTGTCGATGTAGTCGTCATGGGAAATAAGCGCTTGTGGGAGGCTTTTAAAGAAAGAGACGCTCTATATGAAGTCGACATGACAGATGATGTTGGAATGCGTTTAGGAGAATTAGAAGGAATCATCGCAGAAGAAGATGGGTATTCGGCAGAATCTGATGCAGAAATTTTATTAGCAGGGATGGGAATCCCTCTAGAGTTTTTTGAATTAAAAATGCACGAAATTCCTACCGACAATCAGTTTCGAGTGTTGCTCTGCCAGGCACTTTTCGGAGACCCACAAGCACTCTTACTAGATGAACCCACTAACCACTTAGACTTAGAATCTATTGGATGGTTAGAAAAATTTCTTCACGGATATAAAGGTGTTTTAGTCGTGATCAGCCACGACCGTCACTTTTTAAACTCAGTGACTACGCATATTGCGGACATAGATTATGAAACAATCATTCTCTATCCTGGCAACTATGACGACATGATCGTAGCGAAGAGCTCTGTACGTGAAAGAGCCGAAGCTGATGCCAAATCTAAAGAAAAAAAGATCTCTCAACTACGTGAATTTGTATCGAAATTTGGTGCAGGAACTAGAGCAAGTCAAGTACAATCCCGCTTGCGTGAAATAGCTCGTTTACAACCCCAAGATTTAAAAAAGTCGAATATTCAACGTCCTTATATTCGCTTTCCATTGATGGAGAAACAGCCAGGCAAAATCGTATTAAAAATCGAACATATTACAAAATCTTACGATGGGCCAACGGTGATTAAGAACTTCTCCTTAGAAATATCACGAGGAGAAAAAATTGGCATCATAGGTAATAATGGACGTGGTAAGACAACCCTAATAAAAATGCTTGCTGGCGTTTTAAATCCTGATCAAGGAAGTGTGGAACAAGGACATCAGGTGCAAATTTGCTACTTCCCTCAAAACCATATTGAAATTGTCGATAAAGGAACAAAACAAACCGGTTTTGAATGGCTGAAAGAAAGACGTCCCGGAATCTATGATCAAGATATTCGAAGTGTCATGGGAAAAATGCTGTTTGGCGGCGATGATGCTTTTAAACCTGTTTCAGGACTGTCTGGCGGAGAAACTGCGCGTTTGATTATCGCGGGAATGATGCTGGCCGAACACAATGTAATCATCTTGGATGAACCCAATAACCACTTAGACTTAGAAGCAGTATCTGCTCTGGCCTGGGGCCTAAACGAATACAAAGGCACTGTAGTGGTCGCTAGCCATGACCGCGACCTTATTTCTCAGGTTGCCACCAAAATCATCGCTTTTGAATCTGATGGCATTAAAGTTTTCGATGGACCTCTAGAGGAATACCTTGTTGTTAAAGCTGAAAGTCAAAAAGTTTAAACATAGATGTTCACCAAAAGAAAGTTTCAGGCCTTTGCTTATGAAAAGCAGCATAAAAAATGTGCCGAACTTTTGAAAACTATCCATGAAAATATTCTAAAGGGCATTCCTCACGACGTTCTTTTTTTGCATTACAAGGAATTAATGATCTGGATGAATGATCCCTTAGATCTCCAGGAGGGATTAAAAGAGCTTGCTGATCGTTATCACTATCATCTTAAGCACGCCAAAATAAGCTTCCAAGAGCACAATCTTCTCCCCTCTGTGCGTCAAGGAGATCAGCAGATCAGTAAAGAAACATGGCCCATTGCTATCTACTTAGACCATTTGCGATCGGCTCATAACGTAGGTAGCATTATTCGCACTGTAGAAGCCTTTGCTCTTGGAGAAATATACTTTTCTTCGCAAACACCTTATGTGGATCATCCTCAGGTACAGAAGGCTTCTATGCAAGCTTTTCAGTGGGTAAATTGTATAAGAGCTGATCACTTTAATCAACTTCCTAGACCCCTCATCTTATTGGAAACAAGTCCAGAAGCTGTTTCACTTAACGATTTTATCTTTCCCTATTCTTTCACTTTAGTTGTAGGCAATGAAGAATATGGATGTTCTAACGAAGTTTTAGCTGAGGCTGATTATCTCGTTGAAATCCCCCTAAGAGGAAGAAAAAATTCATTAAATGTTGCTAACGCCTTTGCTATAGCTGCTAGTGAAATTCAAAGGCAAAGAAAGGAAAATGATGAAGAAAAAATCTAACTCAAACAAAACAAAATCTCTCCACATTCGTACACGGTATCCTTCGCCTATTCTCGCCTCGCCTCCAGACTTAAGCGATGATGAGAAAGTAGGTCTGATCGCAGAAAAATACAAAGAAATCATGGAAATTCTTGGACTCGATTTATCCGACGATTCTCTGCAAAAGACACCTTATAGAATAGCTAAGATGTATGTAAAAGAAATTTTTTCAGGGCTAAATCCAAAGAACTTTCCCGAAATAAGTTTTTTTGAAAATAAATTTCAACCTTCAAGAGCAGAAAATGCTAATATCATTCTTGTTAAAGTAAACTTCACTAGTTTTTGTGAACATCATTTTGTGCCCATGAGAGGTTACGCCTATGTGGCCTATGTGCCTCATAAAAAACTCATCGGGCTCTCCAAGATCCCTCGTATTGTGCGTTTTTTTGCCAAACGACCGCAGGTTCAAGAAAGATTAGCTGCACAAATCGTAGACTCGTTATCCATTCTCTTAGAGACTGAGAACGTGGCCATTTCGATTATCGCCGAACACTATTGTGTGATCTCCAGAGGAATAGAAAACGAGCATAGTAATACCGTGACTAATATTCTGCGGGGAAATTTTCAAACCCATGACTCCTTAAGACGCGAATTTTTTGAAGGAATTAAGCAGCAGGATACACATGTCTGATTCAGGCCCTTAACGAGATTCCCATCAAGTCCAGCAGTCTGTTTTTTTTTGAGAGCTTTAAACTCGTCTGTTATTGAAGATCGTAAGAAACTCTATTTTGGATTAGCCTTTTTTGTCTTCACTCTGCGCCTCCTTGGTTAAGGAAGCGCAATTACATGATATCTAATGACTCTTAGCATCTGTGAGATAAGTAATCTTTAGTTCCCCTTCCTGATAATAAATAATTCCAGGATTTTCATTGGAAACAAAGCGGCACCTCTCCCCTTGCAGAGTTAAAGCATGAAAAGTTTTTTGTCCTTGAAGATCTTTAAGTTGACATCTCTTTCCATCTACAGTTAGAACGAGAGTTTCTGACCTGTCCTTAAAGCGGCGAAAGCCATCATTAGTCTGATATAAATAAGGGATGGATTTGAACTCCAAATTCCATAGACTATCTGCAGAAGAAATTTTCGAAGTATCTTCTATTGATAACATGGACCCATCCGACAAACTATAGACTCCTCTAGAATATCCCCCGGCACTGATCCCTGATCTTGGAGGTGTTTGTATGTTGATAACCACCCCTGCTTCTTGATCAAAGTTGGCTCTACACTTATTTAACATGCCCTGGTAGGCTTCGATTTTATGATGGATTTCACGGAATAAATTTGAGTATCCGTACTGTTGCATCGCTTGTAGGTATAAAGCAGTCCCTTCCATCTCTGTATTTTTTAAGTGTTTCTCCAAGATCGATTGCAAAGAAACATTTTGCTCTACCTGGGTTTTCCAGTCTGAGACATTTAAAAAATCCAGAGCATAGGCAAGAGAACACCCGACGCCATAATGTCTCCATTTGAGTGCTCGTGCGCTAATATCTTCGTCTTGGGCGTAGGCAACCATTGTATGAATGATGTGGTTTAGTCCTACCTGACTTCCAAAATAACCAAATACATCTAAATATTTTGACGCTGTATAATCTGCTAATCCCTCCACCATCTGTTGTCTATCTTCCCATGTCAATGATTCGGCGCTCAACAAACTTCTACGGGTTTTGCTCACTGCAAGATATGTTTTAAGATGGGTCATCGCTTCTTTATGCTTATTCTCTAATAATGCTTTTAAAAAATTTAACAAAACCTTTTCTTCGACCTGCATAAGCGCTAAATTTTTAGGATTTTCACTCTCTGTGTATTGCCCCACTCCGATGTGTTTTTCACTGGCGAAGTGCGACATCTGATAGACATGGAAACGTTCATGAACCATGACGAAAAAGGGTAAAAACTGAGGCTTGGGCATCATATCTAAACGAAATACAAAAGCTTCCTGGCCATCTATTTCAAAATTAAACTGCATGGGAGAGGTCGTGATGCCCCACATGTCTTGATCCGTATAGAATATGTCTTTATCCTCAAATCGAGAAGATTTCCAATCCCCTTCCTTAGGTTTAAAATTAAAAGCGTAGATATGTCCATTACCAAAGGTGATAAAGACGGGCTTTTGACTCATATCAAAATTTGGCCAGACTTTACGCATTTGATCAGAAGTGGAATGTCTGATGATCTTTGAGATCAAAGCAATTTGCTGGGTTTCGCTGGGTGGGTTGGATAATGAGCTTGAGTAAAGATTAAAACAAAGAAACATGGAGAGTATTAATGAAAAGAAACGAAAATAAATCATCATAAAACTATTATTTATTAATTAAATAATAAGATTTTAACAAATTAATATATTATTTTCCACAATTATTTTAAACAAAAGAGAGATCCAGCCCTATTAGAAGACCTTACCTATTAAGGAGTGAAGGAAGATTATAAAACACATTTCAAGTCCTATGGATACTTTGAGTATTTACCTAGACGATAATTTCCACTCATAAACCAAACGCTCATGCAGTTATTTTAACAAAGGATTAAATGGATTTTGCTGGTGACTGTAAAAAGATTTAAGAATAGGTAGAAAAAGTCTGGAAAGATATTAAGCCGGATTCTGTCATTTAGTACATAATACTAACGAGTAATCATTCATCTAGGTGCATTGTCACCAATACACTCTGGCGACCTGTACAGAGCACAGCGGAGAACTGTATTGCTCTACCTCGGTCTTGCTTCGGATAGGGTTTATCATCTTTTGAGTTTCCTCAAACAGAGCCTTCTCTTAAAGAAGGCATTTCACCCTTTTTGCCTAAAAAATTAAGCAACGGTATGTTTTCTGTTATACTTTCCGTAGCTTTGCAGCCCCCAGCCTTTCGCTGGTATCCTCTCCTGTGAAGTCCAGACTTTCCTCCCCTGAATCTATGCTCAGGAGCGATTACTTCTCTTTCCAGACAAAGAACAATTAATTATTCAGAGCGAAGGGTGTATACGCTCTTTATGTTTTAGTTTTAGTAGAACGCCGACGTCGTGTTTTCGTAGCCACACTCGTTCCTTCGAGAGCCTCACTATCTTGCCAGTAATGGACGCGCGAACAGTGCTCACAAAAGACTAGTCTTTCCCCTTTACGCACTAAATTTTCATCCTGTGCGGTCAACATAATATGGCATCCACTGCAGCATCTATTTTCGATGGGCACAACCACACGATCTTTTTTATTACGTAATAATCTTTCATAAATTCTAAAAGTTTCCGGATCGGCTTCAGCGACTAATTCATCACGCTTTTCTTTTAACTGTCTCCCCTCAGCGTTAATCTGACGGATACTTTCTTGGATTTCAGACTCAAGAACCTTGCTACTTTCATTTGTAGAATCTAAGCTTTGTGTAAGGCTCTTTAAAAGGTCCTCTTCATAGGAAACCTTATCATATAAATCGCTTAAACGTTGTTCTTTCGCAATCCTTTCTCTATCGACTCCGGACATTTCTTGGCTTAGAGCATTAAACTCTTCAACTTTTTTTACACTGTTTTGTTGTGCCTCAAGCTTCTTCAGCTTTGCGACGATATCCTGATGCTCTCCCTCTACTAGGCGTATATGCTTCTTTAACTCAGAAATTTCGGATTCTTTTACAAGAGCTTGATGGCGGAGGTCTGACTTAACAGAATTGATATTATTTAATTCATCCTGACGCTCTTTTTTTAGTCTCATAAGTTGTATGAGCTGCATATCATATTCTTGAATTTCTAAAATAAGTTTGAGAGCTTCTTGCATGCTTTGTCCTAAACGTTTAAGGTAATCTTTGACGACTTTGCTAATACAGTAATCTAGATGAAGGATAATTCTCAAGAAAAAAAACATGAAATCTTCACCTATTCTAATAGACAGTCTAAATTCACATTCCCTCTCTAACCGAAATATTCTAGTGACTTACATTTAGATAAACTTATCAGCACCTATAATAATTAAAGACTATCTCTTGTATCCAGTTCAATCTGGCGAATACTTCGCAATTTTATTGACAGACATTTCATAAGATGCGAAATAGAAAATAAATAAAACATCTATTCTTAAGATCGTTATTTGTATCTATATACAAAGAAATAGCTAGGGCCTCCCTTTAATGATTTAGACTTAAACAATCTTCAAAATGGGAATTTATGACGAGCAAAAAAAATAATTTAAAAAGTGATTTACTTTCCGAACCTACAAAACAGAAAATTCCAAGCAATAGTCAATTACTCTCTTCGCAAAAACCTAAAGAATCTGCAGGACATTCAATGGGTAATATAAAGCTTTCTAATCCTTTGGAAGTTTCCCCTGCATCTTCAAGAAAAAAAGGTCCCACAACACGCATCATAGTTAAATATGATGTGGGATTTAATAACTCCATCTACTTAAGAGGAGAAGGTGCAGATTTAAGCTGGGAACGCGGAGTGATGCTTAAAAATCTTAGAGCTGATGAATGGATCTGGGAAACTAACAGTTTATTTTCTAAATGTGAATTTAAAGTATTAATCAATGATCGCCAATATGAGCTAGGAGAAAATCATCATTTGCAATGTGGCACCTCGTTTGAATACACACCTACCTTCCACGATCTTTAACCTATGAAGGTTAAAAGCCTGTTTTAGACTCTAAAATAAATTTTCATTTTCAAGAAAATTTATTTTAGAGTCTCGATAAAATTTGATTGACAAGTTTCTATGTCGATTAAATGTATAGCGGCATATCACGTAACAAGCGCTAGGACTCCTCCATACAATCCCTTGTTTGATCCCAATAAATTCTCAACTAGGTGCTTAGGCTCTCTCTCCTTCTTTCGAAATCTTAGCCCTCCATCATCTATGTTTATGTTGTTGTGGTTCTATCGGCTAATAGACTCTAGTCCCAACTTTAATCGGACAAAGGCGAGCCGAGGCACCCAAATTCAGTTTCGAAATAAGTCTATTGTGGACATATAGGATCTCGAATTTACAACTTTTTATATGGATAAATGTTTGAACATTTACAAATTTGATTCTTTAAGCTAAATTAGAAACTCTTAAACTAAAAAAATCCGTATTTGAAACTTCCAAGTTGCTGGTCAAAAGTAATATTTGCCTTAACTAGGCGATCAATTATGTATCTTATCACAAGGAGTATCACTCTATGTCTTTATTAGAACGTTATTTTTCTAAAACTCCTGAAACTAAGCAAAACAAAGCTGCTATTGCTTATTTAGCAGCCCTTGACTATATCGCTGCCTCCCACCCTGAAATAAGCAACTGCATCATTCAAGAATTAAAAGATCAGCGCTCCCATCTTAAATTGATTGCCTCGGAAAATTATTCATCATTAGCCGTGCAATTGGCCATGGGAAACCTTCTGACCGATAAATATGCCGAAGGGTACGCGCACCACCGCTTTTACGCAGGATGTGAAAACGTGGATACGATTGAAGAGGCTGCTATTCGGGAACTTAAGGCTATATTTGGTTGTGAGGAAGCTTATGTGCAGCCTCATTCTGGAGCGGATGCAAATATGGTAGCCTTTTGGTCTATATTAGTGCATAGAGTACAAAATCCAGCGATTGAAAAATTAGGAAAGAAGAACCTCGATGAATTAACTGCCGACGAATATGAAACTGTCAGACAACTGATGCTTAACCAAAAAGTTATGGGAATGTCCTTAAATTCGGGGGGACATCTGACACATGGCTACCGACATAATATATCGAGCAAGATGATGCGTTCAGTCTTATACGATGTAGATCGAGAGACAGGCTTGTTAGATTACAAAGCGCTTGCAGAAATGGCGCAAAAAGAACAACCTGATATCCTGTTGGCTGGTTATTCAGCCTATCCTCGAAAAATCAATTTCGCTAAAATGCGCGAAATAGCAGATAGCGTAGGGGCTGTTTTAATGGTTGATATGGCTCATTTTTCAGGTCTTGTAGCAGGAGGTGTATTCACAGGTGAATACAATCCTATCCCCTATGCGCAGATTGTCACTTCCACGACTCATAAAACTTTAAGAGGTCCACGGGGTGGAATTGTTCTTTGTACAAAAGAATATATTGACATTGTGAATAAAGGATGCCCTTTGGTCTTAGGAGGACCTTTACCTCACGTCATGGCGGCCAAAGCCATCGCGTTTAAAGAAGCAAACACTCAAGAATTCCGCGACTATTCGCAAAAAATTGTAAACAATATGCAAGTATTGGCAGATCAATTTCAGAAAAGAGGAGTTCGCTTAGTGACAGGAGGAACGGAAAACCATTTATTAATCCTAGATCTCACAAATTTTGGTTTAACAGGAAGGCATGCCGAAAATGCACTTAGAGAGGCGATGTTAACCGTCAATCGTAATGCTATTCCTTTTGACGCTAATGGTCCCTGGTATACAACAGGCATTCGTATGGGCGCAGCAGCGGTAACTAGTCTGGGGATGGGACCTGAGGAAATGCGTGAGATTGCAGATATCACGGTGGATATTCTTACACACACACAACCGACCATAAATGCTAAAACAGGACAGCCTAGCAAGGCTTTATCAAAAACGGATGTTTCCGTACTAGAAAATGCAAAAGCGAAAGTTGCCGAACTTTTACAGCGCTATCCTCTTTACCCAGAAATTATTATTGATTAATGTAAATGCTTCTTGATTTCGCAATATAAAATGAAGATAATGAACCTTAATTTATTACTTGGAGAATAAGGTCCATGGCAAAGACAGACAAAGAAAAAGACAATAACAACGTCCCTTTCGTTAAAATCGAGGATCGTATTGACAGTGTGATTCTTGAAGCACGCCGTATTTTTTTAAGTGATGCTGTTGACAGCAACTCTGCTGAGGATATCATCCGTAAACTATGGTATTTAGAACTTACCGACCCCGGAAAGCCTATTCTATTTGTCATCAACAGCCCGGGTGGATCCGTTGATTCAGGTTTTGCCATTTGGGACCAAATTAAACTGTTAAAGTCTCCTGTTACCACTCTTGTGTGCGGCCTTGCAGCCTCCATGGGATCACTTCTCAGTTTATCTGCAGCGCCTAAACGTCGATTCGCGACTGAAAAATCTAGAATTATGATTCACCAACCCTTAATTGGTGGGGTGATTAAAGGACAAGCCACAGATCTAGAAATTCAAGCAAAAGAAATTCTTAAGACGCGTAAAGTGATTACAAGCATTTATGTGGAGCAAACAGGCAAAGATTACGATACAATAGAAAAAGCTATTGATCGAGACACATGGCTCACCGCACAAGAAGCACTCGAGTTTGGTTTATTAGATGGAATTGTTAAGTCTATTGACGAATTTAACAATTTATAAGCAATCTTCTTAGAGGGTGTTTACAACTAAAATCTCAAAGATTTTAATGCTTGCAAACCCCTCTTAAATCCTTCCCTCAGCTAGACTGTTTTAGGGGGAACAAAATCTTTAATTTGCAAAATTTTATCGTACTAGAAGGATGTTGATGTGTTAATCGAATTCTCCAAATATTCAGGCTGTGGAAATGATTTTATTTTAATAGATAATAGGTCCTTGATGTTCCCTGTTGACCAAGCTCCTCTCGTTCGTCAACTTTGTGATAGACATAAAGGGATTGGCGCGGACGGAGTGGTTCTCTTGGAGGAATCAAAGCAGGCTCATTTTAAAATGCGTATCTTTAATTCCGATGGCAGTGAAGCAGAGATGTGTGGAAATGGAATTAGATGTCTCCTAAAATTTATTCATGAATGTGAAATACCAGGAAATGACTTTAATATCGAAACGTCCTCAAAAACACTCAATGTCAGCCTAGATCAAAACTATGTAGCTGTGGAGATGGGAGATCCTTCTCAAATTCAATGGAATTTAGACATTGAATCCTGGAAAGTACACCATCTAGATACCGGAGTGCCTCATGCTATTGTCTTTACAGATACACTCGAGGATTTAAATATAAAGGAATTGGGCTCCCAAATACGTTTCCATGCGCATTTTTCTCCAAGAGGGGCAAATGCAAATTTTGCGCAATTAGATCCCCACGGCATTATACATGTAAGAACATACGAGCGAGGTGTAGAAGAAGAAACTTTAGCCTGTGGAACTGGTGCTACCGCTACAGCTCTAGCTGCTGCCCATATTTATGGGTTACAAGCTCCTTTATCCGTGAGGGTCAAGTCGGGCGATCTCCTAAAAATTGATTTTCGACCCGCTAAAGATGGAGGTTTTACTGACGTACGATTAATAGGTTCTGCAAAACATATCTTTAAAGGCGTCATTGAAATATAACCTGTGACTGCGCATAGTCTAAGCATACTCGACCTTTGCGCAATCGCCTTTAAGTTTTAATCACTTTCTTGAAGAACCCCTACATGGGCTGGAATAACCTCTTCCAACGCTCTTAAGCTATACCCGCCTTCCAGCACAGACAGTAGACGCCCCTCGGCATATTCAAAAGCAATACCTTTCGTAATGGAGGTAAGCTCCCTAAAATCCTCTGTCGTCAAATTAAATCCTCCTAAAGGATCCCACTCGTGCGCGTCAAAGCCTGCAGATATCAAAACAAATTGAGGTTTATATATTTTCATCGCTTCTCTTAACGAGTGGTTGAAAATCTCAAGGAGGGCTGTCCGAGTCCCAAGGTTACCCTCCAAGGGAAAGTTAAGCGTATAACCTAATCCCAAGCCTGCCCCCCTTTCATTGGAAAAACCCGTTCCAGGGTAAATATGTTTATTGTGCGTACTGAAATAAAACACAGAAGGATCCTGATAGAAAATTTCTTGTGTTCCATTCCCATGATGGACGTCCCAATCGACAATTAATACACGCTCAATACCATACTTTTGGATCAGATAACGCGCTCCAATCGATACGTTATTATAAATACAAAAGCCCATTCCTTTGTCTGAACATGCATGATGGCCAGGGGGACGTACCAAGCAAAAAGCATTGAGAGCTTGTCCTAACATAATTGCATCAATAGATCCTAAGACTGCACCCACTGCATATCTAGCAACTTGATCGGATGCAGAACAAATCTGTACATCCCCTGTAGATAAAGTAAACGACCCGTCCTCACGTCCGCATTTTACACAAGCAAGCATGTTTTCTTGCACAGTTTGGATATAATCTTGCGTATGACAAAGCATTAACTCCGCAGAGGTTGCTAAACGAGGAGCCACTCTGTTTGTTGGAGAAAGTAATCCTCTCAACTTTAGTGCATCCTTTGCAATCTTAAACCTCGATGGAGACTCGGGATGACCCCTTCCTGTCAGATGGGTTTTAAAAATTTCATCTTCACTAATGACTGTTTGAAACACAAATTCACCTATATAAATCTTGAAATTGAAAGCCTATTGATCTTTCTAAACATATGTTCTCTTTACAAATTTCATGTAACTTATTAAGCTTTTTATTTAACTTTTTTAAGATAAGCCATATGCAACCCACATCTGCCGCTTCCAACAGCCGTCAAAATCTTCTCGAAGAAAAATTAAGACACGAACTAGAAGCTTTTTTCCAGCAGGGCCTTGTACGTGCCATCCTATTTGTAACTAAAAACTGCCTATTAAAATATAATGCCCTCAATGAAGAAATTCAAAAGAGAAAGGACAATCTCTATTTGTTACAAAAAAAACTTATGCTTTCCAAACATTTTCCTTCCATCAATCCCTCTAATTTTAACCCAAATGAGTTGCAACTCATAGCAAAAATTACAAGAGAAGTTTCTATAGCCTTTCAAAATTCTTCTCAGAAGGAACCTTTAGCATCATCAGCAAACCTACCACAAAAAAAGGAATAATCACGGCTATTCCCCAACGCTGACTGGCAGTCCAATACGTGATTAAACTCACGAAAAAAGGCCCCATAAACCCCGTAGCCTTGCCTGAAAAAGTTAACAATCCAAACATTTGGTTAATTTTATCCGGGGGTGTGACTTTGGCCAACAAAGCTCGGCAAGAAGATTGTAAAGGACCTACAAAGGCCCCTAGCGTAAGACCTGAAATCCAAAATTCCGTAAGTGTTTGTGATAATAACATCCCGATTGTACACAACGTTAAACAAACCAAAGAAATCAGGATCACGGGCTTACTCCCTATCATGTCGTCTAGCCAAGCAAATGCAAATGCCCCTATGCCTGCAGTAATATTTAAAGCTACCCCAAATAGTAAAACATCATGGGAAGACATATCAAAGGCTCCAGCTGCATACACTCCCCCAAACAAAAACAATGTGGTTAAGCCATCTGTAAATATCATCCTAGAAAATAAAAACCAAAAAAGATGTCTATAATGTCTAATATTTACAATAGAGTTTTTTAGTTGCTTAAACCCTAATTGGATGGCCTTAGAAAAAGTTTGAGGTGCTGTAGATTGATTAGGGGTAAAAATAAATAAAGGTATCGCAAACAATCCATACCATATAGCTGCTAAAAGAAAGGCAGCTCGTTCAGGTGCGGCATCCAAAGGATCTAAATGAAACCATGAGTTTTGATCATTCAAAAAAGCCAATAAAGCTAAAATTAAGCATATCATTCCCCCGAGATACCCTGTTCCCCAGCCTATACCTGACCATGTTCCCACATTTTTTTTAGAAGTCAAAGCAGGCAACATCGCGCTATAAAAAATGTACGCAAACTCAGATCCAATAGTGCTCAAAGCAATTAATATAAGGCCTAAGGTCATATAAGCGGGATTAGGTTTTACAAACCACATGCAAGCAATCGCAAAAAACGATAATAGATAGAAAATAAAAAGCCATCCTTTTCTATCCCCCTTATGATCGGCTATTGCGCCCAAAATGGGTCCTCCAACAGCAATAATCACACCTGCAACTCCTAAGGAAAATCCCCATGCAGAGCTCCCTTCAATTTCACTAGGAGCGACAGCACGCGTAAAATAAGCAGCAAAAAGAAAGGTCTGGATCAAGGTAGCAAAAGCACTGCTACCTGCATCATAAAGTGCCCATGAAATCAGAGATAAATTTGTAGCTTTTACTTTTTTCTTATGCACTGTGACTCAATAATTAGAGAAGAAGAGGAAGCAACCTACTTCCTTAGTTTTTAATTTTAATCCTTTGGCAAAGCAAAATAGCTCGATCATTTTGCAAAAGAATTAGGATAAAAAAATTGAATAAGTATCTGAAAAAAGGAACCTATATCGCAGTCAAACTTTACAAAGTATGACTGCGATAGATTTGTACTAGTCTTCAGGTCCCACACGTATGATTCCATTCTCTAGCCATTTAAATTCTTTATCCACAATACGTTTGGCGATGGAATTCGTATGCTTATCATCATTTTCTGTCAATTCTGCAAAGTTGTTTCTTATTCTGCGTTCTGCTAATTCACAAAAATAATTTGCCAAGTCAATGGGAGAATTATTATTTTGTTTCTTAGCCTCAGAAATCGCGTAAGCACATGTGGCCCCCATCACAAAAAGATCTGTTCCTATGTCCATTAAACGACCCAAGATCATTTGCTTATGCTCTAACTTTTTCTGATACTTAGCCATATAATAAAATATTGTACGCGCAAGACGTGGTGAAGTTCTTTCAATAAATTGATAGTGACCCGCCAAAGCGCCCATTTCTTTATAGGATTCTGTTCTAAGGGGTCTAAAGAGTTGCTTTAAATACCACCATGCATACTGTCCCATCAATTTAGGAATTTCGAGGATCAATTTTCCAAAAGATGTTTTGCCTTCTAGCAGGAATCCCAATTTTTTCAAGTGAGGATCCATGGCTTCACGAGCTAAAAATAATTTCATAATTTCAGAAGATCCTTCTAAAATTGTATTAATACGACAATCTCTCATCGCTCTTTCAATGGGGTAAGGAATTTCTCCTCGCGCTTTTAGTGAGGTAGCTTTTTCATAGCCTCTACCCCCTCTTAACTGCAGAGCCATGTCGGTGATTTTCCATAAGGCTTCTGTGCAAAACAGCTTTGCCATCGCAGCTTCAATTCTTATATCTACCTTACCTTCATCAGCCCACTGGCCTGTAATCAAACTCACAGCTTCCATTGCAAATGTCGTAGCGGCCATATAGGCGAGTTTTTGACGCCCAGCTTCGTGTAGGCCAATGGGCATTCCCCACTGAACCCTTGTTGCTCCCCATTGTCTTGAAGCATGCAAACACTGCTTAGCAGCACCTGCAGAAGCTGCGGGCAGAGTCAGCCTACCCACATTCACCGTAGCCAAAGCCATAGCCAGGCCGCGCCCTTCATCGCCTAAACGATTTTCTACAGGGATTTTTACATTATTGAAGCGAAGCAATCCATTATATATCGCTCCTAATCCCATAAACTCACAGCGATGAACTACCTCAATCCCTGGAGTATCCATCTCAACAATAAAAGCAGAAATCTGCTGTCTCTCTTTGCCTTTCACTACTTTTGGAGCTGTTTTGGCCATAACAATAATGACATTAGCCACAGTTCCATTGGTACACCACAGCTTGTCTCCATTTAATATATAAAATTTTCCATCCTCAGACAATTTTGCTTCTGCGCTCATTCTTGCTGGATCAGATCCAACGTCTGGTTCAGTTAACGCAAAAGCTGAGATGGCTCCTTGACGGAACCGAGGAAAATATTTTCTTTTTTGCTCTTCAGTTCCATAAAGCCTTAAGGGTTGCGGGACACCAATCGATTGGTGTGCAGAAATTAAAACGGCTGTGCTTCCACAATAAGAAGAGACTTTCATCACAGCGCGACTATAATTGGTTTGAGAAAAGCCAAGTCCCTCATATTCTTTAGGAACCTTCATGGCAAAAACGCCTAATTTAGCCATTTCTTCAATAGCCTCCTTAGGAATTTCGCGTGAACGATCCACCTCATCAGGGTCAATTTTCGTGGTAAGAATTTGAGTCAATTTTTCAATAAAGGCATCGCCTATATTTTTATCCTCAATATTCTGCTCTGGAAAAGGGTACATTTTATGATAATCAAATTCTCCCATGAATAGTTTACCGCCAAAACTTTCCCGTTCCATTTTTTCTCTGGCCTCTTCAGCAACCTCCATCGACTGATCGAGAGCGGTTTTATGATCAATTTTTTGGGAAGACTCTAACTCTGTTTGTGCCATATAAATGCTCCTATGCTTGATATAAGTCCCTTATATAGTTTTTTTTTTCTTTGTAAAACAAAATCTTTATTTTTAATAAAAGCTCTAGATTTTCCTGAGTATTACGCCCTAACTCCGCTAAAATTTTAACTCCTTAACATAAAAAATAAAAAAAAGCTGGCTAAGGTAAAACAAAAAAACCTTCTCAGACACATATTTAGACGTTGTTTTTAAACACACTAAGATATTTTCAAAAAAAAGATTAAAAAAATGCTATGTATAATCCCAAAACTTTGATAAATACATTTTTAGATGTAAATTTTTATTTTAGGAGGTGTTTTATGCCTTTAAAAAAGGGATCTAGCCGCAAAACGATTAGTGAAAACATCCGCACTGAAGTACATCATGGTAAACCACAAAAACAAGCTGTGGCCATAGCTCTTAATGAAGCCAGGAAATCTGGTGCTAAAATACCTAAAAAACGAGAAAAACAATAACTAAAACCACTGTCAAATATAAGGAGACCATTATATGACAGCCACAAAAAAACCGGCCGCAAAAAAAACGACGACTGCAAAAAAAACGGTAGCCAAAAAGCCTGTAGCGAAAAAAACAACAGCTAAAAAAGCTACAGCGACTAAAACTGCTGTTAAAAAGACTGCCGTTAAAAAACCTGTAGCGAAAAAAACAACAGCAAGACCTGCTGCTGCTAAAAAAGCAATCAGAAAACCTGCTGCAAAAAAAACAACTACAGCTAGAAAAAAAACAGCAGTAAGTAAATAAGTAAATACTGCGAGATACTCAAATTTGCCGATTGAAAGATGAAGCGCCTAATGCCTTGTCATTTGGCCATGCATTAGGCCTTGCTTTCAATAGGCAAGCTTCACAACAAATGAGATAAATCTATTAGTTCTTTTAATATATTATAAAACTCCTGATACGCCTCTACGCTTAGAGGGACTGTATTCCACTCTGACAGAGGATGTGAAATCAGATCTTTCAAAGGAAAATGATAAACACAAACATTATGTAAATTTTCATTGGTCTGAAGAAGTCTATGCAAAATTGCATGTGTATTCTTGTCGAAGCTAAGGTAAACAGCTCGTTTGTCTGGATGACGAATCTCTGGTCCATAATATTTTTTATTATAATAGGTCTTCATTTGCATCAGTAGTTGCTCGTCAACCGAATGATCAGGGAAGAGATGTCCATACCTTTCAAAACCAAAGCGTACTGCCTTAGGTATTTGAGCCCACTGTTTAAATTCATCAAAAAGCACCTGATCGCAGTGACGTTGCCAGTTCATTTTGTCATTATAGGGATCAAATCCATATCTTGTTGCATGGGGAGGTTGTAAGTGAATTTTATCTTCTACTTTTTTTAACAGCGCCCACAATGTTTGGGAACGACAAAATCCTGCAGAGCAGGCAGGAAATACAATATCCCCTTCTAAAAGGACACATTTTTGTTTTTTATGCACACGAAAAAAATTTCCATTCAATTTTTGAAATTTTTTAAGAACATCATCTAAACCAATGCCCTGCAGCAAAAGATCTTGATCTGCTTCTTCTATGAGAAGTGTGTGAGGGCCTGTAGAGCTAGAGGCTATCATAAAAATTTTTAGGTATAATGCATAGTAGAGAGAATAATATAATTTAATTCACTAGAAAGAGCAAATAGTATTTGCGAGGTGCATCATCGCGAAGATGATACTAAGATTCCCTTAATTGTTTTCACAGAATACTTTCTAACTCTATTGAATCACAGTCAATAGCAAAATTTACGCACCACTCAAAGGTTAAAACCCACTAAGCATAAAACTTAGCAAGTAGAGATCTTCACAAAGAGGGCAATGGGGATTTTATCCGTACCATTGCCCTCATCAAATCACTGAAAACTACCCTGTTTCTCCTTCGATTAAGAGTGTCTAAAACTTTCCCTCCAGAGAATGCTAAAAAATCAGCCTTCCCCTCCCGGACCCTAAACTACAGCAAAATCATGGATAAACGATCATGGGAAGTTACTTAACGCCCTTGATCAGAAATTTTTTAACAGCAGTCCGCTAGTTTAACTTCTGCAGTCTTCTCAGATAATTCTTTATCCACAATCGCAGTCACACAGCAATCCGACCATACATTCACTCCTGTCTCTACCATATCCATTAAGGTATAAATCGGTAAGATAATCCCCATAATCTCAAGAGGCATATTCATAGCTGCTAAAAATGCGCTAGATAAAAAGTAGCATCCCATGGGCACACCAGCATTTCCTATGGCGGCTAATGTGGCAATGAAAACCCACATCACCATATCAAAGGGGGTATAAACCATGCCGTAACTCATAGAGACAAAGAGCACGGTCGTGAAGATAAAAGCAGCACAACCATTCATGTTAATTGTCGTGCATAATGGTAGACTAAAATTTGCCACGCGCGTGGAAATCTTTAAATTTTCACAGGCGCATTTCATCGTCACAGGCAAGGTGGCGCTTGAGGATTTCGAAAAAAATGCCAAACTAACTGCACTAAACATGCCTTTAAAAACTTTAAGAGGAGAAATTCCTTTATACTTCAAAAGTAAAGGCAGAACAACAACACCTTGGAAAATAGTAGAGGCAAATACAGCGATAATATACCTTAACAGGTTGTGAAAAATAGCTGTATTCCCCTCTTTCATATCTAGGGTAAATAAGGTAACAAACGCCCAGATCCCCAAAGGCAAAACGCGAATTAATAATTGAGTCATCTTTA
The DNA here is from genome assembly GCA_001897225.1 of Chlamydiales bacterium 38-26. Lineage (GTDB taxonomy): Bacteria > Chlamydiota > Chlamydiia > Chlamydiales > Parachlamydiaceae > Neochlamydia. The sequence goes on from MKSK01000006.1 coordinate 299,061, forward strand.
CAAGCACGGAGAAAAAGCTGTTAAATAAGTTATTCAAGGTTTGCTTATGTTCAGGAGGTATAGACAAACTCGATATTCCCAAAAAAAAGGCTAAGAGGACCACTCCCATCACATTATTTTCTGCAAAGGCCTTGACAATGTTAGAGGGAAACATATCTAATAGGGTACTTAGATAGTTAGGGGTATGTTCACCGTTCACAACTGCATGATCCACCAAAACAACTTGGACCGGTTGAATTATAACAAAGAAAAACAGCGCTATTGTTGCGGCTAATACAGTAGAAATTAAAGTATATTTTAACACCTTCGTCCCTAGACTGCGCATCTCTTCTATACTTGACATGCTCGAGATTGTTGCCACTATAGAAAAGAATATGATCGGGACACTTAATAATTTTAGAGAATCAATCATAAGTGATGAGATAATTTTGGCTGTCACATGCAGAAAGGCTACGGAAAATAATCCTGTAGCAATTCCCAAAAGAACACTCCAAAGCATAAGCAAATTAGGTGTAAATAAACGACCTATTTTTGAAAGATTAGATCCCATGTGAATCCTTTAAAAAAATTGAGGCTGAACAGAGATTGTTCATTGCCAGTTAGTAAAAAAATGTGAATTAAAGAGAGAGCTTTTAGATCATTAAAGACAACAGAATAGACAACAACAAGCACTTTTTCTAAGAAGAAAAGAGTTTTTGGGGGAGAACTTTTGATTGTTTTTATTTAACATAGAATTCATTGTGTTTGAATAACATTTTCCTACAATCCTGCATTTTCGTCAAACAAATTTCTGGATAGCTCATCCAGTGAATAATTGTAAACAAAATAATTTTCAACCTTTTATGAATAGTTTTATCAAAGACACAATCGAACTTCAAATCATCCTTTATATGTATTCCCAAAGCTGAAGATTGGCTGTGAAAATCCTCTAAAGCGGATGTTTTTTTTCTTGGTAGCGACTCCAAATATTTTGTACATCTTGAGCTAACTTAATGGGATCAAAAGGTTTGACAATTACGTCTACAACACCTTGTTTAAAATATTCGTCGACTTCATTTTTTTGCGCCTTTGCTGTGATAAATACAACAGGGGTTTCTGCAAAACTAGGCATCAATCGTAATGTTTTTAAAGTGGCTAATCCATCCATTTTTGGCATCATCACATCGAGAAGAATTAAGTCTGGATTAAATTCCATCGCAGTCTTAATCGCTTCCTCTCCTGATGTAGCTCCTCTGATTTCGACATTAGGAATTTCTTGTAGACAGATCTTTACAATAAAATGGATGTCTTGATCATCATCTACAAATAAAATTTTTTTTAAGTCTTTAACCATGTTGACTTCACTTAGAGCTTTAAAAAAAGTCTCGACTATTTGCTTATTGCTTTTATTCCTACCATAAGTTTTTGAATAGATCTATAAAATAATGCTACAGGAATACAACGTGTTGAGTTGGATGGAGTTTTAAAATCTAAAAAAATTAATCATTTAGTCAATTTTTCGGCTTAATTCGTAAACTCGACTCTTGAATCTTAGTCGTGCGAAAAAAAAAATTTGTGATTTATTGCACTTTTAAGCATTTTATCTCACATGATGAAAACGAATCTCCTAATCGATGCGTGGAGTCAAATTTAACGAAGCTCTCTGAAAGTTTTAAAGAGTCGTTGATATACACGGGAAATGCCTTGATCTAGGGTGATCGTTAGAAATATTTGTACTCAAGAGGGTCGATGAATCTAAAAAAATACACACTTATTCTACTTTTTTTGTGTTTCTCTCTAGCGAATAAAGAGCAATTCAATAGAATCTATGGGGCGGATTTATACGCGGACTCAAGCAAAGAGTCCTTGCAAGCTTCAACTAAAACCTATAATCTTTTCACGAAAAGTTCGTTTATCGATGAAGCTTCATGGCAACAAGTCAGTCCCTACTTACTTCCCTCTGATCACCCGATCAAAAATCAGTTAGATGCCATTTTTACAAATGTTAGAGCAACAACTTCTGTCAAAACTTTTCAAAAAGCAGGTTTTGAATGCATTGCACTCCGTAAATGGGATAATGTGGTAGTCGCGTGGCATAGGAAATTGAAAGGATACTTAGTCAAAGCCTACATGGATAGCCAAATTGGGATTGATGACCAGATCGCCTTAATGAAAAGAATTGAAGGCGCAGAAGCTATTCGTACTGCTATACAAGTCCTTGGCTATGAGTCCTACTTCAAAGTTCCCAAAAAGTGGTTGTATCTCTTACCCGATTTTCCTCCAGCCCAAGCTGAATTGCAGAGAAAAAAGTTTATTTTAGTAGAGGAAGATATGAATCTTGTGAGTGCAAGCAAAAATGCTAAACTTTGGAAAAAAGAGATTACAAAAGAATTATTAAAAGGCTTGTATGTACTCTTACAGAACTTAGGATTAAAAGATTCTGTCTATATCACAAACATTCCCTTTTCAAAAGATGGTAAAATTGCTTTTGTGGACACTGAACATCATCATCAGTGGCCCATCAAATTCACTCGTCTCACCCACTGCTTAAATCCTGAGATGCAAACCTATTGGTTGAATTTGATCGTTACCGATGGGCTGGCGGATTGAATTTGATTTTCCAAATAGCGCATCTGCATGGACCCTTGAGCCGATTAGAAAACCCTGCATAATTTAACAATCCAGATATTGGGTTTATACAATTCAGAAACTAGTCTAGATATTATTCTAGCCATTCTAAATATCCTGTAAATTCCCTAGACTTAAACAATTTAAATCCCCGATTGCGCCAAAAGGTGTAAGTTTAGCAGTGGGGTATCCCCCCTTCAGAAACTATCCTAGGCCTTTGGTGATACACCCAAGACCAGGCCTTGTTGTCGCAAAGCTATGGGATGATTTTTATTTATCAGCAGCGTAGTGCCCTCAGGGCAAAAATAAGAGATTATTGACACCTCAAAGATTAACCCTTTAATAAAGAAATACTTAAAAAAAACATACGTTAATTTTTTTTTATTTTCAAATAATAACTTTATCAGATAGTTTACGATTTAGATGGGGTATCTTAAAAGTTAATGCGGGTTAAAATTATGCCAAAAGAAAAAAAATTAAACTCTAAGCTTCAAGGTATTGACAAAGAGCTGACGGGAATTAAAGGTTTTGATGAAATTACCTTTGGAGGAATACCCAAAGGACGGCCGACACTCATCTGTGGAAATACAGGTTGTGGAAAGACCTTAATGGCGTTAGAGATTATTATCCGCGGGGCAGTGATGTTTAATAAACCGGGGGTCTTTTTAACATTTGAAGAGAAGAAAGAGGATATCATAAAAAACGTCGCTAGCTTGGGTTTTGATTTAGAAGATCTAGAGAGAAAAAAACTCGTAAATATCGAATACATTCATGTAGATGCGAGAAGATTTGAAGAAACCGGAGAATATGATCTAGAGGGCCTGTTTATTCGTATCGATTGTGCTTTGCAAAAAATCAAGGCCAGACGATTAGCCATCGATACAATTGAAGTGCTCTTTTCGGGTTTTGATAATGAACTAATCCTCAGAAATGAGCTAAGAAGGCTTTTCGACTGGTTTAAAGAAAATAAGTTGACCACAGTTCTGACAGGAGAAGAAGGTCACGGAACAACTTTAACAAGATATGGAATTGAAGAATATGTAGCAGATTGCGTCGTTTCTCTGACAAATCAAATCTCAGATGATCTTTATACAAGGCGCCTTCAAATCGTTAAGTACCGAGGTTCTTATCACGAGACCAATAGGTTCCCTTTTATTATTTCCCGTCATGGAGTTGTGATTTTACCGATTACTTCAATCGATCTAGATTTTAAAGCCCCCCATAGATGGTTAAGCTCGGGAATTCCAGATCTAGATCTCTGTTTAGGCGATAAGGGATACTTTGAGGGAAGCACCATCTTATTTTCCGGGACTTCTGGAGCTGGAAAGACAATTTTTGCAGGTGCTTTTGCAAAAAGCCTTTGCAGTATTAATCAAAAGGTCATTTTTTTTACATATGAAGAATCTGAAAGTGAGATATTGCGGAATCTATCCTCGATTGGAATGAACTTGCATGAATCTATCCATAAAGGATTATTAAAAATTATTTCTACAAGACCCACGCAATTTGGCTTAGAGAGACATTTAGGAAATTTTATACAAGAAGTAGAAGAATTTAAACCACAGGCAGTGATTATCGATCCGATCGGCACATTCTGTCACTGCGGATCCATTAAACAAGTTTATTCTGTTCTAACTCGGATGATAGATCTTCTTAAAAAAAGAAACATCACCTTCATTATGACCATGGGAACCCTGCATGATAAAGACCAAGAACTTTTATACGGAATTACCTCAATTATTGACACCCTCATCTTGTTAAGGAACAAAGAAACTAATGGGGAATTTAATCGCGATCTTGTCATCGTTAAAACAAGGGGCATGGGACACTCAAATCAAGTACGCGAATTCTCTATCTCCGAAAGTGGAATAAAAATAAGTAATCCCTATTATGGCGAAGAAGGCGTCTTAACTGGAACCGCACGTATCGTTCAAGAAAGTAAAGACGCCATAGCTAAGGGTTTTGAACTTAACAAATTAGAAAAGCTCCATCGAGAAATCGAGTTGAAAAAACGTTTGATAAAAACTCAGATAGAGTGCTTGAAGACAGAATTAGAATTTAAAACAAAAGAAGCAAACGACGAAGAAAATTTTTTAAAATTAAAAAATGAGATTTCTAATTCAACGAAAAAACTGTTAAAGCAGCACCGCTTTTCTAAGGAAAACAACAAATCTATGCAGGCAAAACATGAAAAAAAAAGAAAAAAATGAGTGGATCCTTAGGCTTTATATAGCAGGAATGACGCCCAGAAGTGCTAAAGCCTTAGAAAATCTAAAACGGATCTGTGAAGAAGAAGTTCCGGGTGAGTATTCGATTGAAGTGGTCGATCTTTTAAAAAATCCCCAGCTTGCGGAAGGCGATCAAATATTGGCCATTCCCACCCTTGTACGCAGATTACCCGAACCTGTGCGTAAAATTATTGGAGATCTTTCGGATAAAGAAAAAGTCCTTGTGGGCTTGAACATGGTTTCTACGGAGAAACTTCATGAAAAAACTTCCTGATGAGCCTTATTACGTTTTTGTCCTTTATATTTCCGGGATGAACATTCATTCATTAAATGCTGTCAAGAACTTAAGAAAAATATGCGAGACCCATCTCCCAGGTAGATACGAAATTAAAGTGGTCGATCAACTAAAAGACTCTGAAAAAATATTGCACAACGAAATCATGGTATTTCCTACTGTTGTTAAGGTACTCCCCTCCCCTGAACGAAAGCTGGTGGGCGATTTATCTAATACCGCTCAAGTGCTGATTAATTTGGGAATTAAGTAGAATGTATGGAAGATGATAAAGAAGAATTGAAACGTTTAAATGACAGTCTTAACGAACGTCTTCGCGAAGCAGAAGAAACTTTAGAGGCCATACGCAGCGGACAAGTCGATGCCGTTGTACTCAAGGATTCTCAAGGGAAAAGAGTCTATTCTCTCATTAGTCCTGACCATCCCTATCAAATATTTTTTGACAACATGGATGAAGCTGCGGTGATTCTTTCCAAAGAACAGATCATCCTCTATGCCAACCATAATTTTTTTGAACTAATCGGAAGTACTGCAGAAAATGTCCTAGGCTCTTCTATCTTAAATCTTCTCTACGAGAAAGATCGAACCTATTTCACCAGCGCTTTACTAAAGGAAAAAAAGAAAAAAGCTGAACTTGTCATCTTGAGTAAAAGCCAGGAACCTCGTATCGTATTAGTCTCAGTATTCAGCGGCATGTGGAATGAAGACGAGCAGGTCTGTCTTTTGTTAAGAGATATTACAGAACTCAAGAGAGCTCAAAATTATGTACGTGCCTCAGAGGCGATTTCCAAAATCTTAAGCGAAACCTCCACTCTTCCTCTTGCTACTCAATTAGTGCTCCCTGTCATTCAAGAGAATCTAGGCTGGGAAGTCATGGTCATTTGGCTTTGGAATAAGCAGCAACACAAATTTCACTGTATCGACATCTCGCACGTTGAAGGTATGGAAATCGGAGCCTTCAAAAAAAAGACCCTTGAATTAGACATAAAATCAAAATCCTTATTTGAATATGTCTCGTTAACTAACCGTCCCATTTGGAAAAAAGATATTACAGAGGATTCTAAATTTATTAGACGAACTGAGGCTATTGAAAATGGATTGCGGGGGGCCCTTGCTTTTTCCTTTAATCCCAATTCCGAACTAGCGGGGTTTATCGAATTATTTCGCAGGACCCCTTTTACTGATAATGTAGACAACCTTATGTTAGATTTAATTTCTTCTCTGGGGATTAGTTTAGGGATCTACATCCAAAAATTATTTCTCGATCAAACAAAGTTTCAGTACGCAAAAGCACTAGATTTATCACTAAACAGCATCTACAGCGTAGATATTGATGGAATTGTGACCCGTTGGTACCCAGGAGCCCAGAAAACTTACGGCTGGTCTGCCGAAGAAATGATGGGAAAAAGCATAAAAACAATCTACCCTAATCACACAAGTCAAGAGTTCGATGAAATCAGTAAAATGATCGTTAATGGAAAATCGCTAGACCATTTTGAATCCCAAAGAATAGATAAAAATGGAAAATGTATTCTTGTTAATAGCTCCTATGACAGCATTTTGGATTTGTTTGGAAAGGTTTCCGAAATTATCGTCGTTGAACAAGATATGACATTGCAAAATGACCTTGCCCTTCATTTGACTGAAAGTAATGCGAGATTCAATTCTTTTATCGAAATCACAGAAGATTGGATTTGGGAATTTGACAAAAAGGGGACTTTTCTTTTTTCAAACTTAGCGGTTTATCCCATATTAGGATATCAAACCGAGGAAATTTTAGGAAAAAGTCTCTTATACTTTGTCTCACTAGAAGAAAGAGATAAAATTGAACACACTCTACAAGAATTAGTGGCAAAAAAAGAAGGATGGAGCCATGTTGTCATCCCTTTGCTTCATAAAAACGGCGGGTGTCGCTGGGTAGAAACCAATGCTAAAGCTCTTGTGGGGGTTAATGATGAGTTCATTGGATTTAGAGGGTGCAGTCGAGACATCACAGAATCAAGAAATCTTGAAAGAATTAAGAATGAATTCATCTCGATCATGAGTCATGAAATTAGAACCCCTTTAACTTCCATTTATGGGGGCTTAAGGTTGCTGATTTCAAAAGAATTGAGTCCATATGAACGACAAGAACTTCTTGCCAATGCCTATAAAAATAGTATACGACTGACAAATATCATCAACGACACTGTGGATTTTGAAAGACTGCAACTAGGAAAATTGGTATTTGATTTCAAAAGCATCAATCTAGGGGATGTGGTTTTAGAATCCATCAAATCCTCTGAAATCATCGCTCAAAAATTCGACGTTAGTATAACTTTAGATGGAACTTTGCCACACGCAAAAGTGAAGGGAGATTACTCGCGACTCTTGCAGGTGATGAGTAATCTTCTCTCCAATGCAATTAAATTTTCTCCAAGTCACGGGACCGTGAAAGTGGCCATGACGATTGAAGGAGAAAAAGTTAGGGTTTCGGTCTCCGACAAAGGGCCTGGCATTCCTAAAGACTTTCAACCCAAAGTCTTTGAAAGTTTTGCACAAGCCGACTCTAGTGATAGACGTACAGCAGGCGGGACTGGATTAGGGCTCTACATTTCAAAATCTATTATTGAATCTCATGAGGGCATCATCCAGTTTATAACGAAGCAAGGTGAGGGCACCACTTTTTTCTTTGATCTTCCACTAGTCTCTTGAAAACCAAGACTGCGTTCTACCTCGCTTGATCTTGAAAGCGTACATTCTCAATCTTAGACACTTCTATAGACGAAAAGAGGAAAACACAACTTATATTCATCCATGCGAGTTTTTAAAAGACGTCTTTGAAATGAATTTCCTCTTAATCTATGAGAAAAGGGAGCAGCTCGATGGAAAATTGAAGATAAGGTCGGCGTCCCATTTATTATTTCAAAGGGTAATTTTTACAAAAAATGTAGATGTAGTCGCTACTTGCGAGTAACTGGAGAATTATTTATTGAATAGATAATTAAAGCGACTTAAGTCTTGTTCAAGGACTTACTTTCTTGCGGTTTGGCAAGTTGCTCAAATCATTGAGCAATAGTACGCTTTTTTCATCCCATAAAAACACGTAATTTTTTCCTTGTAACTTAAGTAGAAGCCTCCACATTGAATTGAAAAGCACAAAGAATAATTGCTGTTAAAGCCAAAAAAAATTTTTTGCAAAATTGGACATATTACCTTATTTAATATTTTCAAAAGTTTTAAAGATAAGAAAGTGATTTTCGTTCCATACCTGCCCGGAACCTAATAACATGCAGTTATTATTGATATCTAAAAGACCGGAAATGATCGTAAATTCTGAGGAGCACTGAGGAATGAAATCAACAATGTTACCTTTATCTAAAAAACAATGTCGTCTAAGCAATGGAGAATACCCTATAATCTGTCCATTATCGTTCATTTTAAACCCTTCGAAGTTATCGTCCAATGTAAGAACCGGCTCTTAACCCTTTTTCTACACTCCACAAATACATTTGAGTAGAGCCTCCTCTATCGTATTCATCGAACGTGCTTAATAAAACTTGGTTATTGTTATTTAGATCTGAAACTCTAACATTCGTGACTGAAAACAAGTCGATAATATGTGTATTCCCATCCCACAAAAAATATATAGTTTTTTTAACAACCCATCCATCTTTCAAAGGATGCTTAATACCAGACTCAAAAGATCCTAACAGTGCTCCCTTATCATTAATAGCATGGACTTTAATATTTATTGCCGTATAACCTAATCTTTCTAAATCATTGTCGATAGATAATTTTCTAGCGCGCCCTCTTTCCCAAATAAACGCCCGTGTATATCCAGCCTTAGTTTTATAACTTCCGATAATTTGTCCAAAAGAATTGACATCAACAAGTGTAAACTCTTGTGCACCATCATCTGAAATATCTTTAGCAATATTGAGTTCCTGTAAACCCAAAGAATGACTCCAAATAATGGGAATGCTGTTATATGATATATCTCTTTTATTACCTGTAACCATTCCATTATTGCCGAGTTTTGTATAGTTATAATAATCATATGGACCCTTTTTAGGATCAGCAATGAGTTCTAAGTTTTTTTTTGGGCTCCAGATTGCATATTTTGATCCTGAAGTTTCATGGAATGTAATCAGTACTTCATCGTGATCATTTAAGCTTAATGCCTGATTATGAGACGCGCGCGCGATAACCTCTAAAGGCAATTCTACTTTGTTATCCTCCGCAAATAGTGAAAGACAGAAGAAAGTCAAAGAAGTTACAAGTATTGTTCCCAAATTTCTAAACATAAATATTCCTATCAAATATTGAGATATTTTAATAAAAAAAAATTTTTTATACATAAAGGACAATTTTTATAAATACCTAAAAATCACTGGTTTATTAATAAAATAAAAAGTTTAACTTCTTAAGTGTTTGACGAATATCTCTTCACAAGATGTCATCATTGAAAACAATAACAATTGACTTCGTGTCCATTTTAATGTACACTTAATTTAAGATAAAGGTTGAAATGAAGTACGAGATCATCAAAGCCCCAGAATATCAGGATTGGATTGAAAAGAGACCGTAAAATCTCAAGTGCAGATAGCTTCTAGATTATCTAACATTGAACAATCTGGACACTTTGGCGACCACAAAAGTGTAGGCGAAAACATCTGGGAACTACGTTGGAAAAACGGACGCCGTATCTACTATGCCTATATCCCTGAAGCCAGCATTCTTGTATTGTTAGGAGGTAATAAAAATGGTCAAAATAAAGATATTAAACAGGCGAAGAAAATATATGAGTCTCACATCGAATAAAACATCAAAAGTCAAACTTAAGAAAGATTCGGGTTTAATCAAATATAGCCCCACACAAGAATTACTGGACGAATCTTTTATTGCAAAAGCCGTTTGGGAATGTCTGCGCAACAATGATCCTGAAGGAGTTGTAGAGGTAATCCAAGCACATATCAACGCATTGGATAAGGTAAAACTGTCTAAAGATGCCGATGTCCCTCGCTCTACAATATATGGAGCATTAAAAGGCAAAAACCCAACCGTAAAAACACTGGCTAAGTTAATACATTATAGTTTTTAATTCTCTAAGGTCTTTTTTGGATTGCTTAATCATAGCTCTTAAAAAGCGAGCTTAGCCTCTCTCTTGTGGAACATGAATTCAACAAAATGTATGCGGTAGCAGAAAAAGACGCCTTTAAAGAAGAGATAAAAGATGCTATTAAGGGAAAAAAAGAATAAGGAAAGTGTGAAACAAAAATTATTAGAAGGTATTTTTCTTAAATCAGAAGTTCCCATTCTAAAGAGATATAAAACCGAGGATAGTACTGTTGAAAAAATAGGAGAAATACTTAACGAAAATCCAAATGGGATTCTAGTTCATCGAGATGAACTATCCTTCGCGAATAGCCGCTTCAGTTTGCTGAATCCAACGATCAGCATCGGTTTTTCTTTTAAAAGCTGCATATTGCGGCGGACAACCTTTTACTCTTACTTGAACGTGATACCGAATCTTTCCATCCCTATCTTTTCGTTCCTTTATCGATGCCATATTTAACTCCTATTTATTAAAAAAAACAGCCCAAGGGAATCATAATCCCTCGGTTTTGTTTTCAATTTGTCTCTGTAGATGGTAAATTAAAATGCAGCAAAAATAAGAATTTCCGCATTTTTGCCACAATAAAATATAAATTTACCAATTTTAACAAGGCTAAGCCTTTAATTAGTTATTGCTACTTGTTGTTGAGGAGTGGGATATAAGTGGGATAAACTTGAGTTTGATAATTAAAGCGACTTAAGCCTTTTGGACTTAAGTCCTTTAAAGAAAGAAAGTAACTAAGTCTTGTTCAAGGACTTACTTTCTTGCGGTTTGGCAACATGCTCGGATCCGGACTCGAACCGGAACAGGATTGCTCCCGAGGGATTTTAAGTCCCTTGTGTCTACCATTTCACCACCCGAGCGAAAGATGCCGTTAAGATAATCGATATCACGTTTAAATTGCAAGCCTAAAAGATGGCTTTTTAATTTTCGTAGACTTGATCTAATAAAATTCAAACATTAATTTGACGTTTTAAAGCCTGCCTCCTATAAGAAAAATAAAAGAAAGACGATATATGTAGTCCTGCGGGGGCAGACTTAAAAAAATTTGTCGCCTCTGGACATCATGACCGTCAGATACATTTCTAAACATTTGTTCAAATTTTAAGCAGGGTATACCATGCTCAGCAACCCATCGAATAATAAAAATATTATGCCTATTTATGAGAAACTTAGAAGAGAATATCAAGATTCGATTCCTTTAAAAATTGACAAAATTCAATCGATTATTGAGCATTTTCAAGCCTCAGATTCTTTAGAAACATTGAATGAACTGAAATTTGAAATTCATAAAATAGCTGGGAGTGCAGGTTCTTTTGGATACCCTCTTGTGAGTAATATTTGCAAAGAATTTGAAAAAGAGATCAATCAAAAAATTAAAGATTTTCCCAACACAAGCTCTCATGACTGGAAGGCACAGTTTCAAGACTATTTAGCAAAAATACAGAATAGTTTTTACAAGAAAGATTAAAATTAGTAGTGAAAATGAACTGGGAAAGCCACAATAAAAAGATAGCTCTCGTTGGATCTTCTTTCTGTTTATTTTTAAATCTATTTTTTATATTTTGTTGGTACGTAGATCTCTATTCTGTTTTATCCTATCCCACCCCGCCTCCCATTTCCTACCTGGCTGCATTAAATGCTGTGATGACCAGTTTAGCCATTTTATCTCTATATAGAGAATCTTGCCTGAGGTACATCCCCTTCGTTGGACTATTTATCATTTTCACCTCCCTCTCACGTATCCTAGAAATATTAACATTTAAGGATTTTGCGCTCACCCACTGGCTAATTCCCTCTCTGCCAAATATTTACGATAATCACTTGTCTGCAATCGGAGCCACGGTTTATTTTTTAATAGGAATGATCCTATGCATGTGGAGACCGTATAAAAGGGTGGCTTGGGAAAGTGCCTTTCAATTTTTATTATCAGAAATCGTCATAGCTTTAGGTTGCATTGGCGTTTTAAGCTTTTTCGTTCCTCTTAACTTAAATTGGCCTACAGCAAACACTCTAAGCTTTTACGGATCGCTGAATGCAATTATTCTCGGAATCTCTCTTATCGCCTCCTGTTCGTATTATGATATCAAATTACATGCACCCATCAAAAACATTCTTCCCAAACTTGTGGCGATTACTTTAGCGTTTACCACACTCTTATTTCTATGGGGCCTTGAGTCCCACAAGACTCGAGAATTGAAACAAAATATTCAATCAAAATTAGGGGATATCCAAAAAAAACTAACGAGCGAGATCAAGAAAAATTTAATTCTTATCAATCATCTGAGCGATAAAATGGCTTTAGATAAGAATCATTCACTAGAAGCCAAAGAATTAGAACTTCCACTTTATTTTAAAATGCATCGGGAATTACTGGCCGTTGTTTGGCTCGACTCCAACCTAATGGTCCGTAATCACATTTTTAAAGAGGGCCATCAAGATATTCTCAATAGACGATTACATGCGAATGATTTAGAAAAAACGGCGCTTTTCGAGGCTGCAGCTAAAGGTCAGTCTTATTTTCTTATAGTAGAAGACCCCTCCTCTAAACACCACAATCTATGGTTAATTCATCCTATCTATCAAACAAATGAATTAACGGGCTTTATGGTTTTTATTCTCAGCCTTGATACTCTCTTTGCAGAGATTCTTGGAAACCAACAGCAGTATTACGCGCTAACCGCCTCATTGGGAAATCAACAAGTTTATCCCTCATTCACGCCGTCCGATAACATCAAAGACTGGGAAGTGCAAGACACCCTTCGCCTAAAAAATTTAAAACTCTCGCTAACTCTGGGACCCACTCAAAAACTTTTTGATTCTTATATCAATAAAACATTGACCTTCTTAACCCTCTTAGGAGGCTTGATTTTGTCGATTGGAGCGGGAATTTTGATCCATTTATGGCAACAAGAGAAAAAAAAATTATTGGAAATGGAGTCCTTCAAAAAGCAATTGCTGCTAGCAGAGGAAGAACAAAATGCCGCTTTAGATGCAGTAAAAATGGGAACATGGGAGTGGAATGTAAAAAACAACTGCGTTAAATGGCACACATCTACCTATGAACTCTTTGGAGTTAAACCTTACGATACGATTACCTCTTATGATGATTTTCTAAAAAAAGTCTACCCGCGTGATGTAGAGAGAATCAAAAGTTATCTAAACATGTGTATTGAAACGCATACGCCGATTGATTTAACCTATCGGGTGATATGGCCTGATGGGAGTATCCATTGGCTCATTTCTAAGGGAAAGTTCTTCACGAATGAGCAGGGCCAAAGTGAAAAAATGAGAGGATTCTGCTGGGAGGTCACAGACACAAAACGGGCGATGGAATGGCTTGAAATATCAGAAACCATTTCAAAAATTTTGAGTGAAACGCATCCCATTCCTACAACATTTCAAAAGATCGTGAATGTCTTAAAATACTATCTCGATTGGAGTGTCATGCTCGTCTGGACATTAGATCGAAAAAATGAAGAATTAAAACTTTTAGAAATTGCACACACGCCTGAGATTCAAATCCCCGAATTTAAAAAAGCCTCCTATAAACGTGAGAATTCGAATGAAATGTTGATTTCAGAGCGAGTGAAAACAATTTTACGCCCAATTTGGTTTAATGACATTACTGATCAAAGCGGGTTTAAACGTGTAAAAGAGGCTACGGAAGAGGGGCTAAAGGGCTGTCTCGCCTTTCCCATTCTAGAAGGTTCAAGATTAATCGGCGTGATTGAACTATTTAGACAAACGCCCTTTAATGAAAAAGTCAGTGAAGGGTTGTTAAATTTATTTACTTCGCTAGGAATCGGGATTGGCCAGTATTTGAATCGTCTTTCGTCCGAAGAAGAGCTAGCAGAGTTAGCCGCTATAGTCACAAATGCCAATGATGGGATTTATAGCACAACTCTAGATGGTATCGTTAAAAGTTGGAATAAGGGAGCTGAAAAAATATTTGGATGGAAAGCCCCTGAAATGATAGGTAAACCTATCACCATCATTTATCCTGAAGACTATCTACCCATCCATGAGAAACTTTTGAAAAATATTCTTAGCGGGCAGACCGTTGATCATATCAAAATGCAAAATTTGAGAAAGGATGGAAGTTTAATATGGGTGGATAAAGCCAAGGCCGGCATCAAAAATCTGCAAGGGCAGATTATCGCTATAGCGACCATTGTGCAAGATGTTTCAAAAGAAATCGAAATTTTAGATGCCTTAAGTGAAAGTGAAAGAAAATTTCGCGATTTTGTAGAGTCGACGGATGAGTGGATTTGGGAGATCAATGAAAATTTTAATTTTACCTACTCTAATCCCAGCGTTTATAATATTTTAGGATATTTACCCGAAGAAATTATAGGTCAAAGTATTTTTTCCTTTGTGATGGATAGCGAAAAAAAACATTTAGAAAATAGGTTGCAGCAAAGCATCCAGGAGAAAGTGGGCTGGAAAAATTTTAACGTGAATTGGAAACACAAGGATAATTTTTTACGCATTATTGAAAGTAATGCCACACCCATCATTAGTGATAATGAGAGTGTAATAGGTTTTCGTGGAGTAGACCAGGATGTCACGGATCAAAGAATGATGGAAAAGACTAAAAATGAGTTTATTTCCATTGTAAGCCATGAATTAAGAACACCCTTAACCTCCATTCAAGGCTCTTTAGGCTTGCTGCGTAATGAGATGCAAGATAATACAAAACAAAAGGATCTCTTAGAAATCGCCTACCGTAATTCAGAACGGCTGATTAACCTTATTAATGACATTCTAGATATTCAAAAATTTGCATTAGGCAAATATGAATTTTTTAATGAAAAAATTCCTGTGCAAGATCTCATTCAAGAAAGTATTCATCTAGCGATGCCTATGGCAGAAAAATTTGGAATTTCCATCGTCATTGAAGGAAAAATCCTTGAGGAAAAGATTTACGCAGACAAAAAAAGAATTATTCAAGTGATGATGAATCTTTTATCAAATGCCATCAAATTTTCTCCTGCTCGAGGCACAGTTTTTATCTCTTCTATGCTAAAAGACGATAAAGTTAGAATTTCCATCAAAGATCAGGGGCCAGGCATCTCTGAGGACTTTAAAAATAAAATTTTCGAAAAATTCGCGCAAGCCGACAGCAGTTCAACGCGCAGATTTTCTGGCACAGGACTAGGTTTAAATATTTGTAAAACAATTATTGAACAGATGGGCGGAGACATTCATTTTGTTAGTAAACTAGGAGAGGGGTCGACTTTTTACTTCGAACTACCCTGCGTGAAAGAGGATTCTCATGCATAGAAAGCTATCTAAATTAATGTTTGTCGACGATGATCAGGACATCCTAACGATTGCAAAGTATAGTCTAGAAAATCTTAAAGACATGGAAATCCATTACTTAAGCTCAAGTGAAAAAGCCATTCAGGACGCGTTATCCTTTCATCCAGATATAGTTTTTTTAGATGTAATGATGCCAGAAATGGACGGAGTATCTCTGTTTCGCACCTTTAAATTGATCCCTTCATTATCTAAGACGCTGGTTGTATTTTTGACAGCCAAGACACAAAAGGAAGAGCTTGAATCCTATTTAAAACTAGGGGTGACCGACATCATCATCAAACCTTTCAACGCCTTAACGCTTCCTCAAACTATCCTAAATATATGGGATCGAAATCAATTAGACGTTTAGATACAAGCTTAGAGCGAAATAGACCCGAGCAATCAAGGAATCACTCGGATCTATGAGTCTTACCTAAAATTAGATATCTTTAGGGAGATCTTCTTCTTTTTTTTCTTCTGAGTAGGTTGGAGAAGCTTCTTCACCTTCAAATGGCTCAACAGGTGGAAGGGAAGGCATCGTAGGTTCATTGCTTAAAGTTTCCCAAAAAGAGCTAAGAGTGGGTTGAGGTTCTTCGGGATAGGAAGTCAGTCCTTCAGTAGATTCTTCTAGGATTTTTTCTTCTTTAACCTCTGCACCTTCCATAGGTTCAGCTAGAGACTCTACAATTTCATCTTCAGCCTTTGCAACTTCAGCTTCTTCTTTGGTGTAAAAGGCATTTTTAAATAAAACGTTTTCCTTATAGCGCCCAATGGTTTCCGAAATCAAAGTGGGAGGGGGAGGGAGAATGCTACTCATAAAATTGGATGGAGTAACCGGCGCTGACGTCTGACCTTCTATGCGTGGGTGTTCTTCTGCTGAGGATATTGTCGCAGTATCTTCCACAACGTTTGAACTCTCCATGGAAGAAGTTTCTTCCGTAACAGATTCGTCTTTAACGATTTCTTCACGACCACGACGGCGACGTTGTTGACGGCGGCGATCTCTTTTTTTCTCTGCTCGATTATCGACAGAGACTGGATTTTCCTCTGGAGTGGTCGCCTCTTCAGTTTCCAAGGAATCAGTTTTCTCCGGAACGACTTCTTTAGCCACTTTAGGTTCTCGCCCGCCTCCTATCTTAATCGATCGATCAAGACCCACGTTTTTAAGCACCATACGAGCTTCACGGACTTCTAATATTTCATAATCACTAGCTGGTACCAAAAAAGCCTTAGGTTTTTCTAGAGAGCGAAAAAACATAGCGTTTCCAAACGAGACAACTTCTAACGAGTCAACAAAATATTCTTCTTGCCCGATACTTTTGCTGCTACGAACAACGATCTTGCAGCCTTCTTTAGGGGTAATCACTGTTTCAATGATTGGTTCACGAGTAAAATCCACGATTTATATCCTATTATAATGTTCTATTCCTTTAGACTTTTTTGAAAGTCTACTCTGATAGGAAGAAAAATGGAAATCAAAAAGACATGATATCACAAATTTATTCCTTTTTCGGAAGCAAGATACCAACAAATATCTAACAAGAGGTTTACTCTTTCGATGCCATATAAGCTAGAAGATCAACACATCTGCATGCATAGCCCATCTCGTTATCATACCATGCCACAATCTTATAGAAGGTATCATTGAGAGCTATTCCTGCATCTTTGTCAAAAATTGAAGAGTATCTGCTGCCGATAAAATCACTCGACACAACCGGTTCATCGCAATATGCTAAAATGCCTTTCATAGACCTTTCTGATGCATCTTTCATCGCATGACATATAGCTTCGTAACTAGTTGGTTTGCTTAATCTGACTGTCAAGTCAACAATTGAAACGTCCACTACGGGGACTCTCAACGCCATTCCTGTCAGTTTTCCTTTCACCTGAGGTAAACATAGAGCTACTGCTTTCGCTGCACCAGTCGATGAGGGAATAATATTTTGACTAGCTGCTCTGCCCCCTCTTAAATCTTTATGCGAGGGACCATCCACGGTAGGTTGCGTCGCAGTCATCGCATGAACGGTAGTCATTAAGCCTTCTTCTATCCCAAAATGATCTAAAAGAACTTTTGTGATAGGAGCCAAACAATTTGTTGTGCATGATGCATTAGACACAACAGTATCGTTTTTAGGGTCATATTTATCTTCGTTCACACCAAGAACAAACGTCGGCACACCTTCGCCCTTTGAGGGTGCTGAAATTAAGACTCTTTTAGCTCCTGCCTCAATATGTTTTTTTGCACCTTCCAACGAGGTAAATAATCCAGTGGATTCTAGAACATAATCTACCTGAAGATCTTTCCAAGGGAGCTTTTGAGGATCTTTTTCAGCAAAAATGCGTGTTCTTTTCCCCTTAATGACTAGGGCATCCCCTTCCAATTTAAATTCGTCTTTAAACTTGCCATGAACAGTATCGTGCTTTAATAAATAAGCTAGGTTCTCTGACGGTACGATATCATTGATCGCCACTACCTCCATATCCTCTCTCTCACAAATTAGACGAAAAACTAAACGACCAATGCGTCCAAATCCATTAATGGCAATTTTTTGAGTCATAATCATTTTCCTCAGAGTGACATTTTGATTATAACATAATCGAGACTTATCAAGAAAGTAAAGGAAATAATTGACACCTGCAATCCCAAAGATAAATTTCGACCGGTGATGGCATCCGGCGCAATCATGGTTCGAGGTAGCGCGGGTTTATTTTTTTTCACGTAGCTTTATGTATAAAGTGAAAAAGATTAATTAACTGAAATCTCTTCATTCCTAATTGAAATGATATACAATTAAAATTAAAAAAATTGTTTTATTAAAAAAAACCATTGATATTATTTATTTTCTGATCTATTGTTTTCGCTTAAAAATTCATTAAAACATTCAATTAGGGTTAATTATGTCTATCTCTTTAAATGATCCTATACAAACTGCACTTTTGAAAGCTCAAACTTTCCAGTATGGAAATCGAGAGACCAATCGAAATCCAGAAGCAGCCAAAAAGATTTATCAAAAGCTCCTGAAAGATTACAAAAAAGATCCAAACGTTCAAGAAGCCTATATAGAATTTTGTCTTGAATATACAAATCCAGAGAGCCAAACCCTGAATAAATTAGAGAAAATGTGTCTAAATCTTATTATGAATCATGAAACCCCTTCTTCTATTAAAAAAAAACTGAATATCCACACTTATCACATGGATTGCATTCGCAATACGCTGGGTGAAGATTTTTACGAGTCCGGGTTAAACGAAGGATATCTTTTTCTAGAAGCAATTATGCGCGAACAAATCCAACCTCTAGACATTTTAGCTAAAATTCGATTGATATTTGGAACTTGCGAAAAAGAATTCCTAAAGAAATGTAATAATTTTAAAACTGTTGCCCAGTACACTGACCTACCCTCACATTTTACCGCAAGAGCCTTGTATTTGCTGATTCAAACACTCTGCGATGCCCCAGAGAATTCTCTTGAAAACCAAGAACAATTAATGAATAGCTATATTCAATATGCCGAACATCCCGCTGCAGCTCCCAACGATATCCTTGATCTATCTGACCGTATTCTCAGGACAACACACTCCTTACTTATGAAGGAATTAACGACATTTGAAAAATATCGCTTATTATTTTTGAAAAATCTAAACTCTGAAGAGTATCCTCTGAATAAGGAAGACTTCCCTCATTTTTTAAAAAATTTGAAAGTTATTCATCTATCAAGACAAGCCTCCATCATACAGCTAATAAAACATCTTTTAAATTCTCCTCTAGAAAATGCTGAATTAAAAAACCTGCTAAAACCCCATTTAGTTAATTTTTTAATGAATCAACCGGCAGACCTTACCCAGGAAACAATACAAGACGTTCTATTTTTATTAGCAGAGATTGTCGAGGGTCCTATTGAAAATGCCCTTGAACCCCTCTTGCTTTTTGTCACAAAAAATATAGATTTAATCCTTCTTAATCCTTGCGTAAAAGACAACCCAGAACTCCATTCAAAAATCCTTTCGTTTAGCTCCAGGTTACTATTTGAAATTTATCTAGCAAGTGATACAAATCCTCATATACAAAATTATTGTCTAAATGCTTTTAATGAAATGATGAAGGCTTTTCCTGCAAAACGGACAAGAATCGGGTATTATCTAGATTTAATCCATTTTTCCCAATTTCGTACCTTTCAAATGCCCTTAGAAATTATCCTTAGTTACATGTTCAATACAGACGGAAAAAGGCATAATGAAGTAAAAAAACTAATCATTCATACATTAATGATAAGCCATGTCCCCCTCTCTGCATTTTTTCAAAAGGCGTCCACTGAAAATGATAGAGTTACCATCAATAATTACGCCGCTCTATGTTTACAAATTGCAAAAGATTATTTGAGTGTACAGAATGAGGGGTACGCACTGCTTTTTATGCAGGCGATCCCCGCCCTATCCACTGTATGGGAGGAAGCACAACATCATATAACAACCATCCGTCCAAAAAATCACGATTAAAACTGGTCTAAAACCGCATGTTCTAGGTACAACAAAAATTATAAATGCAATCGAAAAAAGGTTTAAACCATGCAAGTGAATTCCTCCGCCACCTCTCAAAATCTTTTAGAAGTAAGCCGTAGATTATCGGAAAATCAGCCAGATGTTGCAGCCGAATGTCTAAAGTGTCTAATCAAAAGTTCTACACAAGAAGCTTCTTCCCTACAGGAGGCCTACAATCTTTTGCTTAGTATCTATAAAAAAAACATACAATTACTAGTGATTGAACCTAAAGATGACCCCTTGAGCCTCTTAAAGTTTTGCAAGTATGTGGTGAATAGACAAGAAGCCCCTCTAGGGCATTTACTGCTTCTCCAAATAGCTAAACTGTGGGATCAATCAATGATGGTAATCCCAGAAAAAAATCAGTTATTAGGACCCACAATTAGTTTGTATCAATTTAGGCTAAGTCTTCGTTTTAATTTTGTTGACCCGTCTGTTCAGAAGAGCAACTTAGATTTTCTTAAAAAAATTCCTCCCACTCTTTTAACCGATAAGCAAAGAGTCTCTGTCAATTTTTATAAGGAACTTTTAATCAGCGATTTTCTTTCAATAGAGTCCTTGTTAAAACAAGCTCCAAATCCACAAAAAAGAGCTTTGCTCCTTTATAAAAAAGCTTTCCTAAGTCTAGAATATGCCAAAAGCTTAGATTCTGTTATAATTAGCCAATCTTACATCAAAATAGCTAAATTAATCTGTGACCAACTTTTATGCGGTATAGAAATTAATGAAATCATCAAATTCAAAATACAAATTTTACTTTTAACGATTTACTATGAGAAAGCAAAAAAACAAGACTTTTCATTCAGCATCGAAGAAATTAAAGGACTTTTTCATCAAATTGTGAGTAGTTCCCTTGCTCATCCTTCTGAATGTACGCGCGCAAATTTTCATTATGCCTATATATTAGTTCATCTAGATTCATTTTTATTACGATCTGAGGGCTTTAATTTAATGAGAGCTCTTTTAAAAGACCTTTCATCCAACCTAAATGAAAATTCCCGTCTTACAGATTACATCAAACAATATGTCAACATATTATTTGCACGCACCTCTCCCGTGGAGTTATATGCGTACGGCATCCCTTTTAAAGAGTCTTTAGAGGCCTATCATAAGAACATTGACCTTGAAATCGCCCAATATCACTTAGCAGAACTGTATTGTTATGGGGACCATGAAGTCCCTGGTAACCCTTCTGCAGCAAAAAAAATTTTTAATCGATTAAAGCGTTCAAAAAACAATAATATTCGCTCATCTGCCGCTTTAAAAGAATTAGAAGTCACCTTTTGTCTAATGCAAAACCATCAAACGATGCTTAAACCTCAAATGCTGAATGATTCTGATGACCTAAGTACTTTGTATAAAATTATAAATATAGCAACGGATGCTAGGAAAAAAAACCAACAAAGTACTTTAAATCAAATATTTGACACTACCAAAGCTCACCTCAACAATCCTTCCATTCGAATTTACGGGCTCCTCACTATGGCCGAATTTGTTGCCAAAGAAACCGTAGAATCAACAAATGAATTCTTGGATAAACTAATTGCAGACATAAAAAATGAGCTGGATCTAACAAATTCAGAAGGACCCCAAGGAAACACCTTAGAACACACACGCATGCGTGCCTATTTTTTGCTCGCCGAATTAAAAAGAAAAAGAAATAGTCAGGACGAGGCCTTAGATTATTATCGGCGCGTTTACCAACATCCACTATGTCTACATCGACATAAACTAATTGCAACTTTTTATATCGCTCAAAGCTTAGCCCCCTCTAATCCAGAAAAATATATTTATTTTTTTCTCTTAAGCCTTAAGAAGGGTATCTTCCCAAAATTGATCGAGAAAGAAATAGAAAATTTTATGAAACGTTTTCCCCTTGAAGACGAACCTTTAATTGAACAGATTATAGAAAGACTCCTAGATAAAGACTCTGATTGCCTAAGATTCGGGTTAAGCCTAGCTTTCTCCTTATACCAACGAAATCATCATAGCCTCTTTGAAAAAAGCCTTTTGAAATACATCACAGTGCCTGAAATGCATATCTATTATCAGATTCTCTTGGACCGTAGAGAAATCAACGCAGCACTCCTCAAAGAAATTTCTCTCCCCAAGCTAATTGAATTAATCATTCAACCATTTATATATGCGGAAGAGAAGTTAAAATGCAGCCTCATTATGAAACAATTAATCCAATTAAATTTTTTAGAAACAACCAAACTCAATGATCTTAAAAATTGTATCATCCCCCTTGATACGAAAAAAAACATTCCCTTATTTGTTGACTTCTTGAAAAAAATATATGAGGCCCACTCAACTTTAACAAGTGAATCGGATGCATTATTAACAAAAAGAATAATGCAAATTTTATTAAAAACAAACAGTTTAAAAAAAATTGCCGAGGAAGATCCTGATCTGATCTCTTTGCCTGGAGAAAATCCAATAATACCTGATCAGATCTCTTTGCCTGAAGAAAATCCTATAATAGTTGAAGAGGATCTCCAGCAAGCTGCCAGCGCTCATCAATCCTTTGACTCCGACCGGGAGACTTCTCCCCACTCCCTCTCCTTCGTCCTTAATTCTTCTGAGGAAGAAACTCTGGATGACTTCGATTGGCAAAACATGTCCACTATCCATACATACTCTCAAGATGACTGCGAGGAACTTGAACCTATGCAATTCTAACAAACGTCTTAGTGCAAACAAAATGATTTCTTAAAACGCTGCGATTGCGTCCAAATCTCGCTTCCTAGCTGATTCTAGCAATGCAGATACGTATTTCCGCGCTGAAGCCAAGCTTTCTATCTTAGCGAGGCACGGAAATTAAAGCAGATGCGTTGCTACAATCAGACTAGAAGCGGCTAACTTTTAGAGAAAACACTAAATAGATGCAAAATAATAGACATAGTGTAGCTGGTTAAAACCCAACTTGCCCCCTAAATGTTTAGTTTCAGGACATAGGTAACAAGTTGGGTTTAAAGTTGCTTTTACGTTAGAACAAATCTTAACTATGATTGTGCAGGTGTAGAAATACTAGATCTTGCTAAAAAAGTGACTCTAAAAAAGCTGTATATGTCCAAATTTGGGTAACAAGATTTAAACTGAGAATTTATGTGGGGATTTAAGGTCTCTTAAGCAATTGTACCGTTTAATAAAGCGGTATGGAATACCTTCCATACCGCATAGACTTAACGGGGCTTTTTGTCCTTTGCCATGGAAAGTTTAGAGGGTTTCACTGCTTTGATTTTTTGCTTTGGCTTCCCTTTGGCCGTCTTAGAGTCCATTAATTTAATCTTCCCGGTTTTTGGCGGAGCTTTGGCCTTTTCCGTTTTTTTAGGACTCTTTATAGGTTTGACCTTACGCATAGAAGAGCCCGAAGTTTTTGACTTGGCAGCCGTTTTCTTTGAAGTCTTGGTCTCTTTTGAAGATTTTGTTTTACCCGATTTTATCTCTTCGTAAGTAAATTCGTCCTCATCGTCCTCATCAAAATCAATCTCCTCATCATCCACCTGATCGTCGGCGTCTAGGATGGAAGCAGCCTTTTTTAGAGAAGGCTTATCATTCTCAGGCTCAAGCCATTTTGTAGAAAGATTTCTAAGAGCTGCTAATTTTAGGTTTATACTCTGAATACTCTGATCGTTATCTAGATCGTGTGCGTGTCTGCGGCTTGCTAAAAGTTGCTCTTCATTGTCAAATTTAGAGGAGAATGTGATCCCCGATGCAGTCAAATCAGGTATAAATAAAAAGGGGCGCATGGCTAAGGGGACGGTTGTGTACACATCCGTAGCCACTTGTGGTTCAAATTCCTGTTTTACAGCCTGTTTAGGTGGTCTTCCTCTTTTGGGCCTTGGATTCAAGGCTTCATTGGAATAATAAGTTTTAGCCTTTGTGATTAAAGCTTTGCGCGCTTGTAAAATGTCTTTACCCACTTTAGATTCAAAAAGTTGTCTCTTCACTTTTTCTAAAAGTATTTTGGGAAAATCTAGGTCTTCTTCAAATACAAAATGGAACTGATTATTACGTAACCACTCAATGATTCTAATACGTGAACGTTCCTGATAAAATTGTTGCCATTTCTCTAATTCAGAATGATGGTCGTAGATAAATTCAAGAAAATTTTCACGAGCCTCTTTGGATTGAATAATCTCTAGTAACTTTTCTTTCGTGTCAATGTCATAAACCTTTTCGTTGACAAACCCTTCCATAATTTTTTTTGTCTCATAGAAGGTTAGCTTAGGAATCAAGAAATAACGGTCGCTATTTTTGCGCAGCTCTTGCTCCAAGGCTTCAATTTCTTCTTGAGGTTTGTCTAGATCAATGTAAACAATAAATCCTTCCTGGCGGTCTAAATAAAAATCGCGCTCATCATCAGATTTAGTAAAAGCTTCGATAAGTCTGTGGCAACGTAAGATAAGAGGGTTTTGAGCTTCTTTCATCAACTTAGTCCTCATGAGAGATCCTTAAAAAATGTGTGTAGATACAAAAAGATCGCATATTCATGCGATCTTTCTTTACTGAGAATTGTATTTTTACTTAACAGAGCTATTAACTGTCAAGATATTCAATCACGCAAACTTGAGCGTTGTCACCAATTCTTCTTTGACCTTTGACAATACGTGTATACCCACCTGCGCGGTTAGCAAAACGTGGGCCTAGCACATCAAATAATTTTTCAATGACTTGACGATCTGTATTGTATGCGCTTTTATCGCCTTTGCGGGCAGCGCGAGCCTCTTTATCAGTTAGCGAATTGAAACGCACCATCATTTCACTGATCGCACGACGTCTGGTCGCTAATGTATTTTTTTTAGCTAATGTAATCATTTGATCAGCAAAACTACGGAGTTCTTTAGCTTTCTCGACCGTAGTTGTAATACGTTCATTTTCGATCAATGATTTTAACATGTTTGCAAACATACATCTTCTGTGCGAACTTGTACGACTTAGTTTGCGATTCTTATTTTTGTGTCTCATATCTTACTACCTAGGTGCTTCTTCTACTTTTGATAAATCTCTTTTACCTTTCTTCTCTTCATTATGCTGCTTAACTTTCTCTTTCAAATTATCATGGGTAATACCATAACGTGAAAGATCCATTCCAAGAGATAATCCCATATCATGCAACTTCGCTTTGATTTCATTTAGAGATTTTTTACCAAAATTTCTAAATTCAAGCATTCTTTTCTCTGGAATCGACACTAATTCAGCAATTGTATCAATATTAGCGCCACTTAAGCAGTTTGTTGATCTAACAGATAACTCAATCTCATCAATACGGAGACAAAGTTTTTCCATCATTTCATCATCATCACCATCACCTAATCCAAGACCTTCGTCAAAAATGAGGGAGTGTGATTTCACTTTTGTAAATACATCGAAATGCTTAACTCCAATCTGTGAGGCAAATGAAACTGCTTCAACTGGCGTTACGCGTCCGTCTGTTGTGACTTCGAAAATTAGACGATCGAAATCTGTATCCTGGCCCACACGTGTATTTTCCACGTAGTAATTGACTAAGCGTACAGGAGAAAAAGCTGCATCTAAAAGGATTTCATCAGCAGTTTTATCAAAAATTACATGACGCTCAGAAGGTACATACCCACGGCCGATGGCTACGCGCAGATCAATCTGGCGCTTCATAGGCTTAGTCACTGTGAACAATTGGAGTTCAGGGTTGACGACTTCAAAAGTCCCATCCTCTACTACATCTCCCAGAGTCACTTTATATTGGCCTTTATTATTGTCTAAATCGTCTTGTGTAATATCCAGTATATTTGTAAGGATACGAGTCTCTCTGGAATTAGGTACTTCATCTGTAGGCAATTTTCTCAATAACGCACCTTTAAAGTTAAGGACGATATTGGTCATGTCTTCGATGACACCTTCAATGGCCATATATTCGTGAGGAACACCTTCGATTCGCAGAGCAATAATAGCTGGTGCCTCTAAGGAAGATAGCATCATACGACGCATTGAATTTCCAATAGTATGACCGAATCCTCTCTCGAAAGGTTCCGCAATAATTCGAGCCACGTTGGAATTTTCTTTATCCTCTTCGACTAAAATTTTTTGAGGCATTTCGAATTTGCCGTATTTGACTGACATTAAGCGACTCCTAAATAATTAAAAATTCTGAGTGTTTATTACACACGTCTTCGTTTACGAGGACGGCACCCGTTATGTGGAACTGGTGTTGTATCGCGAATGGCAGTGATCATTAGACCAGTGCTCTGTAAACCGCGAACCGCAGATTCACGTCCGGCACCTGGACCTTTCAGATTAACTTCTACCTCTTTCATACCCATAGCCATTGCTGCTTTACCAGCATCTTGGGCCGCTACCGTCGCTGCAAATGCGGAGGACTTTCTAGAACCGGAAAAATTCACTTTTCCAGCGGAGGACCAGGAAATTACGCGTCCGGAAGGATCTGTAATCGCAATAATGGTGTTATTGAATGTTGCCTTCACGAAAGCAATTCCTGATGGAACGTTTTGATGGCTCCTCTTTTTTGCTTTAACAGGCTTTTTTGTTGATGTTGCTGGCTGCTTAGACAAAGTAAAGAACTCCTCTTAAAAATTATTTTTTCTTATTAGCGATTGTTTTACGTTTACCTTTACGCGTACGGGAATTTGTTCTCGTGCGTTGTCCACGAACAGGTAATCCGGAACGATGTCTAGTTCCACGATAAGCATGGATAGAAATCAATCGCTTAATATTATTTTGTATTTGTCTACGTAAATCACCTTCAACCATGTACTCAGACTGTAGCATATTGTTGAGGCGTGCGATGTCATCTTGGGTTAACTTGTGTGCGCGCATATTGCGATCAAATCCAAGTTTCTCAATTATTTCATTCGATAAGCTACGACCAACTCCGTAGATGTAGGTCAAAGCAACTTCTAATCTCTTATTATCCGGTATATCTATACCGATAACTCTAGGCATTGAATCTCTCCTAAAATTGCAAAATGGAATTCAAAACTTTAACATATTTAAGCTTTATAAGCAAAAGCTTTCTTCATTCCCATAAATTCACGCTCTCATGTAAGCTACAAACATATTCACCATTGCAACTCTCGCTTGCACTTGAGCTTGATATAAGGGCTTAATTTAAATTTAATCTCTGCCGCGTACACGCCCTTTCTTCATAAAGCCATCATATCTCTTCATCAGTAAATGAGATTCAATTTGCTTCATGGTATCGAGTACAACTCCTACTAAAATCAGTAAGGCTGTTCCTCCAAAGAAATAGCTAATGGTCTGCGGAACTCCTAATAATCTACCAACAATCGTCGGCAATATAGCTATAAGAGCAAGAAATACAGCGCCTATTAACGTGATTCTATTCATCGTCGACTCAAGGTAATCTTGAGTAGGCTTTCCTTGTCGAATACCTGGTATAAAAGCTCCATTCTTCTTCATATCAGATGCAATCTGATCTGGTCTAAACTGAGTTGCAGTCCAAAAGTACGTGAAGAATATAATTAACGCTACAAACAGCACTATGTACAGTGTACTTCCTGGGGAGAGCCACTGAGCAACTTCACTTAACCAATTTCCTGTACCTGCAAAAGTAGCTACAATCGCGGGAAACATGAGTAACGATGAAGCAAAGATGACTGGGATAACACCCGCATAGTTCACTTTCAGAGGTATGTATGAAGTACCGCCCTGTACTTCTTTTCTCCCTACAACACGTCTAGCGTATTGCAGAGGGATACGTCTATGTCCTTGAATAACCAGTATGGTAGCCAAGGTAATGACGACAAATATTCCAATCAACACAAGAACTGTCGTAAAATTCATTGCTCCAGGCTCTTGCGAGTCCAGGTTGAGCTGTTGTATAATTAAACCGATAGCTGTGGGTAACTGAGACACAATCCCAACGGTAATAATTAAACTCATCCCATTACCAATGCCTTTGTCTGTAATTTGCTCACCAATCCACATCAGGAATACAGTACCTGTCGTCATAGTAAATATGAAAATCATGTAGAACAGGATAGGCATGCCGAACATTTGTACATCCAGGAGTTCACCTGTTACAATGCCCGGGCGACTGTAATTCATTTGGATGGCATACTTGGCAAACATCGCAGATTGCAAAATAGACAAGAGTACAGTTAAGACCCTTGTATATTTATTAATCTTACGTCGACCCTGGTCAGCATTTTCTTTGATTTCTCTTTGCAGTGAAGGCCAGAGAGCCACGACCAATTGCATGATGATTGATGCAGATATGTAAGGGACAACTCCCAATGCAATAACTGTCATTTGGGAGAATGCACCTCCTGAAAATATATCTACGAGCTGGAAAAGGTTTTGACCCCCTCCAGTTGCATGCCTGAAAAAACTTACCGCGATTTCACCATTAATCCCGGGTACAGGAATAAAGCCCCCTATGCGGAACACAGCCAACATAAGGATTGTGAAAACTATTTTCGCTCTCAATTCTGGAATTTGGAAAACTTTCTGCAACTCTCTCAGCATTTTCCTACCTATGGTTGGTGATCGGTATCAATTTCTAAACAATTTCAAATACAATTTTCGCTTTCTCTAGCTTATCTTGAGCTGATGCTGAAAAGGCAGCGGCTTCAATTTTGACTTTTTTGGAGAGCTCTCCATTTCCAAGAATCTTGATTCCATGTGTTCTTCCTCGGAGAAAACCTTTATCAATTAATGTTTCCGCATTAACTGTTTCTCCATCTTCGAACATTTCATCAATTTGTCCTAAATTGACAGCATCGAATTCTTTCTTGAAACGCGCGTTGCTAAATCCTCGGATAGGTAATTTCATGAATAGGCGGAATTGACCCCCTTCATATCCATATCTTCTTGTATAGCCAGATCTAGAACCTGCACCTTTTTCACCACGCCCGCAAGTCTTACCTACACCAGAACCGATCCCGCGACCCACTCTCTTACGTTTTTTTCTTTCTCTAGATATGTCTTTAAGCTTATTGAGTGATGTCATGCCTGACCTCTCATTTGTTTAATTTGTTCTAGCTTTTTCAATTGTGCTAAGGCTCTGAATGTTGCACGTACTTGATTGATTGGGTTTTTAGATCCAAGGCTTTTAGCCATTACATCTTTGAAACCTGCAAGTTCAAGAACTGCACGAATTTTAGATCCAGCAATAACTCCAGCACCCTCAGGAGCTGGTTTAAGAAGAACCTCAGCCCCGTCCCACTGAACAACTACTTCATGAGGAACAGATGTACCTTCCATCGCAAAACTTACCATATTTTTACGTGCAGCTTCTCCACCTTTGCGGATTGCATCAGTCAATTCATTTGCCTTCGCAAAACCATAACCGACGCGACCCTTACCATCGCCTACAAGAATTAGAGCTGAAAAGCTGAACTTACGTCCACCTTTAACAACCTTGGAGCAGCGGTTAATGTAAAGAACTTTTTCGTTAATATCGGAATTTGCTCTTTCTTTTTTCGGATTTTCACTATTTTTTGCCATTTGGGGTTTTCCTAAATTTATTCCAAATAGTTTTAGAATTGAAGACCAGCATTTCTCGCTGCATCAGCAAGAGCGGCTAAAATTCCGTGATACTTAAATGGTCCTCTATCGAAGACGATTTCTTTTATATTATTTTGTTGTGCAATAAGCGCAATCTTCTCGCCTAGTTTAGCAGCAGATGCTTTATTCTTTCTAGCGAATTCAGTATTTTTAAATTCTTTTGAGAATGTTGCAACGCTCCCTATTGTGTGATGAGTGTCATCATCAATAAGTTGAACCTGAATGTGCTTATTGGTCTTCACTACGCATAAGCGTGGCTTTCCGGCAGTCCCGTGAAAATGTTTACGCACTCTTTGAGCACGCTTTAGACGCATTTTATGTCTTTTTTTGGTAGTATTGATCATATATTCCTCAATGGGCCCTTTTACCTACGATTATTTTTTCGCTGAAGCTGACTTACCAGCTTTTTTACGGACATACTCCCCTTCGTAACGAATACCTTTGCCTTGATAGGGCTCTGGTGGTCTTGTAGAACGAACCTGAGCAGCAAACTGTCCGATTTGCTGAGGATCTGAACCTGTAATGATAATCGTTGTGTTTTTTTCTACAGTTACGCTCAAACCTTGAGGGATTGGTAATTTCGTTGGATGAGAGTATCCCACTTGTAAATCAAGTAACTGGCCTTGTACAGCTGCTCTATAACCAACTCCAATCATTTCAAGCTTTTTGCTAAACCCCTGGGAAGAACCCACAACCATGTTATTAATAAGGGAGCGGTAGAGCCCATGGAAATTATTCATATCTTCATGACCTTTGGCCAAATTAATCTGAAGATGATCGTTTTCAATTACAACTTCTATACCAGGAACAATTTCGCGAGTGAGCGTTCCCTTTGGACCTTTAACGGTCAAGGTAGAACCGTTGAGCTTAACTTCTACACCTTTCGCTAATGGGATTGGTGCTTTTCCTTTACGTGACATTGACAAAACTCCTTCTATCGAGCAAACTATACCTTAAATATTATTTACCATACGAGGCAAAGTAATTCACCGCCAATATGGCGTTTGCGGGCTTCGTTACCTGCCATAATACCCTGCGATGTTGACAATATAGATAAACCTAATCCACCGTAAAAGTGTGGGATATCTTCATGACCAACATATTTGCGCAAGCCAGGCTTTGACACCCTTTTTAATCCTTGGATTACAGGCTGACGACCTTCAACGTATTTAAGGAAGAGTCTGATTGTTCCGCGGTGGTTTTGGTCTTTGTTAACCAAATAATTTTCAATAAAACCGTTTAATTTCAGAATCTCTGCAATATTCTCTTTAAGTTTGCTCCAGCTTACATCAACATAGCGATGTTCTGCTTTTGCACCATTTCGAATCCTTGTGAGGAAATCGGCTACTGGATCGCTTGGTACTGCCATGATTTCTTCTCCTATTCTTAAGCTATTACCGAGACCGGCATGTTTTTAAAAGGTAGTCCAAGCAGACGTAAAAGTTCAACACACTCATCATCTGTTTCGGCGCTAGTAACGAAGGTAATATGCATACCTTGTGCACGTTTAACTTCGTCGAGGTTAATTTCAGGGAAAACCTGCTGATCGTCTAATCCTAGGGTATAATTTCCCTGACCATCGCACTTTGTTGGAAATCCTCTAAAGTCACGAATACGTGGACTAACGATATTAAATAAACGGTCAATGAAATCATACATTCTTTGACCACGCAATGTCACCTTAATACCAATCGGTTGACCTTCACGTAGTTTGAAGTTTGAGATCGCCTTTTTCGCTCTTGTAATTACGGGCTTTTGGCCAGACAATGCTGTCAGTTCATTGACACACGCTTGAATGGCATTTTTATCTTTCGAAGGTTCAGCGATACCCATGTTGATCACAACTTTTTTTAAAGCTGGTATCTTCATTGGGTTGTTATACCCAAACTTTTCATGTAGCGCAGGTTTTACCTTTTCTAGATAATTTTTCTTTAACCTAGACATTGTAACTTTCAACTCTTTTTAGATTTTGTTTGTTTAACAGCACGATGAACAACATGTTTGTCATCTTGTTTATAAACCAATTCTTTATGGCCATTTTCGCTACGTTGCGCTTTTAACTTAACGGGTTTGTTCTCAGCGTTAAGTACTTTTAAATTAGAAACGTGAATTCCCTTTTCCAGTTCAACGATGCCGCCATGAGGATTAGTTTGGCTCTTCTTAACGTGTTTTTTACGTACATTAAGACCCTGAACAACGATCTTATCGCCGAGACGAGAAATAACTTCGCCAGTTTGGCCTTTGTAGTTCCCCGCAATGGCAATGACTTTGTCGCCTTTGCGAATCGTTTTATGAGTTTTAACTTTAGTCATTTTCTAGCCTCAATTTTTATATCACTTCTGGAGCCAGAGACGCGATTTTAAGATAATCTCTTTCGCGAACTTCACGGGCTACAGGTCCAAAAATACGTGTACCACGAGGGTTACTTTTATCGTCGATCAATACGCAAGAATTTCTCTTGAATCTTAAAATCGTACCATCTTTTCTTTTAATAGGTGCGGTTGTTCTAACAATAACTGCTTTTACAACATCACCTTTTTTCACTCCACCTTCCGGATCAGCTTCTTGCACAGAGCATACGATAATGTCACCCACATGGGCGTATCTACGCTTAGAACCACCAAGTACTTTAAAGCACTTTACACGCTTGGCACCTGAGTTGTCGGCTACATAGAGCTCCGTTTCTTGTTGAATCATACGTTGCTAACTCCAAATATTATCATTTGTTAGGCGACAACACGCCATCTCTTTAATTTTGATATTGGTCTTGTCTCAACAACAGTTACTTCATCGCCAATTTGCAATGGTCTAACATCATTGTGAGCATAAACTTTTTTATTTCGTGTAATTACCTTACCGTACCTAGGATCACGCATTCTCCTTTCGATTTTGACAACAACTGTCTTATCCATTTTATTGGAGATTACGATACCTTTTTTTTCTTTACGGCTTCCTCTTTCTTCCATGTCTTAACCTCAAACTTGAGTAATTTATTTTGCTAACTGCTTCTTCTCATTAATGACAGTCAGCAAGAGGGCTATTTCGCGCTTCTTATGACGCACTAAATGCGGCTTTTCAACCTTCTTAGTTTGCTTCATTTCGTTGATAAGGTTGAAGAGCTCCTTGCGGGCATCCCGGCAATTGGCTTCCAATTCTTCTAACGATTGGTCTCTAAAATCTTGAGCTTTCTTCATAATTAGCACCTTATACTTGTTCTACACGTTCAACGAATCGTGTCTTAAGCCCAATTTTAGCTGCAGCACGTCGCAAAGCGTTTTGAGCTTCTTCTTTTGTTACATTTCCTACTTCAAAAAGAATTCGACCAGGTCTCACAACAGCTACCCAATGATCGAGCCCCCCTTTACCTTTACCCATACGTACTTCCTGAGGTTTTTTAGTCACAGGCTTATCAGGGAATATCCTGATCCAAACTTTACCTTTACGTTGGAAATAACGGTTAATTGCCACGCGGCAAGCTTCAATTTGTTGATTAGTAATCCAACCACGTTCAAGTACTTGGATGCCAAATTCACCAAAATGTACGAAGTTAGCTCCCTTGCTTAAACCAGCGCAGGAACCTTTCATCATCTTACGATGCTTAGTTTTTTTCGGCATTAAAGGCATATTACTGGCCCTCCTTCACTTGACTATCTTCACCGCGATAAATCCAAACTTTTACACCAATGCTTCCATATGTTGTTTCAGCACGGCCCATAGCATAATCAATATCAGCACGAAGAGTATGAAGGGGTGTACTGCCTTCTTTATACCATTCTGTACGGGCAATCTCAGCACCACCGATACGGCCTGAACATTGTACTTTAATACCTAGAGCGCCTGCTTCAATACTAGACTGCATGGCTTTTTTCATTGCTCTACGGAATGGTATGCGTCTTTCTAACTGCTTCGCAATTCCATCCGCTACGATTTTTGCGTCGAGATCTGGTCTCTTAATTTCTTCAACTTCTATCCAAACTTCTTTGCCTGTTAGCTTAAAGAGCTCATTGCGTAATACATCAATTTCTGAGCCTTTCTTACCAATTACCATACCAGGTCTTGCTGTGCATATAGTCACCTCAATTTTTTCGCTCATACGGCGAATTTTAATTTGCGAGGTTCCTTGGCATTGAGGTTTTTTCATTAAATACTCGCGGATCTTTTGATCTTCAACGAGTAAGTTTCCGAATTCTTGCTTATTCGCGTACCATTTTGAACGCCATTTTTTATTGCGAATGAGGCGGAATCCAATTGGATTAGTTTTTTGTCCCATTCAATTACTCCTTTCCCGAACTGACTACAACAGTGAAGTGACTGGTTCTTTTTAAAATTGGATGACGTCCGCCCTTATTTTTTGGCTTCGCTCTTTTTAATCTTGGACCTTCATCAACACGTACTTCTAAGACCTTAAGATCTTCACGACGTACGTCGAGTTGCGTTTCTGCGTTGGCTACAGCGCTATCTAGAGTTTTTTTCAAAAGACGTCCACCCTTCAAATTACTATATGTTAGTTGAAGCGTAGCCTGAGGTACAGGTAGTCCACGTATTAACCCTGCGGCGAGTCTCGCTTTGCGCGGACTTATTCTTATGTATTTTGTTACTGCTTTTGCACTACTCATTTTGCTTGTGCCTCTGCTTTCTTAATTGGGTGACCTTTGAAAACACGTGTAGGTGAAAACTCTCCTAAACGATGTCCAACCATATTTTCAGAGACGAATACTGAAATGAACTTCTTGCCGTTATATACCTCAAACGTATGTCCGATCATTTCTGGGATGATCATGGATCGTCTCGACCATGTTTTAATTGGCGTTTTTAAACTTTTATTATTCATATCTTCTACTTTCTTGAGAAGATGATGATCAACAAAAGGTCCTTTCTTCAGTGATCTTGCCATACTTATTTTTTCCTTCGATCTTTAACAATAAACTTGTTCGATTTTTTCTGGGATCTCGTTCGAAGTCCTCTTGTATACAGGGCCCATGGTGTTTGTGGGATGTTACCTTTATGCTTACCCTCACCGCCCCCGTGTGGGTGGTCAACAGGGTTCATTGCAGTACCGCGAACTGTCGGGCGGATACCTTTCCATCTCATACGGCCAGCTTTACCTTCGACACGTAAATTATGTTCTGAATTAGAAACCATACCAAATGTTGCGCGGCAATTTTCACTGACCATGCGCACTTCTCCAGAAGGCATTCTAATCGTTGCGTAACCACCGCTACGAGCCATCAACTGAGCTGATAAACCAGCAGAACGAACTAACTTCGCTCCTCTTCCAGGGACCATCTCAATCGCATGAACTGTGGAGCCTAATGGCATATATTTTAATTTCATGCAGCATCCAGTATTAAATGGAGGCTGATCACTTGTTTGTACAACATCACCATCTTTTAAACCTTGAGGCGCTAAGATATATCTTTTTTCACCATCAGCATAATTGAGGAGTGCAATGTACGCAGATCTATTTGGATCATATTCAATGGATGCTACGCGAGCAGGAATATTTTCCTTATCTCTTTTAAAATCAATAATTCTAAAATGACGCTTGTGCCCTCCACCTTTGTGGCGGCAAGTGATGTGTCCGTTATTATTACGGCCGTTAGTACGCTTCTTAGGAAGCATTAACGACTTAGTGGGCTTCACTTTTGCACGTGAACCTTCCTTAGCACGAGTTAGCGTTTCATTGATCGGTAGGATTAATTGACGCGTACCAGGAGTAATTGGACGGTATTTTCTTAACATTTGCTCTCTACGCCTCTTATTTATACGTTATCAAGACTGTCGCCTTTTTCCAGGGTCACCACAGCTTTTTTAAAACCTGGTTTCATACCTGGACGACCGCGCACACGTCTTGCTTTAGGCTTAACGTTAATTGTATTAACGGCTACGACTTTAATGCTCTTGTCGCTGTAAATTTCTTCTACAGCTTTTGCAATGTCAGTTTTATTCGCCTTGCGATCAACTACGAAAACATACTTAGGAGATTCGCAACGCGCAAGCGATGGATTGCTTTTGGCATTTTTTAGCTCTTGCAATACCAAGGATTTCTCTGTTACGAGCTGATATTTCACCACTTGGTAAGGATCTTTTTTTGACATTACTCTATTCCTTTCATCTATAACTTGGTGTTATTCCTTTTAATCAGCAGAGCCATTCAACGAGTTCATTTAAAGCTGACTCTGTCACAATGATATCTTTCGCTATCAGAACATCGTAGCCGCTGATGTTAGTTGCTAATGTAAATGTAACTTTGGGTATATTGCGTACACTCTTGATAAAGTTGTCATGCTTATCATTACGTACAGTTACACGCTTTGTGTCTTCTTCTGTTTTTACTTCAGCATAATGGGATTCGCCCAGAAACATCACTCTTGTGCCTGATAATCCTACTGCTTCTAAAAAGTCAGCTACAGATCTTGTTTTTGGCTCGTTTAGATGAGGTTCACTAATCACATGTAAACGGTTTTCAGCGATTTTCTCAGCTAAGAGACATCTGATAGCAGCTTTTCTCTCTTTTTTATTGATACGGACATGCTGATCAAATTTAGGTCTTGGACCAAATACACGACCACCACCTTTATATTGAGGGGCTGACAACATCCCCTGACGAGCACGGCCACCACCTTTTTGAGGGTGTGGTTTTTTCGTTGAGTGGTTGACTTCCGAACGTGTCTTCGTATTTGCTGACCACTGACGAGCATTAGCCCTGAGCGCGACGATGTAGTCTTTAATCATTTGTCCGTGCGCTTCAGCGTTGACTAATCTTTCGTCAACTGTTACTTGGCCAGTTTCCTGACCTTTTAAATTGTATTTTTTCAGTG
The DNA here is from genome assembly GCA_001897225.1 of Chlamydiales bacterium 38-26. Taxonomy (GTDB): domain Bacteria; phylum Chlamydiota; class Chlamydiia; order Chlamydiales; family Parachlamydiaceae; genus Neochlamydia. The sequence continues at coordinate 335,478 of MKSK01000006.1, forward strand.
TAGCCACAGGTTAAACTCCAAGAAATTTTTACTAACGAGCTTTTTTAGAGCTTGATTTTTTCACAGACGGGGTAATATAAACTAAGCCATGTGTTGGCCCTGGTACAGCACCCTTAACAATAATAACTTGTTCTGTCGGTTTCACCATTACAACTTCTAGATTTTGTACGGTGACTGTCTCTAGACCCATGTGACTTGCACGTGGGCTATTAGGCAGTGAACGACCAGGAGTCGAACGCATACCTGTGGATCCAGCATGACGATGGAAACCAGAACCGTGAGAAGCTGGGCCGCCAGAAAAATTATACTTCTTCATCACGCCTTGATAACCCTTACCTTTTGACACAGCTACAGCATCAACAAATTTGACTTCAGAGTAGAGATCAACTCCCAACTCTTGTCCAACTTGGTACTGGCTTACATCTTCAACTTTTGCCTCGCATAGATATCTACGTGGTTCTACAGAAGCTTTATTGAAATGACCACGCAAAGGCTTAGTCACACGATTTGCTATTGTTCTTTGATCCTTCACTTCGATTTTCTCAAAACCGATTTGTACGGCATCATAACCATCAGTATCTTTCTTTTTGATTTGAACAACGACGTTCGGCTGCAATTCTATAACAGTTCCGACTATGTTATTTCCTTTCTCATCAAAAAGCTGTATCATTCCACGCTTTTTGCCCATCAGTTTAGGCGCCATAATGAAAATCCTTAACTCAATGTTTTGATTGCTTTTGCCAATCTTTTTTTATTTTCTATATCAATCTAAGAAATGAATATCTTGTTAACAAGTGCAAAGTTACATGCGAAGCACGTTCTTAGCAGAGTTTTCAAGATGAAAACATTTTTAGCAATTTATCAAAATGCATCAATAAATTTGCTTAAATGAAGAGATTAGCAAACCAGTGTATTTTTCTCAATATAAATCTGAAAAAAATTACTTCTCATTTACCTTTTTACTTCTTGACCTATATACAGGTGATTTTTTGTGACTAGAAATGTATACAAACTCCCCATCTTTTAACCATTTTTTTCGTTTTGTTTCCTTCCCACACCCAACTTCAGATTTATTGAAAAGCCGCATCAGGTCACCTAACGTGGTTTTTTTTGGCACAACAAGCATTCCTGAATAATCTTGAGCTCCTATCACCCATACCGTTATATAATCTATACCAGGCACCTTAATAGACAAGCCATCTCGCACTTTCTTTTCTACGTTTAAGGCTTCTATATTAGCATATGAAGAGGGTTTTGCTAAATTTAAAGCCTCTTTTATTGTAGCCCCTTTCTTGACTTTATAAAGACCTGGGAAATCTACAGCACCGTGTATGTAGACATTCACATAATTGACAAATTCATTAGGTGTCCCTTGATTTAGGCAGTAATAGTATTTTTCTTTGTGGGTGGTGTAAGTTAAAACAGTCAATAGTAATAGGAAAGAGCCGACCACAATCCACTCATAGCGATTTAAAACTTCCACTTGGTTCATTTTTTAGCTCTCGGCAATTGATTACACTTAAATTTTGCAGCATGACATGTCTGAAGCCTCATTGGTCAATGGTATTTGTTTGAAGCCACCCACCAATAATGCAACAACCCCTTCTAATTGAGTAACCAACCTAGCAGATTAAAACTAAAACTTAATATTTTCAAGCTCTTTAGTCTTGCAATCAGTGGTGTAAGCGACAGCCCCTCGGACATACTTGTGCTTCCAAGAAATTGCAGCATTCTAGCCGGGAGAAATCGGTAGAGAAAGCAAGCGTTGCTAACTATATTCTATAGTTTTAATCTGTACAACTGACGGCTTGTTATACACGCCACCCTTATTGCTAGGCTAGACTGCGCTGATAACTTTTGAAGCGAGGGGTTAAAGACGTTGTATGAAGCTCTGGACGTAATGAATGCTTTTCTTGCCAGAAAAACTTAAAGATTCCAAAAGAATAGGTGAAAATATTCAGTAAAAAGTAACTTGCCAAGACGGGAACAGAACCAATGCCAGTAAAGAATAAAAAGACTGCTGCCACAGCAACCATAATCTTTGCCGCACGATAAACTAAGCTAAATGTCTTTTGAATTTTTGCTTGTTTAACTAATTTTAGTTCGTTCTTTTTCTCTTGAGCCTTCTCGTGGAACAGATTCTTCGTCTGCACAATTAAATCCATCTGATTTTCCTCAAGTGCTTTTAGAACTAATTCCCACTTTTCTACTTTTATCTTCAACGGCTCTATCATAGTTTGAGCATCTTTTGACATCTCAAGCTTTTTTAATTGATTTGATGCGGCTTGAATTTTTGCAAGATAATGCCCTTGCAGGTCTTTAGAGGCACTATGATTCTGACTAGTGCGGATTAAAACACTTCTAGCCTTTATACCATCATCTTCCGTGGCGATTTTTAGATCCCGTCCTACGTCCACGTTCCCCTTATAAGTTTCTTGAATCGTAGGATCTGGATTAATACTTTGGGGCGTTTCAGCAAATACAGTCGTCTCGTTAGAAACTGATTTAGCATGAGTGGTTAGCTGGGTGGATTCGATAGAGGTATGCAATGGATGTGTAAGGGTGGAAGATCGAGGCTTATTAGATGTGTTTCTTTCCTCTGTATCCTTAATAACCTCCAACTCAAGCGATGGATCTTGCTGACAGGTTGAATCTTCTAAAGTAGATCTTCCCAGTAATGAACTAATTAAATCGGGCACATCTTGACCGGGTAACACGCTTGGCATCTCACTGACTAATTGTTGCATCTCATCCACATGAGTCATCGCCGTTAAATGATTAGAATCCATTTCTGATGATCCTGGTAGTCCAAGTCGATCTAGAATGTCTTCAATCAAACTGCCGGTCAAATCCGATGATCTGGAGGAGCTCATAGGGGTCTGGAAAGTGACGCTATTATGCTCTGTTGTCAGTGGCTTGCTTTGCGTTAAAATCTCTGACGAGTTCTGATCTAATTTTGAACTGCCATGTAAATACTTTAAAGAGTGTTCATCGCTCAGTTTTTTTGACTGATTTAGGCTAGAGAAGACACCTGTTAAATCATTAAATTTAATATCTGGGATCGCCTGGACAACCACGGGAGAGGGAGGATGTATTGTCTGGTTGGCTTTCTCTTTTGGTAGAAGAGGAGTGGAAGTTTCTAAAGTCTCTGTAATCGCACGCACAACCACAGGAGGCTGAGGATTTGTGGGCTGATTTAATTGTTCATTTGACGCAGTAGGGTCAAGCTTTTCTAAACTCTCAGGTTTGTCTCCAGATTGCTTTGTTCCGTCCCCATCTTTTGGATCTACTTGTGAGGGTATATCCCCTTGAGTTTGTGCCTTAATGGCTTTTATGATTTGCTCTAGCTGTTGAGTTCTTTGATCCCATTTCACCAAACTTTTAAGCGTTTTATCTTTCTTTTGATTCAATGCTAAAAAATCTAGGATGTCCTCTACTGCCCCTAATACACTGGTGGTAAATTGAAGGACGTGGATAGCCACCCCTAATGGAACTTTAGTAATCAAACCAATGATGGGAATTTTTCCTACACTTGCTGCTATCTCTCCAAGCTTTAAAAGCCCCAAAAACCCAAAATATTTTACCACTTTAAGTATACTGAGAATATAGCTAACGACTTTGTGCGCGACATGCAAACCTGAAGAACCTTTAGTTAAATTAAAGAGCCCGCGAGTTTTTTCAGGGAGTTTCAGGGTACCTGTTATATCTTTAATTGACTTAAGAGGCATGCTCATAAGGTTAAGCGCGGGAAAGGCTTCATCGCCAAAAACAACGTGTGATAATTTAATGATTTTCAGGGTAACGTTACTTAATTTGCTGACTGAGGCGATTTTGGAAAAAGCATTACTCAGGTAGAGTATCCCCTTTTGAATAATTTTTTTTGGATTTGTATTCTCTATGCGGCTTGTGGGCGGTGGGACTTTATTTAAATGATCGTCATAACCATTAATTAAAGAAGGCATTACAAAACTCTTATAATAAAAAAATTAGATATATTATATCAAAACTTAAGCGACATGTAAAGATTTTAACTACACTTAAACGCATGAGTAAATTCTAATACGGTTTTTAGGCTAAGTTTTCATCATGGCAAGGACGGAAAAGCTGTTGTGTCAAGCTCACTCACTAGTGGATAAATGGTAAATATCTATGCAATCACGGGTTTAACAATCGGGGAACTTAGCTACAAGGGCCCATGCAAAAAAAAAAGAGCTAATGGGTAAAAATACCATTAGCTCTTGTCGAATTAACTCTTACAAGATTTAAGCTGCAGGAGCTGCCTTATTCAAGCTATAAGCAGCCATTACTGAATTTCTTTTATTGACGAAATCTTTCATGTTTTCTTCTTTTTGTTTCTGCCTAAAGCCATAATACAGACGGCACATGCCTATAGAAGAGGTGACTAGCCAAGCAGAACCTAATACCAGTGCAAATACAGGTCCAGATAAAGCTAATGCAAATAATGCAGTTAATCCCATAACTACAGCGGCAATTTTTGCTACATTAAAGGCAATACCCAGCCAATTAGAGACTAATGCAGATTTTTGCTTTTTCACTTCATCCATCTTAGCAACCACTTTGTTCTTACAATGGGTTTCATGAACACCAAGTCTTCCTTGTTCATTATAACGAGCCACTGTGACCGCCCACTTCGTGTTTGCGTCTTTGTTTTCAACTTTCACACTCTTGTCTAGAGTTGCTAACGCCGTCTTTATCGCTACATACTGTGTCTTTAAATCATCATTACGCTGCTGTGTGAGGGTTCCTGCTGAAATGTCCTTTATCAAGTTTTCTTTCACGTCCCATTTTCTAGCCTTCAAGGCAGCTAATTTCTTACTAGCCTGAGCTTCCTTTATACCCACGCCATGATCAGCAATGCCAAAGGAGGCGCTAATCACAGTCAGTGTATCTTTAACAAGTTTTAAAGGAGAGTATTCTCCAATCACCTTAAAGACCGGGATAGTATTCAAATAAGCCGACACCTGCGCAAGCTTTAGGATACCGATATCTAACAAGAATTTGAAAACACCGACAACTTTAGAGGCTGCACCAAAAAACTTGCCAATTTTTTTCCACTTGGAGACATCTTTATGGAATAAAAGCGTCTTCTTTTTACCCTCAGGATGGTCAATCGATTTATCTTTCTTATCGGCAAACGGCACAAACAAATCTTTCACGGCAGTCACAAACTCAGCCACTTCCAAGGTGCTGTCAACAATGGCGAACTGTTTGCTTAGATTATTAAAACCTTCTGTTTCAGCAGAAAAAGCGTATTTGAAGAATGGAATGAATGACTTACCAAATTTGCAGATGGACTGCACATTTTCAGAGGTACTGACAGAATGCGCTAAAAAGGCTGCAGAATGTTTAAAGGCGGCATGTAAATGTTTAAATGCCTCCACGACAACACATTTAATCGCGGTAAAGAAAAGGCTTAGCTTAGTCTTTAAAGGAATACTGACAGCATGACGATCATTAAATTTTAGTCTATTGTCTGAAAATCTATCTTCCGGATAGGGCATAAAGGCTTGACGAACTGTACCTGCTGCTGAACTCATATAACCTACTTTTTATTTTAAAGTTATTTTTACAATCTAAATTATTTATGCCGCTGGGGCTGCTACATTAACTCTAGCTAAAGATGCTTGTCTTTCTTCTCTATAGTCTTTTACCAACTTATAGACGATCGCTGCCAATCCCATACCCGCTGCTACACATCCTAAAGCAACTAATCCTGGTACTGTTGTACATCCCGCAATGGCTAACACTTTGAGCGCCACTTCTGCAGTGTAAGAAGCTATATTGAGTAGGCTGATAGCCATCTCGTGATATTCCTTGGCTTTAATCGCTTGGCTCATTTTAACACTTTCATGCACAATCAAGCATACAAAAGCTGCTCCAACTACCGTTCTAAGAACATTTAATAAGGATATTTTAGCAATCGTTTTAGCAAGAAATGGACAGGACTTAGCAACTGATGCTGTAAAACCTGTAAAGCGAGGGCCTAATGCGGCTGCTAATTTAGAAAACCCTTGGCCAATCGTTGCACTAATTTTAGATAAATTGATCAACACTAACTCATCAAGCCACAGGAGTACTCCCCCCACATCTGCTATAAGAAGATTAACAGTAGCAGCAAGAGCCCACTTGTCCACAGGCTTTTTAATTTTTTCACCCGTTTTTGGATCTTTTTCGTACTCTTGATAACGCTTATTGATTAAATGATCCGCATCGGCTGCCAGATCTCCAACATCTAAAAGACCGTCCGTTATACTTAAAGCTCTAATCAGGCCAGCCCCCCTAAAAGCATTCCCTACCGCATAACCAACACCAGTGAGAATAGAAAGGGTAAGCTTAACGACTTTACCAAGACGGGGCCTTTCTTTAACAACATCACCTGCAACTCTAATGGTATCTACAGAAATGACTTTAATTTTTTGTGCGACCGTTTTTAATCCGCAACCAACAGAATGAGTGATTTTTTTTACATGATAACCGAATCCGCTGCTCGTTCTACTATTTCTGTAATTTTCAGAAGGTATTTGAGTCCACGTATTATTGAATGTAAGTGCTAATGATAGTGTTTCTGCCATACTTTTACTTTGTGTTAAGAGGGTGTTAAGACAATAATTATAACTGAAAACGATTTTCTTATAAAGAGAAAAATTGAATAACTAACAAGATTTTGTCAATAAAAAAAACGAATAAAATAAATTTTCACATTTAATAGGCCTTCCTAAAGCGGAAAAAATCATAGATAATCTTTATACATCCTGTGAACACTGCAATGCAACCTAAGATTAAAGCGAGTGAAGCATGCGTCCCTATAATCAAAAGAGCTGCAGCGACAATATAGTTGAGAGTACTAATGATACCCATGATCGCAGATTTTTTAAGCCGTTGCGCCGCTTCTTGTTCATGATAAGGATTCTTCTCGGAAATTTTACTAGCTTCGCGGTAAATCTTAATATTCTGAATCAGTGCTACTAAGCTTGCAAATCCGAATAAACAATTGCCGGCAATTTCAAGTGGAACTGTAAAACTTCCCATGCGGACCCAACCGAGCCTATCAGCTGCAGCAAGAGAACCTACGACTCCTGAGGCACAATACAACGAACCATGGGCAACATTAAACGGCACAACTCCAAACATTTTATCTTTTCGGACGAACACTCCATTTAAATAATGATTCATCAAGCTTGATGGACTATTTTTAGTCTCACGAATTTCTTTAACTCGATCAAATAATAATTCCTTCGCACCATAGAAGGAAAGAAAAGACCATTGCATGAAATTAAAATGAACAACTGCAAAATCCACCAGCTTTCTAAAAATAGTCTTCGAACTAGTGGAAGTGATAGGACTAGAGGTGACGATTCTAGAAGCAAGAGTATTTAATGCAACAGTCATAGCAGTATCCTTGAATAGCGAGTTTTGGATAAGCAATTTACCACTCAAGAATCATTTTCTTCTATAGACTTCTCTCGAAACTCCATTTGATCGTTAAAATCACGACTTTTGGCACCGCATCGTCAAATTTTAGACCCTATGTGGACATATACTCTCAAAATTCGCTGATGAATCTGTCCTAAAGTGATCAATTTTTCCAAGAGGTCTTATATTTGAATTATTTTTATTTAAGAAGCTGAGTGAGGTTTTAGAATTAAAAAAAATTTATTCTGAGCGCCTCTACCCTATTCAAAGGAAATAAGAAAGAGTAAAATTTCAGTCTATATAAATGCAATATTCTCCACTGAAACGCCACGTACAAGTTCCTCAGCCGACATCGCTTTTTTACCTTCTAGCTGCAACTCAAGAATTTGAAGCGCCCCTTCTTGGCATGCAACAATCAAACCTTCTTTACCAGTAGAGAGTATTGTTCCTGGCGTTCCAGAAAGATCATTCAGCGCCCTTGTGGAAAGGAGTTTTAGGCGCTTTTGCTGCCCCCGAATGTGAACGTAGCACCAGGCTGAAGGATGAGGATAAACACCACGAATCAGATTATGAATATCCTTAGACGAATGATTCCAATGAATTTCACAATCCTCAAGTTCTATCTTGGGTGCTAAAGTGGCAAGGCTATGATCTTGTTCCGTCCGTGAAACGGTACCGCTTTGAAATTGCTGAATCACTTCTAATAAAGCGTGGGAACCTACTTCGCAAAGATTGCTCTCTAACTCACCATAAGTGGTATTAGGTCCTATAGGAACTTTTACCATTTTGATGATATCTCCAGCATCCATCTTCCTTACCATATACATGATCGTCACACCAGTCTCACTTTCGCCATTAATGATGCTGCGCTGGATCGGAGCAGCTCCTCTGTACTTAGGCAATAAGCTTGCATGCAAGTTAATACACCCTTTAGAAGGCATATCTAAGAGATGCTGTTTTATAATTTCCCCATAAGCTACAACCACGAATAGATCTGCATTTAAAGCTTTTATTGTTTCCGTAAATTCAGGAGCTGATACAAACTCAGGTTGAAAAACTGGAATAGGAGGATTTTGGGACTGAGCCACTACTTTTACAGGAGTAGCTACGGGTTCTCCAGAACGCCCTTTAGGGCGATCAGGTTTTGTGATGACAGCTTTAATTTGGATTTGATGGTCAAGAAGGTATTGCAATACGCGAGCAGCAAAAGAGGGAGTTCCAAAATAAACAATCTGCATGAGTGTAATCTATTAAATGTTGATCAAAGATTCTTCTTCTGACTCTTTTTCAGCTTGAGCAACCTCATCATCTGCGGCAGTTAGACCCTCCAGACCTAGTAAACCTCTCCTAGATCCTCGGCAAAAAGCAACAAAGTGCAGTATTTCAGGAATGGGTTCCAATTCCTTTTCAATATGATCTAAAGCCTCTTCTAAGCGATATTTTGAACGATAAACAATTTTGAAAGCCTTTCCAAGCTCCTGGCGTGTTTTTAAAGGAAATTTATTACGCTTTAAACCCACCACATTGATGCCCCCAAATTTATAAGGAATCCCAGCACCAATAGTATAAGGAGGAACATCGCGTGTGATCCGACTCATCCCGCCAACCATCGCATACTTACCAATTCGAGAAAATTGATGAACAGGAACAAAGCCGCTGATGATCGCATAATCTTCTACAAGAACATGACCCGCTAGGGTAGCATTGTTACTCATAATGACGTGATTGCCCACAATGCAATTATGCGCGATGTGACAGTAGGCCATAATTAAACATCCATCTCCTACTTCTACAGATGTATTTTCTCCACAAGATGAGTTGATGGTTACAAATTCACGGATGTCGCAGTTTTTACCGATTTTGACAAATGTGACTTCCCCTTTATACTTAAGATCTTGTGTTTTTGTTCCAATGCTAGCAAATGGGTATATCGTAGTACCTGATCCAATTGTCGTATGTCCATCAATATAGGCATGGGCTTTGATGGTCACTCCATCTTCTAAGACAACGTTAGCTTTGATAATTGCGTAAGGCTCTATGGTTACATTGTCCCCAATAATCGCCCCTGGTTCGATAATTGCTGAAGAATGGATATTCGTTTTTTTCATGTTCTGTACTCTATAGATTAGTAGTGCTTTTATAGTGAATTTTATATTAAACTTTCGTCTACCAGGGCAAAGCCAATTTCTGCCTCAGCTGCAATTTTATCATTAACTAGGGCAAATCCATCCATGCGTCCTGCTTTAGAATTCATGCGGATATTCTCTATTTTCAATGTCAAGATGTCTCCAGGTCTAACAGGATTTCGGAATTTTGCATTATTGATCGTTAAAAAAACTGCCAACTTATCGTGACCTTTTAAATGAAAGATGATACTTCCTACCTGAGCTAAAGCTTCTAAAATCAATACTCCAGGCATGATGGGTGCATTAGGAAAATGACCTTGAAAAAAAGGCTCATTGAATGTCAGATTTTTCTGACCGATGATCATTCCTTGATCAAGGTTGTAATCTAAAATGCGATCCACTAAGAGAAAGGGATATCTGTGAGGGAGGATTTTCAAAATTTGTTTAATATCAAGAGTTTTAGAATTATCCGAACTTGTAGATTCCATTAAAGACTCTCCGTAATTGAATTTAATAATTCTTTAGCAAAGGCAAAGTTAGAGGCGTGACCGGCTCTCAAGGCTACAATGTGAGCCTCGATATCCACGCCCATAAGGGAAAGATCCCCTATCATGTCTAAAATTTTATGACGGACCATTTCGTTAGGAAAATAGAGTCCTCCCTTGCTAAAGGCAATTTCGTCATGTATGATAACGGCATTATCCAAACTAGCGCCCTTGATTAACCCTCGATCTAATAAATACGTAATTTCTTTATACAGCGAGAATGTACGACAGGGTGCTATTTCACTTTTAAAGTTATGACTGTTCACAATTAAAGAGTGAAATTGAGCCTCTAATAACTTTGAATTAGGATAATTAAGTGTGTAACTGATGCGATATCCATCGTAGGGAAAAGCTACCATATGGATATCATCTTGCGTCCAAACGACTGGGGTTTGAATCTTGACTATAGGCTTTTTAGCCTCTTGCTCTATAATCTCTGCTTCTTCAATCATGTCTACAAAAATATCTGAACTTCCATTCCCTACAGGAGGTTCAATGCCTCGAATTTCGATTAATAAATTGTCAATATTATAGGCACGTATAGCTGCCATGACATGCTCAATCGTATGAATGGCAATATTCTTAGTCCCAATAGTGGTACTTCTACTTGTATCACAAACATGCGACACTGCAGCAGGGATCACGGGTTTATCAGGAAGGTCTACACGACAAAAGGAAATTCCACTGTTTTCAGCAGCGGGTTGAAAGGTCATTTGCACTTCTTTTCCTGTATGGATACCAATACCGGAAAAACTTATAGTTTTTTTAATTGTTCGCTGCGAACGATATCTTGTTATCAAATTTTGTTTTAAACAAACCACAATAAAGTGCTCTCTTACACAATGAAAATGAATGAATTATAGAACAAAGAAATACTACTTTAACCTATAATTTTTAGCAAGTAAAAGCTTTTGGGCCCTATCCCCTAGACACTCTTTGAAAACCTGCTGAAGCCCATGGTTATTCCTTATACCAGCCCCAAGTTAATCCTATTAAGCTGATCGCTAGGATTAAATAATCCCCCAAAATTGAATAAATAGTTGGATAAGAGTGTTTGGGAATTTCCACATATAGGGCTCCAGGATTCCAGATTTTTTCTTCATGAGTTTGACCTAGAGTCTGAATTTCTTGGCCAAAACTGTCAAATGCTGTTGTAATCCCTGTATTACAAGCACGAACAAGAGGAATCCCATTTTCTGTAGTTCTTAGACGAGCATGATCACAATGTTGTTGAGCAATGGTAGGGTACCATATATCACTCGTTAAATTAACCAGAAGCTGGGCACCATTCAAGCGTGTCTCGCGCATTAAATGGCCAAAGGTCTCCTCGTAACAAATTGAAACACCAAGGGGTACTTTTGCTGAAAAAATAGTGGCGTTTTGGCCAGGAGTAAAGGAACCGCTAATTCCATATTGAGCAGCTATACTTCTGCAAAAAGAAAACGGGATATACTCGCCCATAGGAACTAAAATTCTTTTATCGTACCTTTTGAAAGGAGGCCATTCAGCGTAGATGCCTCTCTCGGGACATACGAATTGTGCGGAACTGTAGCTTTCCCGAGTTCCATTATATACATCTACTACGTCCATCATACCTGCAATAACTGGAGCGTTAAACATATTAGCTAACCCTTGCAGCCAATAGGCATTACTCACCATCCAAACAGGACCTTGGGGAGTATTATACTCCTTTGCGATGGGTTCTTGCAGAAGCGGCAAATGATTTTTTTTATCTGAACCGTAAACATCTATAAATATTTTCTCAACGTCTCTGTAGTGAAAAAGAGGCGTGTAAGTTGAGAAAGGGACTACAAATTCTGGTAAGGCAATTAAGTCGACTTTTTTATCCAGATGGGGTTTAGAAAGTTTAAGAATTTGTTCCCACTCGGATCTCACAAATTTTACATAAGCGGCAGAGTCCTTGAATTCCATATTTTCTTCAATGGGGAAAACAGGTTGTATTAAAACTGCATTGAAGGTTTCGGTTGTATTTGTTTGATGGATTTTAAATTGTACAAATCCAAAAACAAAAGGAAAGGCTGCACATGCCAGCCAAAGCAACAAAGATTTTATTTTTGGCACTTCTAGCCACGCTTTTAGACCCAGCATATTTACCCATAAAACCCAAAATGACATGCCAAAAGCGCCCCATAGAGCAGCTGTTTGTAAGGTGTATAAATTAGCGCTTAAACTAAGCCCAATAGGATTAAAAGCTATTCCTGATAATAGAAAAAGACGAGACCATTCTAGAAGAGTCCAACAGCTCACAATCAAAACGATACGACTTAAAGCAGTGATTTTTGTTGGTTTTGCCAGAATCCCTAAACAACCAAAAGGCAAGGCGTAAAGGAGGGAAATGAATGTGTAGACCGCAATAATATACAGATAGGGATGTGAAAGGAACCAAGTAAACTGCACAAGTTGTACAGCCAAAAACCAACCTGTAGCTATACAAAATCGCTGCTTTTTACTTTCAAAAGAAATAAGTAAGCGGAAAAAAAGTCCAAATCCTACTGTAGTGGCCAAAAATGAAGCTACTTTACTCCAGTAGGGTTGACCGAATGCGACGATTAAAAAAGATAGAGTGACTAATAAGATTTGTTGGGTTTTTGTAAGTTGCATAAAAAATATATTAAACGAAGGTCTTTCAACCTGCAAGAAATATTAAGAAGTATAATAAAGCCGGGTGTTTCCATACGCCGCCGATAAATCGCGATTTCAATAAGAAACCCTCCCCCCTTTTTTGAATCTATAAATTTTGTAAAATAAAAAATGCTTGATTAAATTAATAAAAATTTTAGAGCCGGTTAAATCTATGGGACAAATCGTAGAATTCATAGCAAGTATTAATGGGACTTACTCAGCTTTGATGGCTTTTAGTCTATTAGAGATTTATCTCTGGGTTATAACTTTCAGAGATTAAGGATTTTTCATGTTCTAATCATTTACGAATGCGCTCTTAAACGCATTCGTAAACAAATTCAGCTATTTCACATCTATATCTTTACGGCAAGAACCCGATGTGCAGCGATCACAACCGATGTAGCCGGCACCAGTAGCTGCCACATAAAGAAGACCTCCCATAATAGCCAAGTTTTTAAAGAAATGATACATATTATCTTGCATCTGGAGCGGATCTGTCATGGTCCAAAAATTATGCATTGTTAATGTAACTGGAATAAGAAACAAAACTAATAGGATTGATAAAGCACGGACTTTGTAGCCGAAAACCAAGGAAAGCCCTCCCAAAAACTCAATCACTATAGAAAGACCCAATAGTAATGGAACCATGGGCAAACCTTTTGTAGTCATATAAGCAGCTGTCCCATCGTAATTCATCACTTTTCCGTAAGCTGAAAATAAAAAAATTGCCGCCATCAACCAGCGTCCAATTAACATTAGAAATGATGATGCCCAACCCATAGGGTTTTTCCTCCTTGTAATTATTTAAATATTTACACCTAGATTTATTTTGAGAGCAAAGACATTATCTTTATTCATTGCAAGGAAACACAAAATAAATCCTTCTTAATGCTCTAATTTAGAAGCTTCTTAAGTACAAAACATGTTTTTATACGGTTATAGTTAATATTAGAAAAGAGAAATTTTTCCACAGATGAGTTTTAAGAGTGAAAAATTACCTCTCTTATGTTATCTTATTTGTTATGAAAAAACCTTTTCGCGAACATCATCTCATTCAACTTTTGGACGCTTACGATCAACAAAAGCTTCCTTTAGATCTATTTATCAATCTTTATTTCCGCAGCCATAAAGCTCTTGGATCCAAAGACCGCGGTTATATTGCAGAAACGACTTATTTTTTAATTCGCTGGCAGGGATTAATTGACCATTTAATTTCCCCTTCTCGGTCATGGCAAGAAAGAGTCAATTTATTATCTAATTTTAATTGGAAAGATTATCAAAACCATCCTGATCTCCCGGCTCACATTAAACTTAGCTGCCCCGAAAATCTTTATAATCTTTTAGTTCAAAGTTATGGACCGGAACGTACGCGTGAGCTATGTCTAGCCAATAACTCTGCTGCTCCTACCACAATACGAGTCAACTCTCTTAAAACAGAGAGAGATCAACTGCTTGAACAGTGGAGAAACCTTTACGAAGTGATTCCCTGCCATTACGCTCCTACTGGAATCACATTTTTAAAAAAAATTAATTTTTATACTTTACCCGAATTTAAAGATGGGCTTTTTGAAGTACAGGATGAAGGAAGTCAATTATTGGCTGATCTCATCCAATGCAGTCCTGGTCAACTTGTATTAGATTTCTGTGCTGGAGCTGGTGGAAAAACCCTAGCTTTTGCTCCTAGTATGCAAAATAAAGGCCAAATCTTTTTACATGATGTGCGCATACATGCCTTACAAGACGCCAAAAAGCGTTTGCGACGCGCAGGTATTCAAAATGCTCAAATTTTCCTAGCACAAGACCCTAAGCAGAAACAACTCAAAAAGAAGATGGATTGGGTGTTAGTGGATGCTCCTTGTTCAGGTACTGGAACATTACGCCGAAATCCCGATATGAAATGGAAGTTCAATCTAGAAATGGTTCAACGTTTGTCGGGCCAGCAAAGGACGATATTTGAAAAAGCTCTCAGCTTCATGAAGCCAGAAGGACGCATCGTGTACAGTACTTGCAGCGTCCTACCTCAGGAGAATGAGGAACAAATGCATCATTTCATGAAAACCTATAACCTCAAAATTGAGGGATCCATATTCCAATCCTTTCCTTCTGAAGGAGGAATGGATGGTTTCTTTGGAGTTGTTTTGAAGTTTTAAATCTATTATAATATGATCCACAAATCATAAAACCCCTGTTTATTATGAAATCAAAAATTCTACTTTTATCTTTAGCCCTCTGCTGTTCAGTATATATGTTAGAAGCTGCAAACGATCCTCTCCTTTTTAGTAAAGAAGAGAAACAGCATTTGGCAGTGAATAATCGCATCCTAGCAAAAGTTAATGGTAAAGCCATTTCTGTAGTTGACGTAATGAAAAAAATGGATGTGCTTTTTTATCGCGAATTTCCTGAATACACCTCTTCCACACAAGCCCGTTATCAATTTTATAAGGTAAATTGGAAGCACGTCTTAGATGAGTTAGTTAGTAAGGAACTTGTCATGGCCGATGCGGAGGAAAACAAACTCCCAGTGAGTAACGGGGATGTTAGACAGGAGATGGAGAATATTTTTGGTCCTAACATTATTGAAAATTTAGACAAAATTGGTCTTAGCTATGAAGAAGCTCAAAAAATCGTCCTAGGAGATATTACAATACGTCGGATGATTTATTTAAGAGTTAATTCAAAGGCTTTAAAAAAAGTCACCCCTCAAGTGATTCGTGCAGCTTACGATGAGTACGCCAAAAATCCAGCGAACATTAAACCAGATATGTGGCATTACCATGTGATTTCTGTCAGGGATAATGATTCTACACGGGGGGCAGAAGCAGCCAACCTCATTCATCAATTGCTCAACGAAAATGTTCCTCTTGATCAACTGACTCAAGAAGTCAAAAAAATGGTGACTTTTAACAGCACTCAAGTCAGCGTCTCCGAAGAATATAGCCTGCCTGAAAAAGATATTTCAGATAATTATAAATCTATCTTAACAAAAATGACACCCCATTCACATAGTCTTCCCATCGTACAGAAAAGTCGAGCCAATCGAACAAATATTTTTCGCATATTCGTGCTTAAAAATGTCGAAAAGGGAGGGGTAGATTCTTTCATTGCTCTTGAACCTAATATAAAAAACAAGTTACTAGACATTGCTGTGAATGAAGAAACGGAACTATACTTAAAGAAATTACGTAAGCATTTTCACGTGCAAGAATTTTATTCAACCAAAAACGATGATCAAACGTTTGAACCTTTTTCCTTGAAGTAAAGAACCATGCCTATCTACCGACCCAGTGAGCTTCATCAATTTTTAAATGAATTAGGGGTCCATCCTAAAAAAGGTTTATCTCAAAATTTTTTAATCGATGGAAATATCATTCGTAAAATTGTCGCCAGCGCTTCCATTGATTCTGAAGATCTTGTTCTAGAAATTGGACCAGGTCCCGGATGCCTATCGGAAGAAATTTTAAATACGGGCGCTCATCTAATGGCAGTTGAAAAAGATCCTGTAATGGCTAAAGCCTTAGAACGTTTAAAAGGACCTAACAAAAAATTAGAGGTTTTCTGCGAGGATATTTTAGAGTTCCCCATAGAACAAAGCTTATCCCAAAGATTAAAACCAGGAAAAAAAGCTGTTATTTTGGGCAATCTCCCCTATCATTTAACAACGCCTATCCTAACAAAATTAGTCAATCTCCATCCTTACGTTTCTAGAATTGTCATTATGGTCCAAGAAGAAGTCGCTAGACGGTTCACTGCCCAGGCTGGGACTAGCGACTATAGTTCTTTTACAGTTTTTTTGAACTATTATACGTTTCCAAAATATGGTTTTATGGTGCGTAAATCTTGTTTCTACCCTATTCCCAAAGTAGACTCAGGCGTCGTGGTACTAGATCTGCACCAACCTCCTGTAGTTACCAACGAACAAGCTTTTTTTGAACTCACAAGAACAGCTTTTGGGCAACGACGTAAGATGATGCGAGCCTCCTTAAAAGAGCTATATCCAAGTCAAGCTATCACCGAAGGGTTAATTAAAATCGGGCTTCCTGAGGAAGCCCGTCCAGAACAGTTAACTCTCGAAAATTTCATTCATTTGTTTGATTATCTACAGATGCTAAAAGCACAACTAGGATGAATAATTCCTAATGCTAATCTCGTACAAGACATCATAAGATTGAGAGGGTAAAATGCAAGTGCTAAGGCAAGATCTAAGATCAAAACTGCACGCAAACTCATACGATCACAGTACCCTCTTTGAAAATTCAAACTCATGGCTAAAGCCATGAATATAGATGCCGAAATTACAAACACCTTTTTTGCGATTGTCTGCAAAGCGGTTAAAGGTGAAACAACTAAGTTAATTAAACAATAAACCCTGGCATCGCAAGTGTTTTTGCAATTATAAGGAATGACTATATTACTAGGCATCCCGCTCCAAAAGGGTTTGAAACACTCCTTCGTTTGAGGAAAATACACAGTGAAGTCCATAGAAAGCTCCTTTTTGATCATTTAAAAAATATTATTGTATTGGAGAATACACAATCCGCGGATGAATAATCCCAAAAAAATACCGAATTCGCTCAACTAGTAAAGTAAGAGGAGAGAGGGATAGTAAAAAAAAACAATCCATCAATTTTAATCCTGCTATTTTAAAGACCCTTATATTTTCATTTTTAAATTCTAAAAGCCCTATAAGGTAAGCTAAATACTCAATAATAGCAGAGGCAAGCAAGCCCACCCTTTTTGTTATTTGAGCTGTCAAAGTGATGGGGAAAGAGACAAATCGGCCTGCACTTTTTAATCTTCCTCTTCTTGATGTAAAATAATGAAGTTGAGCTTTCATGGAACAAGTCTCAAAATCAGAACGAAAAACTTTTAATGACTCATAAGTTGCCGGAAAAAATTCTTTCAAAAGATATTCTCCTTATATTGTCTATTTAAAAATAGCTTTTAAACCATTCTACCCACGTTTCTTCAACATTTTCGCGTGCAAATAAGGAGATTTTTTGTAAAAGCTCTCCTTGTGAGGTTTTAAGTTGAATCTCCCCCACTATTTGATCTTTATGAATTGGCAATTTTAAAGGAAGCCACTGCAAATAACACTTTACAATCGGCTCTTCGGCTGGATAGTAGGTATAAGAAATAGCCTCTTTTGTATATGTAGATAATAAATGGTCAGCCCCCTCAATGTTTAGTGTGTATTTTTGATCCCCTTCTTTTAAAACAACTTTTTGTACTTTAGCCTGCTCAAAGGCTGCATCAAATAAAGTGATTGCATCGCGGAAAACCTGTCCGGCTTCATTACATTTCATTAAAACTGCTATGAGTTCCCTATCCCCGTGCTTGGCTGCAGCAACTAAGGTATGCCTAGCAATTGAAGTATAACCTGTTTTGACACCAATTGCTCTACGATAGTAGTAACGTCCTGTTCTCAATAAACGATTCTTTTGTAAAATAACAGTGGGTTCTTGTTTGTTAGTTTTCGGCCTTACAAATTTAGGAGCAGAAGCAAGTTCACGAAATACGGAATTTTTCATCGCTTCCATGGTAATGACTGCCATATCGTAAGGTGTGGTTTGATGTTTTGGGTGGTGAAGTCCATGAGGATTTGTAAAGTAGGTGTTTTTGCAGCCAATAGTTTGAAGATATACATTTAAGTCTGATACAAATTGTGGAATTGATCCGCCTACGAATTGAGCGACAACGTTAGACGCATCATTTGCTGAAACTACCATTACCCCATAAAGCAGATCCTTTAAAGTAAACTCCTCTCCTTTTTTAATTCCCATATGGGAACTCGCCTGCTCAATCCAATAAGAAGGTGTAGTATAGTTAGATCTTTTTTTAGCTTCACCGGAGATTGAAGCAATAGCCTCTTGTTCCGCTACAATCTTTGTGGATAAAGAATCCCCCTTTTGAGTTAAGGAATAAAGGGTCGTAGCTACCTTGGTAATGCTTGCAGGAAAATATGACTGATAAGCATTTTTTTCATATAGGATGACTCCACTTTTAGCATTAATCAAAATAGCAGCTTCGGATTCGACAGAGACAGATAGCTTTTCTGCATAGCTCATATTTATAAATAATAAAGAGACCAAGCCTAGAAGGGTCGTCTGGATAAACATACAATTCCGTTAAAATAATGAAATAAAACAGTAATTTACAGATTTTTAATACAAAATTCAATCTTAAATGAAGTTTTGTCAAATTAGGCAAAAGCTATCAAGATTTATAAAAAAATCTTATTAAAAGTTAAAATTTTTAAATTTAACTAATTCAAGTCATACTCACTTGTTTAGTGGCTCAATAATTGCATATAGATCTTAATAATTAATTGAAAAATTAATCAAACAAAGGTTAATATATATATAAATACCTTATAAAAAGGTGCTTAAAATGCATGATTTATCACAGCTAGATGAAAGTTTTAAGAAATATTATAAAGAAATAACAAAAGGCTCACCTGAATCTATCTTACACATTGATCTCCAACATCTTCAGCAGTTAGGGTTATTGAGTTATCATAACAAAAATGTTAATCACTCCAATCTCACCCGCTATTTTCATGTCATTGATGCACCGGACAAAATTACGCTTGTTAATGAAGATTTCATCATATGGATTGTTCCTGAAAAAGAAAACGAAGTGGCCACCACGTATAGTTTGATTGCACTCAATAAAAATGAGGGTCCCAAATTAGAAATTACTTTTGTCACGCAAGGTGTTTATAATACATCTCGTTTAGTGATAAGAATTTTAGAAAAATTTCTTTGGGATATTCAAGAAAACGAGGAGTTGCTAGAAAGCCTTTAACCCCAGGAATGATTAATTCAGGGGTTTTTATGCTTGATTAAGACTAGGATATTGTTCCCATGCAGATGTTTATATTGTATTTCATCCATGATTTTTAAAATAAAAAAAATCCCATACCCTCCCACTGACATATTCTCTAAAACGGCAGAAAAGTCGAAAATCTTACTTTGATTTAGAGGATTATAAGGTGTGCCCTTATCTACAAGGATAATTTTGAAAGAATCAAAATCTTCTGAGATACACTCAATGCGTATAACACCCTTTTTATTGCAATAAGCATACTTAATGATATTCACTAATGCTTCTTCAACAGCGAGTTCAATCTGATAAACATCCGTTTCAAAAAAACCAGCTTCCAGAGCATTTTGACAAACAAAATCGAGCATATCATGCAAGTGGCTGATGGATGCTGGAAATTGTTTTATCATATTTCCTCAAGGTAAACTAAAGAATTCATCCTCAAAAAAGCCAATTTTCAAGCCACCCGATCTCGGTGCATGAGATATTCACATAAATTAACCTTCTTTAAATTCACCCTATCATATATTCATGATGAAGTCAGCGATTTTTTGTGATAATGCACGATATAAAGGTTCAGAAGCGGCGTCATAAGCTTCATCATAATCAGTCAGCTGGCCTAGAGAAAAAACATTCACACCATTACGCGTTTTCTCATACTCATGATCAAAGTCAATGCTCGCTAATATTTTCGCAGGTCCTGCAATTTTTTCACCTGAAATATTATCGACTAATGAGACAATGGCTGCACCCATCAACCGAGTTTCAGTAGGGATGATATAATGCGTGAGTTTCCCGTCGTTCTTCCGATCATATCTATAACCAATATTTTCTTCCTCAAACTCTAGCAGATCAACAAGTAGAGTTAAATCCCCTCCACATTTTTCATACTGTAAACCTGTTTGAGATGAAATGACTCTTATCAAAGCAGCCGTCATACGTCCTTCAGAATCATTTTTTACATAAGGAATGGAGATAGTATGATATTCGGACAAGGCTCCCCCTGGAGTAAAACGATAGCCGCATCCTGTTAATATCAAGGCCCCTAGAATAATTACATAAAAAGAATACTTCATTGTATCAAGAAATTTGATCTTGTTTGATGGACTCTTGATCTTTGTTAGGAAGGTTTAGATCCTCTTCGCAAAATGTAGGATCTAAAACATAAAGTCTACTGATGCAACGCCGTGCAATTTCTGTATCAGGAAAGCGGCTAATCGCACTGTAATAGTAAATGATGGAAGCTCTAGGTTGATTCACTCTTTCATAAAATTGTCCAGTTTCGTATAGAAAGTTGGCGTAGAGTTCTTTAATTGTTTGCACGTTGCGATCAACTTCGCATAGGCGTTCTTCCTTAGGAAATTCAATTTTGAACTTTCTTGCATTTAGATCCGCAAAAGAAAGTACGTCTGGATTTTGAGGTTCACTCTTGCAGAGATCGATATAAATATAACTCATAATCACATAGCAGTCAGGCGCAAATTCACTCTTAGGAAAACGCTTACAAATCAATTGAAATGCCTCAATACTATCTCTATATTCACCAATATCCCATAACAAGTAAGCTTTTGAATACAAAGCCTTTGCCGCCATCTCACTACTTGGCATCGCAGCTATAACTTCATCGTAAATTTTTAAGGCTAAAGTGCGTCCTGAAGCCCACTTGGGTAATTGCTTTGTGCCTAAAAAGCGACGTCTTGCTCCGCTACGCAATTTTTCTGCAATACAGTACTTATAT
The DNA here is from genome assembly GCA_001897225.1 of Chlamydiales bacterium 38-26. Taxonomy (GTDB): domain Bacteria; phylum Chlamydiota; class Chlamydiia; order Chlamydiales; family Parachlamydiaceae; genus Neochlamydia. Next base: position 356,786 of record MKSK01000006.1, read on the forward strand.
TCGATCGCACTTAAAAAGTGTTGTGGATTATTTTGTCGCTTAAGATATTGGGAAAATGCATCATTAGAGAAATCTAGTTCATCTAAATTAAATTCAGCTACCCCCAGATAGTAAAAACTCTCCTGACCGATTTGTGAACTGGGGAAACAAGTAGAGATAATTGAAAATTGCCGAGAAGCCTCACGCCAATCATTACAGTCCATGGCTTTCAACCCTAACGCATAATGTTGTTCTGGAGGCAAAGTTGCCATATAATCAGCATTAACTAGACGTCCGTTTTTTATTGTATATGCTGCCTCTAAGGGGGTGCAAAGCATGCAACAAAAAGTAATAAGGGCTAATCCAGTGTAGAGCGACTTAATTTTCATGTAAACTCCTAGCAGATTCCATATGGCTTAATTTTAAAACATTCAAGGATGAAGGATAAGTCATCTTCAATAAAAGGTAAAGACGATTTGTATAAGCATAAATTTTGATTTTTTAATTCAAATTTTAATATATAAAAGTTATTAAACCAACCTTTAGATTTTTAGTTCTTCAGGTATAAATTTTGCTACTCTAAGTTGCAAAAAAACGTACGTATATTAATTGTAAAAACAGAGATAATCTATGTTTAAAATTCTATCCAAGAAACTTGTTTTATTCATGAACTGGTCGGCAAAAATGGCTGGAAAGCCTCTCACTTTTATTTTTGCTTGGGTACTTATCATCCTATGGGCAATTAAAGGCTTTATTTCCGGGTTCACTCCTTCTTGGCTTCTTGTTATTGATACAATTGCCACGATTAATGCCTCCTTAATGGTGTTTATTATTCAAAACACTCAAAATAGGGAAAATAAAGCTCTACATATAAAAATAGACGAATTAATTCGCACCACAGAGAAGGCTGAAACAACCTTAATTGCTATTGAAGATAGAGAAGAAGCTGAAATCGAAAAAATTCGCGAAGTTCTGGTTAAAAAAATCAAAAAAGGACAAGGGGAATAGGCATTATCTTTAGACCCATAACATTTTGGGTTTTAAATTTTAAATTTCAAAATTTAATAAATGGTAGTGTCTTTAATTGAGTCTCAAGTCCTGCAGATACATTCACGCCCCATTTACTTTCGATGTGCAGAAGGGCATGGATAAGATCTTCCCTGTAAAATTCAATTTGAACCGGAGTGTCTCCACGATGTTCTGTAAAAAGCTGTTTTAGATGCAAAATCTGGCTTAGCCGCACCTGATCCAAATCTATTTTTAAGCAAAGGTGTTTGGGCACTACAGGTTCTGGCTTATTCATCTTGACCTCCTTCGCTTTTTCAGCTTTTTTGTTTTTACCCTCCGCCAAGGCTTTGGCATAACGAGCTGCTTGTAATTTTGCTTTATCAAAGGCACGATCACATTCTTCAATCATCGCCTCATCAGCTTTCGTGAGATCATCAAACCACTTACAAGAAAGACGAGGTGTCTCTTCTTTTTTATCTACTTGAAGGACAGCATAGAGAAGTTGATTCTCCTTAAGCAATAAATTTTTCTCTTCAAATAAGTCGGGCCAAATAGGCAACTCATAGCGATCCATGCCATCACTAACTGTAAGAATGGCAAATTTTTTTTGTGTTTTTGAAGCTATGCGTATATCGGCGGATTCGACAATTAAAGAGGCGCGAAACACAGCATCATGGTCTAAATTTTCTACGTGACTGAGCGGAACACAAGATAAACGTCGAATCACATCCCGATAGGCATCCATTGGATGTCCTGTAAGAAAAAACCCTAATAATTCTTTTTCTCTTAAAAGCGTATCTAATTTAGAAGTTTTTTTCTTTACCTCTGGAGGATTTATAAAACGACTTTCTGATGTTTCCCCCATTAAGGAAAATAATGAAAGTACTCCAGCAGAAGCTTCTTGTTTTTCTTTAGATACCGTCTCATAAATGGGGTCTATGCATTGTCTCAAAGCGTCTCGGGTCCAGCCAGTAAAATCAAAACAGCCTGCATCGACTAAGTTTTCAATCACTTTTTTTCCTACTTTGCTATTATCAATTCTTTTAATGAACTGATAGAGACTCTTGTAGGGACCATTTTTAGTGCGTTCTTTTACAATGGCTTCAACCACCCCTTCTCCGACTCCTTTAATGCCAGCCATCGCAAAACGAATTCCTTGCGTGGTAGCAAAAAAAGTAGAATGCGCTTCGTTAACATCCGGCTGCAGCATAGCGATTCCCATTTCTTGACATTCCCCAATAAATTTGGTGACCTTAGTCAAGTCATCACTATCACACGTCATCAATGCTGCCATCCATTCGCGTGGATAGTTCGCTTTTAAATATGCAGTGACGTAGGATAAATAGCCATACGCAGCGGCATGAGATTTGTTAAATCCATACGCCGCAAACTTCTCCATCTTATCAAAAACTTGCATGGAAGTATGTTCATCAATCCCATTTTCCAATGAGCCTAAACGAAACTTTTCGCGCTGTTGAGCCATCTGCTCCATATCTTTTTTACCCATAGCACGGCGCAGTACATCACCTTCACCTAAAGAGAACCGTGCCAGCTTGCTAGCGATTTGCATCACTTGCTCTTGATAGACCATAATTCCGTATGTTTCTGCTAAAATATCTTTCATCCAAGGATGGTCGTATTCGATAGGCTCCCGACCATGCTTACGATTAATAAAGGAAGGAATCATGTCCATAGGTCCTGGACGATAGAGAGCGCCTACCGCTATAATCTCTTCAAATTTATCTAAATGCAGTTGGCGAGCCAAATCTTGCATGCCGCCAGATTCTAACTGGAATATACCTAGCGTTTTCCCCTGGTTTAGCAAATTAAATGTGGGTTGATCATCAAGGGGAAGATTGATCCAGTCAATCGATCGGCCCGTATTTTTATAGATAGAATCTACACATATTTGAATGGCAGTCAGGGTTTTTAGGCCCAAAAAGTCCACTTTAAGCATTCCAACGAGCTCTACAGGCTTCATAGAGTACTGTGTAACAGGCATATCGGAATCTTTTGACAAGCAGACAGGAATGAAATTGGTTAGGGGTTCACCGCTTATAATAATGCCAGCTGCATGAATACCTGTATTACGTATGGAGCCTTCTAGAGTTTTTCCTATATCAATAATGCGACGTGCATCTTCATCCTGCTCATACATAGCTCTTAGGTCAGCATCTTTTTCTAATGCTTTAACAAGGGTAATGTTTAGATCTTCTGGAACTAACTTTGCAATCGCATTAACTTTTGTTAAAGGAACGCTTAAAACCCTTCCTACATCCTTAATTGTCATCTTAGCTTTCATCGTACCAAAAGTGATGATCTGCGCAATATTATCTTTTCCATACTTTTGCAAAGTATAATTGATGACCTCACCCCGCCGGTGCATACAAATATCTACGTCAATATCGGGATATGAAATACGTTCAGGATTAATGAAACGCTCAAAGAATAAATGGAACCGCAAAGGTTCAATATCTGTCACACCGATTAAGTAAAGGACAATGGAACCTGCGCCAGAACCTCTTCCAGGACCCATAGGTATCCCATTTCTCTTAGCCCAATTGATAAAGTCCCACACAATCAACAAGTAATCGCTCATTCCCTTGGGAACAATCACATCCATCTCATATTTTAAACGCTCTCTGACAACTTGCATCGGGTCTTTTTCAGGAAAAATTTCTTGAACCTTCTTCAAACGCTCAGGAGTATAACGTTTTGAAATCCCCTCCTCACATAAATCCCAAAGGTATTTTTCTACGGCCTTTGCTTGTTCTTCTTTGCTATAGGATTTTCCTTCAATAGCCGGGGGAATGTAAACAGGATAGTGCTTAGTTTTAAAATCAATAGTCACATTGCATTTATCTGCGATTTCCAAAGTGTTGGAAAGAGCTGTGGGTATATCCTGAAAAAGTTGCGCCATTTGTTCAGGAGACTTAAAGTAGCACTCATGAGAGGGATACGTCCGCCGTTTAGGGTTAGGAACCCTAAATTTGGGATTTCCCTGAGAATCTTTTTCCCAAATTTCTGTCGGTTCACCAGATTGTATATTTAAAAGAATTTCATGAGCTCTCCAATCTGAGCGCTCAATATAATGACTATCATTCGTTGCTACGACTTTAATATTGTATTCGTGAGAAATTTCAAGAAGAGTTTGATTAATTTTATCCTGCTTTTTAATGTAATCTTGATAGTACTGTAAAAGCCAAGTCTCTTGATATAGCCCATCGCTGCGCATATCTTCTTCTGTCATTTGGTGACGCTGTAGCTCTAAATAATAATCCTCTCCAAAAAGATCTTGATACCAGCGTATTTTATCAAGCAAACTTTCTTTTGTGCCATTTAACACTTCATAAGACGTCAAACTACTTTGACAGCCTGATAGACAAATGAGGCCTTCGCTATATTGCTTTAAAACACTATGGTCAATGCGAGGAAAGTAATAAAACCCCTCCAGATAACCTATAGAAGAAAGTTTACATAAGTTATGATAACCCACTTCATTTTTCGCAAGAACTGTTAAATGAAAACTAGTACGAGCCCCATACTCCTTTTTTTTATCTAATCTTGATTCTGGAGCTACATAAAACTCACAACCTAAAATAGGTTTTACTTTAGAATCTTTACAGGCCTTATAAAAATCAACGGAGCCAAACATATTCCCATGATCGGTAAGAGCAACCGCCGGCATGTGATATGCAGCAGCTTTTTGAGCAATATCGTAGATATCAGCAGCCGCGTCTAAGATAGAATATTGCGAATGTACGTGTAGAGGAACCCACTTCATAGAAATCAATTTTGTAGGAAATTTAGGAATAACAAATATACTCCCTTAAATGGAAAGAGTAAAGAATAAAGAGTTTTAGAAGACCTGGGATTATCGTCATCTATTCTATCGACGCTATAGACCTTTTAAACCTAACTTGCGCCCCTAAATCACGCATGAACATTGCCGAACTTGACAAGTGAAAGGATAAGTGAGGAGAATGAGATAATTAATATTTATGCAATGCCAGCATTTCTGAATGGATTATCGAGAAAAAGACGATCTTTGAAATTTAATCTCTTCAAGTAGATGAAATAGCTACATTTGCATCGTGTCGATCATTCGGGTGGAATCACCCAGGATCAAAAGTAATAAAAAAAGCCAACTGCCTAAGCAGTTGGTTTTGAGAGTAAATAAGATATCACTTAAATTTCTAAATCTTTTCAACTAAGCGTTATTTTTAGCAGGGACTAGTTTTCTATTTTCAGTTACAGCCCATAGAGGAAGTAAAAACACAATAGAAAGTGTACAAGAAATCCCCAATGCCCAAAAGAATCCGTCCCATCCCATTTCTTGCGTAATTTTTCCTAAAGGATAACCAGCAACAGCAGCCCCCATGTAGGCAAAAGTTCCAGCAAAACCTGTAGATGTGGCAGCTGCTTTTTTGTGAGAAAGTTCGGCACAAGCAACACCTATTAACATTTGGGGTCCAAAAATAGCAAAGCCTATTACAAAAAGTGCAACTGAATCAATTAAGGGATAGCCCGCAGGAACAAACCAAAATAAAGCAATAGCCGTAAACATTAATATGGCAAAGAGAACATTCACAGGTCCTCGTTTCGCAGAAAAGAAGTAGTCTGAAGCCCAACCCGCTGCTAAGCTACCAAAAAAACCTCCTACTTCGAAAAGAGAAACACAACCGTTGGCACTCAACTGACTATATCCTTTATTTTCTATCAAATAAAGAGCTGTCCAGTCGTTGATCCCCGTACGCACAAAATAAACGAAAAAATAAGCAATAGCCAACATCCAAATGTATTTATTTTTTAGTACATATTCTATCAAAATCTCGCGTGCTGTGAGCTCTTGTTCACCTGATTTTGTACTAGTGCCGGCATAATCATTGCGAAATTTTTCGATAGGTGGCAATCCTAATGATTGAGGTGTATCGCGTAGACGATTAATTAAATAAAAGCCACCCATGATACAGATAATTCCAGGAATGTACATAGCTGCGCGCCATCCTCCAAAATAGTAGGCACTAAAACCTACAATCCAAGGAATCAAAAAAGCTCCCACATTATGAGAGACATTCCACGTAGACCACCACGAACCTCTTTCTGAGTGAGAATACCAGTGCGTGAGGAAACGTGCGCAGGGAGGCCATCCAAAACCTTGAAACCAGCCATTTAACCCCCAAAAAAGACAAAATAGAACTAAGCTCGATGAAAGGCCAAATAAAATATTAAAAATTCCTGTAACAATTAGTCCTAATGCCATAAAATAGCGAGCATTCGAACGATCTGATATAATCCCGCTTGCAAATTTGCTAATTCCATAGGTAATGGAAAATACACTTGCTAAAATGCCTAACTGACTTTTATCAAATCCCAACTCAGAAATAATGCCTGGCATAGCAAAAGTAAAACTTTTCCTGGTGAAATAGTAGAATGCATATCCAACAAACATCGAATAAAGAATTCGAATACGCCAGTAGTGGTAAAGTTTTTTCACTTCTGCAGGATCTTCAATCTCGGGTAGATAAGGGGCGGGCTCTAATAGTTTAAGCAACCAGTTCACACATTGCTCCTGACATTAAATAATATAATATTTTTTAAGTAAAAATTCTATCTGACTAATGAAAATGCCTTTATAGTCATGAAAATAATTTTGCGCAAGGGGTTATTTTAACATAATTAAGGTATAAATCCAATTATAAATTTTGTTAACAATAATTTAGATTGACCTATGTTCAAAGATATGCTAGAAATTCACCCCAGAAAAATAAAATCCTCTGGCTTCGGTTTTTAAGAACGAGTTGTAATGATAAAGCTCATAATAGACCCCCACACATCCCATCAAGTAAGGACATTCGATCAAGAAATTGTCACCATCGGATCTGGTACACTTTCACCCCAAGCCGACCTCTTGCTTCATGATCCAGAACTAAAGCCTATCCATGTCAAAATTATAAAAAAAGGGGATCGTTTTACCCTTGTAAATTTTGCTCAAGATCCATTTGCTACCTTAAATGACTTGCCTTTCGGTAAAAGAACCATTCAGTCGAAAGATGTGATAAAGATAGGTCAGCACACGCTCGTTTTTGAAATTAGCTCTACTGCCGATAATCCCTCTGAAAATCAAAACGAAGATTTTCATATTCAAAACACCCCTCTTAAGCCTGCTGTGTATGAAGTTTCTGGATATGACGATCCTCTCTTCCATGATCCATCCCCCGCTCTACCTATTGAAAAACCGATTGCTGAAAATTTGCAGGCCCAAGACACAATGGTTATAGATGAAGATCTAGCCAAAGATGTGGAATCCAATCAAAATACCCACATGGAGATAGAAGATTCCTCACTCAAAACTTCCCCTAATTTTGCGAAATCTCCCCCTTCCCTCTCTTCAACACCCCTCTCAAAATCGCCATCATCCTTTAACTTAAAGAAAACCCCTATTGAATTTCAAGTAGGAGAATTCGACGATGAAAGCGAAAACTGGACCACCGATAAAAATGATATTAGCCTCACAGAATCTAGCGAGGTTTCTCATTTAATCAATTGGAAATTAATTGGAACCATCATTATTTCTTTTCTATTTGTCTTAAGCTTAGTAGCTGGCGCCTTGTATTTTAATATGAGTGCACGTAATGAAGATGAAGAGCTACGAGCTGCAGAAGGTGTGGCTGACGTAGCCATGGCTCTTAAATATGCCCAAGTCCATCACATTAAGCCTCACAAAAAGAATTGGTCCGATCCTGAGTTTATAAAAACCAGTCTTGCTCAAGTAATCCCCCATGATTATCCCTCGTTAACGAAAATTAATCACCATGGACATCTCAATAATACTGCTTACTCCTTAAGGGTCTATACAAGTACGGACTTTTCGCAATTTCTTGTGATTGCTCAACCAGCTCCCAGCCTTCTTCAGTGGCTCATTCCCAAAACTGCCATTGTCATTGACTCTAAACTGATGCAGCTCCGTAAAGTCGCTGATATGAAAACTCTCAATCGATTGCTTGTCAATTCAAACAATCTGGACAACTCAAACGCTGTGGAAGTGACTAACCTAGTAAAAAATGGAGAATTGATTCCTCTTGAAACCTTGGCACAAAAACGAAAAAGTCAAGATTTTTCCCCGCCAAGAGCATTAACACTTCTGCGTCCAGGTGCAGAAAATTATATTTATAATGCTCCACGGTATTATCAGTTAGGTGAAACAATCATTAGACGAGCCATTAGTTTAATGGAAACTCCAGGTAGCGCTTACGAACTTTCAAGACTTAAACAAGAAATGAGCTTACTCTCCAAAATGTCTGATATGGTTCTCTATTCTTCAGATGGAATTGAGCTTACCCTTGAGGCGCAAAAAGCCGTTGCCACCTTTGTATCTAACGCGAGCTTTTTAACTGCATACCTTAAGTTTAATCCCGATGGACTAATAGTAAGCAGTCACCTGATTATTGACGATGAAGGATCTCATCATGCTTTAACAGACACTTCCACAAAACCTATCGTTCCAGTAGAAAACTATGGAGAGGAAGTGGCCCAGGCGGAGCCTCAAGAGAATGTTTTAGTACCCGAGGCACCCGTTCATCCTCTACTTGCTAAACTCGTTGAATTAAAAAAACAAAGGGAAAAGACTTTAGCGCCTATAAAAAATCAAATCATAGCGGCACTTGATCTTGATCTGAATCATCCAGCTGAAACTCTTTACAGGGAAATAAGCGCGCTAATAGATCAACACAAAGCACTCCATCATAAACTTAAAAAAGAAATACAAGCATCCATTCATCAATTATCCGATGATTACAAATTAATGCCTCTTGAAGAGTTCATCGATTATTTAGATAAAGCGGGATTAAGCGACATAAAATTAGGAGAAAATCATGATCAAAAAGAAAAAGTAGATCAAGCCCTCCAGCGCATATCCACTAGCGTAAATTTTGTAGACTTAGATCACTCCTTTGTGGAAATATCTCGTGTATTAACAATAAAAAATTCTTCTAATCTAAAAGAACTTCTATCCCATCAGAAAATGATCAGGAGCGCAGTAATCGCTCATCTTAACAAACTCCTTCTGTCCTCTCACCCTATAGCTATTGAAGACAAAGCTAATCAACAACACGCGTTAAAACATCTTTTAAAATTATGCTGTATGGACTCTCCAGAAGAAGAACAATACTATATAAATGAATTTAATACACATTTCTTCAACCATTGACTTTAATTTTTTTAAAAAATATAATATTGTATCAATTAAACAAAGTAAGTATGTAAATAATGGTAAAAGTCACTTTCCAATCTTCCGCTCACTATCAAGATGAAATTCTTCAGACCACTCAAAATCCTTCAGACATCCCTACCCAAGTAACGACCCCCAGAGGTTATACTTATCGATTGATTAAAGATGCAGTGGCTTGGAATCCGTTTGAACTCATCGGAAGACGTTTTTTAGGAGGCCTTTTTGCTGTTTTATCTTTTAGCCTTTTATATTTTTTAACCTCTACTGTAAAAAACTTATTTGAAAAAACAAAAGAACTCAAAATCCAAGCTGTTTTAACTCATATCAGACCCAACAATAGTCCTCAAGCTGTTCTAGAATTTCCAATTTCTGATACCATTTCTTCAAGAATGTATCAATATACCACCTTAGAAAAAAATAAGACTAACGACCTTTTGATCGAAACGCTGTCTAATCAACTACATGAAAAAAAATTAAAACTTAGCGAAGTTATACAGTTAGCGAATAGAGAAGTGGAAAAACACTTTGGACCCATCTCCGGAGAAAATGAAGTAAGGCTTCTCCTCCAACTCACCCAAGCCCTCCTAAAGACTTCTTCCCAAATCTATACAGAAGATGAAATTCGTCAATTAATTCAGTTAAATAAAATTGTTAATCAAGCAAATCTAACATGATGAAGAAACCTTAGAGCATAACTTACGTTTATAATATCCTAAATCTTGGATAAAACTTAATAACTCTAAGATTAAATCCGCACCTTAAGCCTTTAATCAATATGTATAGATCTAATTTATCGTAAATGAAATATCTTTTTTCATATTAATCCCTTATTTTACAAGTTACCAAGCTCTACCAAAGATGTCTGGATCTTGAAAATTTCCTTCTTTACCCTTTATTTTCCTTAGATTATAATCCCTAGGTCTTAATAAGGAGACCTTCCATCTATGACTATCCCATCTGCACCAGGTGTTTTTGACATTTTACCTTTTGAATCTGATGAAGCTTGGAGAAGTTCTTATTTATGGAATTATATTGAATCCATCATAAGACAAACAGCTCGCGACTACGGATATCAAGAGATACGCACACCTATCTTTGAAAGAACTGAACTTTTTGTGAGAGGAGTAGGCTCGACCAGTGACATCGTCACTAAAGAAATGTATACCTTTAATGATAAAGGAGAACGTTCCCTTACATTAAGACCTGAAGGCACAGCACCCGTCATTCGAGCCTTTATTGAGCATAAAATGTATACGCAGGCACCTATTCACAAATTATTTTATATAGGACCCATGTTCCGCTATGAACGGGCCCAGCTAGGAAGATACCGTCAACATCATCAATTTGGGGCAGAGGCTATAGGTATTTCTTCACCTGAACAAGATGCAGAGTTGATAGATCTCGTTTACACAGTTTATCAAAAACTAGGCCTAAAAAACCTACAGGTCAATATTAACTCCATAGGTACCCCTGATACACGCAAGGCCTTCAGAGAGGCTCTGCAAGATTATCTTAGAAAAGACTTTGAAAATCTTTCGGAAGATAGCCAGCGGCGTTTTTCTACCAATCCCCTTAGAATCTTAGATTCAAAAGATCCACGAGACCAAGAAATTGTAAAAAATGCACCGAATATTTTGAATTATCTAGACGATGAAAGTGCCCTGCATTTTCAAAAACTTCAAAAACTCCTGGATACACTTAAAATCCCTTATCAGGTTAACCCATTATTAGTCCGCGGATTAGATTATTATAATAAAACTGTATTTGAAATCACCTCTGGCCAATTAGGCGCACAAAACAGTGTAGGGGGTGGAGGTCGTTATGATGGTCTAATGAAAGACTTAGGCGGCCCAGACCTACCTACAATAGGATTCGGTACCGGTTTAGAAAGAATTTTGCAAACGATGCTCAGGCAGGAAAGTTCTATTCCTAAGGCTCCTTCCCCAGAAGTTTATTTGATTCCTTTAGGTGAAAATGCTAAAGAAGCCTGTTTTTCTATATTACATGATCTTAGAAAGCAGGGTATTCCTAGTGACATGGACTTGAGTGGCAGAAAACTGGGTAAAGTTATGCAATATGCCAATCAAATCCAGACACGCTATGTGTTAATCATTGGAGATGAAGAATTGCAGACAAAGTCAGCTCAACTTAAAGATATGGCCACAGGTCATCTCACACCTGTCGCTTTAAATCATTTAGCGAAAACTCTTACTCTGGATATAAAAAACAATACCTTTATTCAACTGATGAATGAAATGACCCATGCGATGCAAGACCCACATGAAGTGGAATTTTATATGCAAAATATCGAAAATAATATTGAAAAGACTCAAACCATGATCTCCGACCTCAAGGATACCATGGAAAAAATTAAAAAAATTACAGATTGAATAGGAGCTATATGATTAGTTATCGCCGCACGCTAAATTGTGGCAGTTTACGGAAAGAACATGTGGGTCAAACCGTGATACTATCTGGTTGGGTACACCGTCGTCGTGACCATGGAGGTTTAATTTTTATCGATTTACGCGATAGATTCGGTCTTACTCAAGTCGTATTCGACCCTGAAAAAAATCCTCAAGCCCATACAATCGGTGAAAAATTACGTTCTGAGTATGTGATCACTGTGCATGGCCAGGTGATCCCTCGTCGTGAAGGAATGGCCAATCCTAAACTAGCTACGGGGGAAATTGAAGTACAAATCTCTGAAATCGAAATTCTCTCAAAAGCAAAAACCCCTCCTTTTTCTATTTGTGATGAGCAAATCGAAGTCAATGAAGAACTTCGTTTGAAATACCGTTACTTAGATATACGACGAGGAGACATTGCTCAAAAATTAGTCAAAAGACATCAAGCCATGTGGGCCACAAGGCAGTATTTAGATCAACATGGGTTTTTAGAAATTGCCACCCCGATTCTAGGAAAATCTACTCCAGAAGGAGCTAGAGACTACCTTGTTCCTTCTCGTATCTATCCAGGAACATTCTTTGCGCTTCCTCAATCTCCGCAAATTTTTAAACAGCTCCTGATGGTTTCTGGCATGGACCGCTACTTTCAGATCGCTCAATGCTTTCGCGACGAAGATCTTCGCGCGGATAGACAGCCTGAGTTTACACAAATTGATATGGAAATGAGCTTTGGGACACCAGAAGATCTAATGCCCATTATTGAAGGTTTACTAGGTAAAATCTTCAAAGACTGCAATGGTATCGATATTCCGAAAACGTTCCGGCGTATTCCACATAAAGAATGCATGGCTCGATTTGGCACAGATCGCCCTGACTTAAGATTCGGTATGGAGCTCGTTGACCTTAATGAAATCGCTAAAAAATCCTCCTTCACTGTATTTCATGATCAATTAAATGCAGGAGGCACTGTTAAGGGTCTTTGCGTAAAAGGTGGCAGTGATATTTCTCGTAAAGGAATTGAAGAATACACCGATTTTGTCGGTCGTCTGGGAGTCAAAGGACTTGCATGGATGAAAATGCAAGATCAAGTTTTAAACTCAAGTATTGTGAAGTTTTTTAATGAAGAAGTGCAAAAAGAACTCATTGAAAAAACAGGAATGGAAAACGGGGATCTAATTTTCATGATCGCTGATACACCCTCCAAAACAAATCAATCTCTAGATCATCTAAGAAGACGTTTAGCAAAAGATAGACATTTAATCAAATCCGATCAGCTCGAGTTTTTGTGGGTGACAGATTTCCCCTTGTTTGCCTGGGATGAAGAAAATAAACGCTTAGCAAGTGAACACCATCCATTTACATCCCCTAATTTAGAGGACGTGCATCTACTGGATACAGATCCCCTCAACGTCAGATCCTCCGGTTATGACATTGTGTTGAATGGATATGAGATCGGCGGCGGTTCCCAAAGAATCCACAACAGTGATCTGCAAAAAAAGATATTTGAACTCCTGAAACTCACGCCAGATGAGCTAGAAGTGAAATTTGGCTTTTTCATTGAAGCCTTGAGCTATGGAACTCCCCCCCATTTAGGCATTGCACTAGGTTTAGATCGTCTTGTCATGCTTTTGACACAGACAGAAAATATCCGTGATGTCATTGCATTTCCCAAAACGCAAAAAGCCAGCGATTTAATGCTAGAGTGCCCATCTAAAGTCGCATCTGAGCAGCTAAAAGAACTTAAATTAACTACTGAAGACCCTGAATTTTCATGGACATAATTTAAGAAATTACCTAACGTGTTGGATATTCCAAAAATGAATGGAGGAATGATCGTATATGTTTAATAGAACAAAACTCTTAGCACTGACTGGCGTCATTACAGCTTTTACATTAGGAGCGTTGATTGCTCAGGACAATACTAAGGATAACAATACAAAAACGACTGCTCAAGAAAATTCAAGCGCTTCAGCACATCAAGAGATCGATATGAAAAAGCTTTCTGAAGCTTTTGGTCATTTTATTGGTAGAAATTTGAAGAGCCCTGGCGTGACTTTTGATTTAGATAGTATCATTAAAGGCATGCGTGAAGGAGCTGAAGGTAAACCTTCTCCAATGAGCGACCAAGAGTATGAAACAATGATGTTAAAAGTGCAAGAACAAGCCTTCACTAGATTGTCTGATGATAATCTGAAGGCTGCGGAAGCTTTTATGGCTAAAAATGCACAAGATTCATCCATTAAGTCTCTTGTTCCTGGTAAACTCCAGTACATCGTTTTGCAAGAAGGTACAGGACCTGTGGTAGGTGAACATGGAACACCCAGTATTAAGTATACAGCTAAGTATATCGATGGGACTGTTTTTGACAGCTCAGAGGCAGCTGGTGGACCTATTACAATTCCTCTAGATCAGACAATTCCAGGTTTCAGCAAAGGCATTGCAGGGATGAAAGAAGGGGAAAAACGCAGACTCTTTATTCACCCAGATTTAGCCTATGGCAAAACAGGTCAGCTTCCTCCTAACTCCGCTTTGGTTTTTGAAGTTGAAGTCGTTAAAGCCACTGGAGACACAAAAAATCTTAAAGATTTGAATGAAGATGAAGATGACGATGCTCTTTTACTAGACGAGCACGACTCTTCTAAAAAAGCAAAGTAACGAATTTTAAGGCTGTCCTATGGAGACAGCCTTATTTCTTTTAGGACTTATTCTGTGAAAATCGTTCTCTACCAACCTTGCATTCCTCAAAATACAGGAAACATTGTGCGCACGTGCGCTGTGACTGGCAATGATCTAATTCTCATTCCTCCCTTGGGTTTTAGCATCAATGATCGTTGGCTTAAAAGATCAGGTTTAGATTATTGGGAAGGAGTGAATGTGCAGATTGAAGAAGACTTGGAAAAGTTGTTATCTAATACAAACTGCCAGTTTACCTTTTTTTCAAGTAAAGCCCACCAGCTTTACCATGAAATCTCGTATCAGACATCTGATTATTTAATTTTTGGGTCTGAAACATCAGGGTTACCCGCTCAGTTTTTCGAACGTTGGCCTGAACGGTTTGCACGCATACCGATGATTGAAGGCGTACGTTGTTTGAATTTAGCTACTTCCGTAGGTATTGCGGTTTATGAGGCCTGGCGTCAAAATGGATTTGGCCAGATAAGAGAATAATAAATTTATTCAATAAGTATCCGAAATAATTTCTGAATTAGATTAGAACCCATTTGTATGATAGGCTTCTGCGATGATTTCAATTGAAAATAACTTCTGGGGGAGCTCTACTCTAATTGCACTATTTGGCACAATTAGAGTGAGAATTCAGGGATTAAATAGCACCCAAGATCGCATTTTTTAAATCATCTTTAGATTTTACACCCACAAAACGTTTAACTTCTTTTCCGTCTTTGAAAACAATAATAGTCGGTATAGAAGTCACTTGAAATTGCGCTGTCACTTGCTGGGCATTTTCTATATCCAATTTGGCCACAGTCGCTTTTCCTTGCATTTCACGGGCTAATTCTTCTACTATGGGAGCTATCATTCTGCAAGGACCACACCAGTCAGCAAAGAAATCTACCAATGTAACACCTTGGGCTACTGTTGCTGCAAAATTATTATCATCTAAATGCTTTAAATCTTCTGCCATAAATCTCCTTAAAAATTGCATATTTGCCAATTCAATCATAACCTATAGAGGTATTTTTACGCGAGTTACAAAAATTGATACTTATAAAATATAACGGTAAGTTACCCTAAAGGTATTCATTAGTATTTCTTAATTTTAGGTTTTTTCATGCTGCGAATGATTGTCTCTCTATTACTCATTTCCTTCTTAGCTTTCATAGGTTACCTCTTCTATCCTATTTTTATTGTGACAGGGAAACCTCTACTCATCGTTAACATGTGGAACGAGCCTGAACTGCCTAAAAACTTTCGAATGTCTACGGACCCTCTTCCTCTTAGTTCCTCTAATCAGCCTTCACAGGAAGGGTTAAAAGTATTGAAAGCGTCTGGAAGTGCTCAATTTTCTCAAGGGGGTCTTCAAGCAATTCTTCAAAAAATTCCTTCCGAAAACGTAACAATAGTAGATTTAAGACAAGAATCACATGGTTTTATTAATGGAATCGCTGTCAGTTGGTATACTGAAAGAGACTGGGTAAATAAAGGAAAAACATCTGAAGAAGTGATCAAAGACGAAAACCAACGTTTACAACAACTTTTACAGTCTTATGTGGCCATCGTGTATGCTAGCAAAAAATTTCCTGTCCCTCTGTGGGTTAAGGATGTAAAATCCGAGGAGGAATTAACAACATCTCACGGGCTGGGCTATATTCGAATCCCTATAACTGACCATTTAAAACCTGCTAATCAAGATGTGGATACTTTTATTAATTTTATTAAAGCTATACCCAAAAATGCGCTGTGGCTACATTTTCATTGTGCCGCAGGGGAAGGGCGTACCACAACTTTTCTCGTGATGTATGATATGATGCGCAATGCCAAGCATGTCCCGATTGAAGATATCTATCAAAGACAATATCTTCTGGGAGGGTTAAATTTTTTAAATGAAAAAGCTAACGACTGGAAAAAACCTTATGCGGAAGAACGTAAAGACTTTCTAGATCAATTTTACCTCTATTGTCAGCAAAATCCCCAATTTCAAAAAAATTGGACGAGCTGGCTCGCTGAAAATAAGAAAAAAATTGGATTTTCAAATACAACAAAGACACAAGAGATACGTAAATAGCTTACTATTAGAGAATCACTTGTGGTCTCTCACACTTTGGACTATTATACTAAAGTTTACAAACAATTTAATGTATATTTACATAATCTTAAACATGTTTATATAAATTTAGTTGTATAAAAAAATATCATATTCAAATTAATTTGGTTTCAAATGCTCTTAAAATTTTTTCAATTAATCCTATTGTTTATTTTAATCTTCCCTTTTACCTTCTTAAAAGGACAGGATTCAAGTAAGCTCCAGCTTGTTATTAATATGGAAAATAAAGATGAACTTCCCCGAAATTTTCGTATGACTCATCCTTCCTATCTGTCTCAAGATTTTTTTAAAGATCCCTACGAGTCCAAAGCTCTTCTTTATGGACTTTTCGACTTAAAAGCTTCCGCCAGTGGTCAATTTTCTAAACTTGGCTTGCTTCGCATTAAAGAAATCATTGCTCATCAACCGCTCGTCGTTATTGATCTCCGTGAAGAGTCCCATGGATTTATTAATGGAATCGCAGTGAGTTGGCACGGAGAAAAAGGCTGGAGTAACCGAGATAAGAATCTTAATGAAATTATATACGATGAAAAAAACCGTTTAGAAAAACTTCTTAATAAAAATGACATCTTTTTATATCACAAAAAATCTGCTCAAGTTGTAAAAATAGATGTCCAAGATGTTTATTCTGAAAAAGAACTTGCGGATAGCTTAGGGATAACATATGTACGTTTGCCCGTTACTGACCATTTAAAACCTACCGACGAACAAGTCGATCATTTTATTGAATTAATAAAAAACCATGCCCAATCAAGCCCCTCTTCTTGGCTACACTTTCATTGTGCGGCAGGTAGAGGCAGAGCGACCTCATTTATGGCCATGTACGATATGATGAAACATGCCTCACAGGTAAGTTTTAAGCACATCTTATCTAGACAAGCTTTACTGGGGGGGAAAGATTTATCCGAACCCTTTCCTTCCCACGACTGGAGATACTCCCATCATTTTGAAAGACTAGAATTTCTCACGAATTTTTATAATTACTGCCTAGAAAATCCTAAATTCGAACAACCCTGGTCCTCTTGGAAGCAAAGTATTGCAAAATGACCTAAAAACCCTTCAATTCCTCTCGTATGTATGATGAATAAGGCATATCTCTATTTTGCCTCCCGCGCAGGCCCAGATGGTAAAAATAGGCAAAATACAGGTTAGTATAGAAAATTAACCGTGTACTCACTATAATACTTAATGATTATTAAAAAATGAGTCCATGTACTTATGAGTAATGAATTACCTTACTTAGTCCTAGCCTATTACCATTTTATTACCCTAAGCGATCCTCAAGAAGAGGTGATCAAACACAAAAGTTTTTTTGAAAATAGAGACGTAACCTCGCGCATCTATATTTCAGAGAATGGCATTAATGGACAAATGTCTGCTTCTCGGCAGGACGCATACGCCTATATAGACTGGATGCATAGTAGACCTGAGTTTAAGGATGTATATTTCAAGATCCATGAATATCATGAACAAGCTTTCCCTCGTTGTACAGTCAAGTATCGTAAACAACTTGTTGCCGTTGATGAAGTCATCGATTTAGATAAAAGAGGCCAACACCTTTCCCCTGGAGAATGGAAGCAAAAGCTAGAGGAAAATGAAGGTCATGTATTAATCGATGTCCGCAACGACTACGAGTGGAAGGTGGGTCATTTTGAAGGTGCCGAGCTCCCTCCCTGCGAAACCTTTAGAGATTTTAAAGAATACGCTCATCAATTAAAGGAAAAAGTAGACCCTAGTACCACACCAGTCATGATGTATTGCACAGGTGGAATCCGTTGTGAACTTTATTCTTCCCTACTTATCGAGCAAGGTTTCGAAAAAGTTTATCAATTAGATGGGGGGATCATTAACTATGGTTTGAAGGAAGGCAGTAAACACTGGTTGGGTAAGTTATTTGTCTTTGACGATAGACTCACCGTACCCGTTAGCACTGAGCCTACACCTGTAATTGGAACGTGTCATCACTGCCAAGTTCCCAATGAAACATATATTAATTGTGCCAATATGGATTGTAATGCACTATTTCTATGTTGTCCGGATTGTTTAAAACAACATGCAGGCTGTTGTAAAGAAGACTGTAAATCCGCTGAAAGAGTCAGACCCTATCACGAAGCCACGACTCATAAACCTTTTAGAAAATGGTATAACTATCCCGATATCAAAAAGAAGACCTCTTCTACTTGATGGCTGGTAGTCATGAACGCTTATTAGGATGCTACATGGGTTTAAAGCCGTGATGCATCGAGATCCCGCTTAGCTTTCTTTATCATAATTTTCCTGGCGATACCTAATCAAATCCATGATGCGCTTTTGAGTACCATCTAAAACGACTGTTAAGCCGGGTTTTATGCCTTTTTCGGATAGCTCAAATGCTTTCATCGTATTACAGATACGCCCATCCAATCTGACACCTACTCCTTGGATATGAACCATATTGCCCCAGTCACCAAACATTTCTAGTGTCATCTCGCAGGCTGTAATAATAAACAAAACCTTTCGATCAGGGTTATTGTGGACGATCTCAAAAATCTTGGCCCCTATGTAATGAATCGTAGGGATAAACAAAGGAATGATGTAAGCTGATTGGGAAGCGTGAACAGCTTTACCTATAAAGCATTGCTGACAAACAGCATTCTCTTTGTTGTTTTCACAACGATCTGTAAAACGCCCAGAGGGACATTCAAAAGGTTTGTGGCAATAAGAAAATCCTAAAACCAATAAGGTATTCGGGGTTTTTAAAAGTTTTTTAAACTCCTCCTCTCCTTGCACACCATAAAAGAAAAAATCCCCTTCGCGCGTGTAGGATTTTTTCTTGAATATAGATTGAATGAAAGCCCAACTATACTTCAGAGGATGCTTCAAAAAACCTTTTCGCACTTGTCCTTCATGATCTTGAGAAATCATCCATTTTAAACTTTTCCACTTAAGATTTTTGGCAGTTTCCTTTGTAATACCTGGCATTTCGGGTAATTGTTTTAACTTCTTAATGGGATTTTTTCGTGAAGCTTCCAAAGCTTTATTTTCCCAGGCGCTTTCAGCCTCTTCCCAGGAAGGGTATTCTTTCCACATTTTTAGTTTAGTCATGTCTTTTCTCTCTTCTTTTGGGAGGAATTATACGTGACTTAGAATGTTTAAATCTATTAGAACCGGTGATTGCCTACAAATCGATAGTCCCTCCCCTGCGATAGATAATTTAAACCCAACTCGTCCCTAAATTCTAGCACAAGTTTAATAACATAATAAAAACTAGTTTGAGCAAGAACCCCTCTTTAGTAACCGTATGTTTTTTTCTTGGAAACTTGCTTGTTATTTGACTAAAAGGGGTTTCTATTCTTTTTCTTACAACAGATTGCAAATATCGAACACAACCAGAGTGTTGTCTTGTTGCGTTTGTCTTTCGGTCTGCACTTAATTTTTTTCAAATTCTTGCAAATCATCTTCAAATGAATAATGTGTATATGCCTTATCTCCGACGTATAAAAGGGCATGTCGCCTGGATGAAATTTTGAATAAATGTGCCTAAGCCATTTTATGGATGACGAAGGGCTAAAATCTTATCAGAAGAGACGAAGACTATTCAATTCATGGAAATTATGTTATACTTTAACAGAAAGCAAATCTTTTAAGGCTTAAAATGACTGAAATTTCCTATCATATTAATCAAACCGAGTCAGAAAAATCTGGGATTCTAGCCATCCAATTATTAGAAGCTGAACGTTACGCGGGGGGGCTTGAATTTAACTCGAAAACAGGCACCACAGTTTCTCGCTGGAAACAATTAGCCACCCCAAAAGATCTGGATGCCTTAAAACTGTTGACTCAAAAAGATGTGAAATTCGAGAACTCTATAATCAAAATCCCTTACAGTCTCGCCATTCAAGCCCTTAAGTGGTTAGCTGCCTCTGGGAAGTTTTATTATAATCAAAAACAACTGATCTGTGACTTTTTTACGCCTGTAGAGTTTTACTATCTGGTCTCAGAGCAAAAGGTGCAAGGGATGATCAAATTTGTAGATAAAGAATTTGATATTACCACCTGCGACTTTATCTGTTTTGGATCCCAGGTATGGTTTATAAAAGGAAGTTTACTTAAACTGATCAAAACAGATGTGAGTTGGAAAGACATCAGAAATCTCTACACTTCACCTTCTGAATTCTCTCTTTCTCAAATTGAAGACATAGAAGATGACACTCTTCGCATCGTTTATGCAAATCCAAACATCGCTCAGCAAAAAAATGAACCATCCCCTTTACCAATCCTAAAGTTAAAAGATCGTTCAGGGGCTTTTGCTGATCTTTGGATGGACTACGGGTCCAACAGACAAATCGCTTATCACGAACAAGTCTTGAATCCTATAAAAAGGGACATGCGAGCAGAAAAAAGTTGGGAACAAGATCTTCTTGAAACCGGGTATTTACAAAAAATTGTAGGTCAATCCCACTACTATTGTCCTCTGGATCAAGTGGCCAAGTCTTTATCTTTTCTTTTAGAGATAGGTTGGCATATACAAGATTTTCAGGGAAAAAAAGTTCTTTTATACAAAGACTCCCAGCTGGACGTGTCTTTACAAATGCATGATATCACAGTAAAAGGAAAGCTCAGGTATGAGGAACATGAAACAGACCTAAAAAACGTAGTGGGAGCTTTCACGAGACGGGAACGCTTTGTAGAAATTGGAACCCAGGCGGTGGGTTTATTGCCAGATCATTGGAACCAAGAAGGCTTGAGAGAACTCTTTGAAGAAGGTGAGATAGCAGCTGAAGGAATCAAACTAAAAAAACATCAACTAGGGACATTAGGTCAACTTCTAAATCAATCACAAAATATCACTTTTGATAGCGCTATCCACCAACTTAAAACAGTTTTAACAGACCTCGATGAGATTCCTCACTCTCCTCCAAGCGCCTCTTTCCAGGCTAACCTAAGACCTTATCAACAGCAGGGAGTCGACTGGATAAACTTCCTTTCAAGATTAGGTTTTAATGGCATTTTAGCTGATGATATGGGCTTGGGCAAAACTGTACAGGTGCTAGCCTTTCTTTCCTCGCTGTCTTGTGCAAAACCCACACTTATTGTCATGCCAACTTCCTTAATTTTTAACTGGAAAAATGAAATTGGAAAATTTCTCCCAGATCGAAAAGTAGTTATCTATCATGGACCCCAAAGAAATCTTCCTCCTGATATATTCCATGAAGAAACTATTATCCTGACCTCTTATGCAACGATGCGTTTAGATATTGCATTGCTCCAGACTATCGATTTTGCCGCTTTAATCTTAGATGAAGCGCAATCTATCAAAAACTCCTCAACGCAAATTGCACAATCAAGCTATCAACTAAAAGCTGATTTTCGTCTTTTGCTCACTGGTACGCCTATAGAAAATCATATAGGTGAAATTTGGTCGCATTTTCATTTTCTTATGCCAGAACTTTTAGGAGATGAAAAAAGCTTTTATAATGATCTACAAGCAGGATTATCAGATTCAAGGTACATTCAAAGGATTAAGAAAAAAATACGTCCTTTCATTTTGAGAAGAAAAAAAGCGGATGTGGCTAAAGATTTGCCAGATTGCATTGAACAAACAGTCTGGGTTGAAATGCCACCTGCACAAAGACGAATTTACGAAGCGTACCTAGCGGGTTTTAAAACAAATCTTTTTGTTAAAGTGAAAAATGAGGGTTTATCCAAGCATCGACTCGAAGTCTTCGAAGCAATCTTAAGGTTGAGACAGATCTGTTGTCATCCGCTCCTTATATCCAGTCATTTATCGCCTACTGAAAATCTTGAATTCTCAAGCGGAAAAATGGAATCTCTATTACAAGATTTAGAAAATGCAGTCGAAGAAAATAGCAAAGTACTTGTTTACAGTCAATTCACATCCATGCTTCATCTAATTGCTAAAGAAGTTAAATCTAAAAATTGGAATTATGTTTATCTAGATGGTAACACGCAAAATCGCGAAGCTGTTGTCTCTGAATTCCAAAATAATCCGAGCATTCACCTCTTTTTAATTAGTTTGAAAGCAGGAGGAACGGGACTCAATCTAACAGCTGCCGACTATGTATGCATTTTCGATCCTTGGTGGAACGAAGCAGCCGAACAACAAGCGATTAATCGTGCCCATCGCATCGGCAGAAAAACGACTGTATTTGCCAAGCGCTATGCCATGTTAGAGAGCATTGAAGAAAAATTGATGCGTCTAAAAGAACAAAAAAAAATCCTGGTAGATACCCTATTTGATGATGAAGCAGCTTTAGGTCAATTATCCATTCAAGACTTTGCCTTTCTTCTTGAATAAACTCGTACAAAAAAAAACACCACAGCAATCATCCGTAACTGCTGTGGTGTTCCAACTTTAAACAACTATCAACAACTTAACTAGGAACAAATCAACTCTTTCTAGGGCTTCATTCAACAACTTAAACTACGGACACAAATCAACTCTATCTTTAGGATTCCATTCAACTTATGCAATCTCTCTTTGTCTAATTTGCTCAATTTTCTTATAAATCCCGCCCTTTGATTCAATTATTGCGGCTTCTAATTTTTTTTTGCTTTCCGCTTTTGGAGCCATCTCTAAGGAAAGTCCTAAAAGATAATTGATGGGATTTTGAGAATCATTAAGATTAACTACGTCTCTTCTAAGAGTCAGCTTCTTTTCATTTTTTGAAACTGTTTCAGAAGCTTTATGAGGAACGCTATTTGCTTGATTAGATATTTTCATTTTTCTTGTCCTTTTTATCTTAGTTTAGAATTATAAAACATCTTCTTCTCTACTTTCGCCTGGATGCTCACTAAGATATAATTCCTGAGCTGTTTG